>CAMOZZ010000085.1 GCA_946631165.1 uncultured Lachnospiraceae bacterium | reverse complement strand
GTGGCCGGAATTGGTGAAGGTGAGCAGCACATCGTCGAAGAGACGGAAACGGCGCCGGAGGAAACCCAGGCAAAGCTCCCGGTACGGACAGTCACGCTGAGTTTTGTTGGCGACTGCACCATCGGTACGGATAAAAATTTCAATCAGTCAACAAGCTTCAATGCTTACTACGAGAAAAACGGCGGAGACTATTTCCTCTCCGCCGTAAAAGATATTTTTGAGGCTGATGATCTTACCGTCGTCAATATGGAGGGCACTTTTACCACATCCAATGACCGCCAGGACAAGAAGTATGCCTTTAAAGGCGATCCTTCCTATGTCGATGTTTTCACGTCCTCCTCTGTGGAAGCGGCAAATCTTGCGAACAATCACAGTAAAGACTACGGCAAACAGAGCTATGAAGACACTGTAAAAACGCTCGAAGACGCAGGGATCATCAGTTTCGGATATGATCAGGTGAAAGTTACGGAAGCGGCCGGTGTAAAGATCGGCCTTACCGGCGTGTATGAACTTGCAAAGGGCATTGAGTGTTCTGAGGACGTAAAGACAAATATTGCGGCGCTGAAGGATATGGGCGCGGAAGTGATCGTCTGTGTATTCCACTGGGGAACGGAAAGAGAATCGACCGCCGATTCCGTACAACGGGAGCTGGCGCATCTGGCCATCGATGAGGGCGCCGACATTGTCGTCGGCCATCATCCGCATGTGCTGCAGGGCATGGAGACGTATAAAGATAAGACGATTGCCTACAGCCTCGGCAATTTCTGCTTCGGCGGCAATAAGAATCCTTCCGATAAAGATACCGTGATCCTGCAGGAAACCTTTACGGTGGATAACGGCACGAATACCTCGGATACAAATCTGATCCCGTGTTCCCTGTCTTCAAGCACGGATAAGAATGATTATAAGCCGAGAGTCCTGGAAGGGGAGGAAGGACAGAGAGTCCTGGATAAAATTGAAGCAAGAAGCCGGTAGGCCCCTGTAAAAACGTTGTATTAAGCTGTTGACGAATGAAAAATCTATGCTATAATATCATGAGTGCTGACATTAGTCCTCGAGTTGCACAATCCACAACTGGAGGGAGGGAAAAAGGTTTATGGCTACAGTTATCGTAAAAGAAAATGAGACTCTGGACAGCGCTCTTCGTCGTTTTAAGAGAAACTGCGCGAAGGACGGCATCCAGCAGGAGATCCGTAAGAGAGAGCATTACGAGAAGCCCAGCGTAAGACGCAAGAAAAAGTCTGAAGCTGCAAGAAAGCGTAAATATAACTGATGGACATAAAGGACGATCCGCACGGGTTGTCCTTTTTTGAAATATGAGGAATGATAAATGGCGTCTGTTACTTCACAGATTGAGATCCCGGTATCACATATGAGCAATGTCTGCGGACAGTTCGATGTGCATATGAAAAAGATCGAAAAGAAACTTGGCGTTGAACTGATCGCAAGGGACGGCGTGATCAAGATCGTCGGCGCGGAATCTTCAGTGAAAAACACGAAAAATGTACTCGGGAACCTGCTTATGCTCTCCGAGCGCGGAAACGATATTACCGATCAGAGCGTTGACTATATCCTTTCCCTGGCCAGGGAGGAGAAGACCGAAGAACTGGCTGTTATGGATAAAGATATCATCTGCCGCACGGTGGCCGGAAAGCCGATCAAACCGAAAACGCTCGGGCAGAAAAAATATATCGATACGATCCGGGAGAAAATGATCTGTTTCGGGCTGGGTCCGGCAGGTACCGGAAAAACATATCTTGCCATGGCCATGGCGATCCAGGCATTCAAGGATCAGGAAGTGAGCCGTATTATCCTCACGAGGCCGGCTATAGAAGCGGGAGAGAATCTCGGATTCCTTCCCGGCGATCTGCAGAGCAAGATCGATCCTTACCTGCGTCCGCTGTATGATGCGATCTATCAGATCATGGGCGCGGATGCCTATTTGGCAAATTCAGAAAAAGGCCTTATCGAAGTCGCACCGCTGGCGTACATGCGTGGCAGGACGCTGGACAATGCCTATATCATCCTCGATGAGGCACAGAATACCACGCCGGCACAGATGAAAATGTTCCTTACAAGAATAGGCTTCGGCTCCAAAGTCATCATTACAGGCGATCCCACCCAGAAAGACCTGCCTTCCGGACAGACATCCGGACTGGACGTTGCGATCAAAGTGCTTAAGGATGTTGAGGAGATCGGGATGGTTTACCTGACGAATAAGGATGTTGTCAGGCATCCGCTTGTCCAGAGGATCGTGGAAGCCTACGAAGAATTTGAAAAGAAGTCAGCCTATCAGGAAAAAAGAAAAAAGGTCTACCGCGTAAGAAACGACAGACAGCAGTAAAAAGTCTGCCATGAGGATTGGTTATGACAGTATTCATCGAAAAAGAAACCGATATTGTACTGAAATGCGATGCAGAAGCAGTCATCAGACGTGTGGTCTCGCAGGCGCTGGCGTCGGAAGGATTTCCGGAAGAAATGGAAGTGAATGTACTTCTTACGGATGATGCTTCCATCCATGAGATCAATCTTTCGGAAAGAGAGATTGATGCGGCTACCGATGTGCTGTCCTTCCCGATGATTGAGTATGGGGAACCCGGAGATACGGAAGCGCTTGAAGACGCTGATATCGATCCGGAAACGGAGGAGATGATCCTGGGAGATATCGTTATTTCCCTTGAGCATGTCATTGCCCAGGCAGAGGAATACAACCACAGCCAGCGGCGGGAACTCGGTTTTCTTACAGCGCACAGCATGCTCCATCTGATGGGATATGATCATATGACAGAGGATATGAGAGCAGATATGGAAGCACGGCAGGATCAGATCCTGACAGCCTGCGGGATTCCGAGGGATGACGAGGAACAGCTCTTATGAGCGGATTATATATTGCAGGCGCCGGGGCTTCCGGTATGATGGCAGCGATTGCAGCGGCACGGGCCGGCGCACATCCCGTCTTAATAGCGGGCCGCACTGCACCCGGCAAGAAGATCCTGGCGACCGGGAACGGACGCTGTAATTTTACCAATCTCCGGATGAAGAAAGAATGTTATCATTCCGCATGGCCTGACGGACCCTCGAGAGTCATAAGATCCTTCGGAAGCAGGGAAACGATCCGTTTCTTTAAGGAGCTGGGCGTGCTTTCCTGCGACAGGGACGGCTATGTTTACCCGCGCAGTCAGCAGGCTGCTTCGGTAAGGGATGCCCTGGTGGGAGAGATCAGGAGGCAGAAGATCCGGGTTATCGAAGAAGATCCGCTGGGTAACATTACAGTCTCTGAAAACGGCGGGTTTATCCTGCAGCTGCTTTCCGGGAAAACGATGCAGGCTGACAGACTGATCATGTGTACAGGAGGCCTTGCAGCGCCTTCTACAGGATCTGACGGAACCGGTCTGGCGCTCATAAAAAAGCTCGGAATCAGGATCATTCCGATGGTCCCTGCGCTGACAGGATTGCTCTCAGACGATCCGTGCTGCAGTGTCTGGCATGGCGTAAGAACACACGGCAGGGTCACGGTCTGTGACAGGAACGGCAAAGCGCATTCCGATACAGGAGAGATCCAGCTGATGAAGAACGGAATATCCGGTATCCCCGTGTTCCAGGTCAGCAGACACACAGCTTATGTTTTAAAAGAAAAAGAAAAGTCGGAAGCAGTAATCGATTTTATGCCGGAAGATGATACGGATCTGCGCGGACTCCTTGCACGAAAGGATCTGACAGTCGGGGAAGTGCTGAAAGGCGCTTTTCCCGGTAAGCTTGCCGATGTGTTTTTAAAAAGACTGGGAGAAAGGCCGGAGATCTGCGCCGGCGATGCAGACAGAAAGAAACTGCTTGGCATCATTCATTCTTTCAGACTCGGGATAAAGGATGTGCGCGGCTTTGAAGAAGCGCAGGTGACAGCCGGCGGCGTCGATCTTCGCTCGGTCGATCTGAATTCCATGGAATCGAGAGTGATTCCGGGACTATATTTTGCGGGCGAGATACTGGATGCGGACGGCCTCTGCGGCGGATATAACCTGCAGTGGGCTTTTGCAACTGGCTGGCTGGCAGGTACTGCAGCCGCCCCGGATATGCAATAATGATCAGAATAAGCAATGTAAAGCTGCCGCCGGACTATTCCGGGGCAGATATTGAAAAACAATTAAGAAAACTCGGCGTAAAGGAGCAGGATTATACGCTTTCCCGACTGTCTCTTGATGCGAGAAAGAAAGAGGAGATTCATTATCTGGCCTCGTTTGACATCAGGAATGGCAGAGGTTTAAGACCGCACGGCGGCGCGCAGATCTCGGAAATTAATGAAAAGCCTTATATGCTGCCGGAACACGGCGCAAGAGAGCTGCCCGGTCGTCCTCTGATCATCGGCGCAGGTCCTGCAGGGATGTTCGCCGGGCTTGTTCTTGCATTAAACGGCTACGCCCCGGTAATTATCGAAAGAGGCGCACCGGCAGATGAGAGAACAAAGACCGTTAATGATTTCTGGGCGGGTGGAAACGTCGATCCGGATTCCAATCCGTGTTTCGGAGAGGGCGGCGCCGGAACATTTTCCGACGGCAAGCTCACTACAGGGATCAAAGACAGGAACGGAAGGATCCGTCAGATCCTGCAATGGTTCTGTGAAGCCGGTGCGTCGGAAGATATCCTTTACTGGTACAAACCCCATCTGGGTTCTGATAAACTGCCCGGAATCATGATGAATATCAGAAAACGCACGGAAGCAGCCGGCGGAGAATACAGATTCCATACAAAAGCTGAGAGACTGATCATAAAGGACGGAGCGGTAAAAGGCATCCTGATCCGGAACGGTGCCGGAGAACAGGAAGAGATCCTGAGCGGCTGCGTGATCCTTGCCTGCGGGCATTCGGCAAGAGATACGGTAAGGACACTGTATTCCCAGGGGGTTCCTGCGGAAGCGAAGAATTTCGCCGTCGGTCTCAGGATCGAGCACCCTGCTGAGATGATTAACCGGTCCCAGTACGGTAATACTGCCTGCAAACTTCCGACGGCAGATTATAAATTGACCGGAAAAAGCAATGACGGTCACGGCGTCTATTCCTTTTGTATGTGCCCCGGCGGAAGCGTGATCGATTCATCCACGGAACCGGGCATGCTCTGTATAAATGGTATGAGCCTGAAGGCCCGGGATGGCAGGAATTCCAACTCAGCCATCGTCGTCGGCGTGGGACCGGCTGACTTCGGAGAAGGTGTATTCGCCGGGATGGATCTGCAGATCCGTCTTGAGAGGGCTGCCTGGAAAGCCGGCGGCGGGAAAATTCCTGTACAGCTTCTTGGTGATTTTATAAAAGGAAGAGATTCTTCTTCTTTTGGGGATATACTGCCGGATATCAGGGGCTCCTATACCCTCTCCAATCTCAGAGAAGTCTTGACGAATGACCTTTCTTCGCCGATAATAACCGTAATGCCTTCTTTCGGCAGAAGGATCAGAGGGTTTGACAGATATGATGCCGTCCTTTCCGGCGTGGAGAGCAGGACATCTTCACCCATTAAGATCATCAGAAATGAACATTATGAAAGTACTGTAAGCGGCCTGTTTCCCTGCGGAGAAGGCGCGGGTTATGCCGGCGGGATCACTTCCGCCGCAGCAGACGGAATGAAGACCGCTGAAGAGATCATAGGAAGATATAAGCCATGGATATGAAAGATATTGACCGAATCAACACGCTGTATCACAAGTCGAAAGCGGTAGGCCTTACCCCGGAGGAAAAGGCTGAGCAGGACAGACTGAGGCAGGAGTATATCGCAGCCATCAGAGCAAATTTAAGAGGAACGCTTGACAGTACGAAGATCCAGTATCCGGACGGTTCGATCGTTGATCTGGGTGAAAAGTACGGGAACAAAGGCAAAAAACATTAAGGGAGCGGAATGATGAAGACTTTTAAGGCAAACGCTGCCGCGGCAGCAGCAGGACTGATGATCATGCTTTTTTCCTTGCCGGTATTCGGCGCTGAACTATTCCCGTTAAGCAGCGGAAACGGAAAAATCTATACCTATCCGGCAAAATCGGGCAATATAACAGTTTATAAGGATGAGGGCCTTTCTGAAAAGAAGGAGATCATCAAGGGAAAAGAGACTTTCGCCGCGATCCTTGAGCAGTCTGAAGATGCTTTTTATGTAAAGTATGATTATAATGGAAAGATCTCCAAAGGATGGATCAAGGCTTCTGCTTTGCTGCATAATCCGTCCTATGAATACAAGGATGCCTGCACCAGGAAGTCAGCTTCCGTTCTCAGGACTGTAAGAGGCGGTTCGTTCGGCACCATTCCCGCCTTTTCAAAGATGCAGATCGTCGGAGAATACAAGGGATACAAACAGGTCGTTTACGAATACGGAAAGAAATACCGTATGGGATGGATCACATCTACCGTCTTTACGAACAGCATTAAACTGTATGACGGTTCCGAAAAACAGATCATGGCAGACGGCACCTATACCCTTGCACCGGCAAGCAATGCCGGACAGCTCGTCACGGCGTCTTCCGATACGCTGGGCCTTGCAGCAGCAAAAAAGACATCCGAACAGAAATTCCGGTTCGAGTTCTATAAAGATAATTATTACCGGATCAGCAGCGTATCAGAAGAGAAATGCCTTGCCTGCGGAGAGTCTGAAGAAGTGATCCTGGCTGAAAGATCGGAAGAACCGGAGGATGCACAGCTCTGGCGTATGGAGCGTCACGGCGCCTATTACTATATTAAGAACGCTGCCGCTGAAAAGTATCTTTATGCGGATGAGACATTTTCCCTGCAGCCGGCTGGTGGATCGAACAATAAACGTTTCAGGGTCGTCATGGCTGACGGAAAGAACAAGGATCACTGGAGAGTCTTCTGCCAGTATGAGCCGGATTGGGGCGGAAAAAATTACGGCAGGACGAACAACATGGCCGGCGCCGCCTGCGGCATCCTTTCCATGACAAATACGGTCTACGCTCTGAACGGCCAGTTCATCGATCCCTTAAAAACGGCCGCCTTTTCCGTAAAAAAAGGATACAGGGTGGAAGGCAGCGGCACCAGTTACAAGGTCTTTGAAGCTGCGGCGAAGCAGTTCGGTAAGATCTACGGCTATGAATACCTTGGCGCCACCACGAATTTTACTACGCTGAAGAAGCATCTGAAAAAGGGAGAGACTTCGATCGCCTATGTTCCGGGTCATTATATTGCCTGCGTGGATTATAAAGGCGGCAAATTCCTGATGCTGGAATCGGCCTATGCCAAGAAAAGGAATACGACGCCTTACGGCGACTGGGTGACGGAAGCCCGCCTGAAATCAGGGGGACTGAAATCGAAGAATTTCTTCATTTTCAAAGCCACCGATTAATTCATTCTTTATAATGAATGTCCGGTTGATCTAAATAGTTCATAAATCGCAGAAACATCCGGTTTCTGCGATTTTTCATTAAAAAAACAGACTTGCTTTCACACTTTCAGTTTGATACAATGATTAATCAGCTTAACAGATAATGGATGAAATGCTGAGGATGACTGGACATGATTAAATACGATCTGGATATGATAGACATTACAATGCCGCCGCCGGAATACGAACCCATGCGGCAGTATTATTTTATGCGCCTTTGCAGGGATTTCATCAGCAGAATGCAGGCAGAAAAGGGAAGACCGCTTACCTGTTGTGTGAACACCTTCGGATGCCAGATGAACGCGAGAGATTCCGAAAAACTTCTCGGCGTCCTGACAGCTGTCGGTTATACGGAAAGCGAAGATGAAAGAGCGGATCTTGTCCTGTACAACACCTGTACGGTAAGAGAAAATGCAAATATCCGTGTTTACGGCCGTCTCGGGCATCTGCATCATTATAAAAAGCAGAATCCGGATATGCTGATCGGCCTTTGCGGCTGCATGATGCAGGAACAGAAAGTCGTTGATAAACTAAGATCTTCTTATCCGTTCGTGGATCTTATTTTCGGTACGCACAATGTTTATAAACTGGCAGAACTCCTTTACAGCGTTTTATCAGAGAAAAAACGTGTGATCGATATCTGGGATAAGGCAGAATCTATCGTCGAAGATCTTCCGGTGAACAGAAAATATTCCTTTAAATCCGGCGTCAATATCTCTTTCGGCTGCAATAATTTCTGCACTTACTGCATCGTTCCTTATGTCAGAGGCCGTGAACGCAGCCGTGCACCGGAAGATATCCTGAAGGAGATCCGGGAACTGGCAGACGACGGCGTCATTGAGATCATGCTTCTCGGGCAGAATGTGAATTCCTACGGCAAAGACCTGGAATCGCCCATGACTTTCTCCGAACTTTTAAAGGAAGTCGAAAAGATCGACGGGATCAAACGGATCCGGTTCATGACCTCCCACCCGAAGGATCTGTCGGACGAACTGATTGCAGTGATGCGGGACAGCCAAAAGATCTGCAGGCATCTGCATCTGCCGCTGCAGTCAGGTAGTACAAAGCTCCTGAGAGCAATGAACCGCAAATATATGAAAGAGGATTATCTTGCACTGGCGCTGAAGATCCGAAAAGAGATTCCGGATATCTCTCTTACAACAGATATTATCGTCGGATTCCCGGGCGAGACGGAAGAGGATTTTCAGGATACACTTGATGTAGTGCGGAAAGTCCGTTATGAAAGCGCCTTTACGTTTATCTATTCTCCCCGTACCGGTACTCCTGCCGCAAAGATGGAGCAGGTGCCGGAAAAGGTGGTGCATGACCGTTTTGACAGGCTTCTGGCCGAAGTGCAGGATATCGCAAAGGAAGTCTGCTGCAGGGATACGGGAAAAACGATGGAAGTGCTCGTCGAGGAAGTGAATGAAAAAGATCCTTCCCTGCTTACCGGGAGACTTTCGAATCACATCATGGTCCATTTTCCCGGCTGCCCGGAACTTGTCGGTAAGCTGGTGGATGTAAAACTGACATCGGCGCACGGATTCTATTATCACGGAGAAATGGTCTGATCAGCGAACAGTCAGGCATGACTGCTCGGTTTGGAAAGGTTTGATACACATGATGACACCGATGATGCAGCATTATCTGGATACAAAGAAA
>CAMOZZ010000084.1 GCA_946631165.1 uncultured Lachnospiraceae bacterium | reverse complement strand
GTCAGCTTGGAATAAGGTACTGTCATGTCACTCATTCTGCTCATAGTGGGGTTCCTCCTTAAAAATAAATGGGAAAAAGGGATTTCAAAACCTTTTTCATATTGTAAACATGTGACTGATTTCATACTGCGAAATCAAATCTTTCGTACAATGAAATTATACACTGGTTTTATGGTGCGGTCAATCTGTTTTTATTATAATTGACATACTCTTTTTGTATGTCATTATAACCTTTATTTTATAACAGATTTTTGTTGTATATATTTACTGTATGGACCGCATTCACGTAAATGCCCTCCCGGCAGGAACAAATCCGGGAGGGCATAAAGCGGAATCAGTCCGCTGCTTTTTATTTATTCCACTCCGTTCTCCGCAAAGTATGCTTTTGCTTTTTCAAGGCACATTCTCGCATGGCCTTCCCATCCGCGGGCTTCGATTTCCTTGAGGTTCGGAAGCTCGATGGAAAGCGGGATGCCGGGCATAGCCTTGACCATACCTGCGATATCCATGACGCCGTCTCCGGGATACATACGGCCTTCTCTGGCTGTGAAGAGCATCAGGTCATCCTTGATGTTGTCAAGGACGGGATCTCCGCCGGGGCCTGCAGGGCCGTCGCACAGATGGATGAAACGGAAATATTTGCTGCCGGTACGGGCAAGCTCTTCAGCGGTAACGCCTGCGCGGCCAGCGTGAAGGGTATCGACCATTACGAATACGTTGTCTCTGTGAAGGGCGTCGACCAGGGTGATGTCCTCCTGCAGATTCCTGACGCCTGCCCAGGGCAGGAACTCGATGTTATAGCAAAGACCGAATTCCTTTGCCATATCGGCTACCTTACCGGCTGTCTCGGTATACCATGCTCTGTCTCTGGTCCAGACGCTGCCGAGTACATCCGTAGCGCCGAGCTTGGCTGCGCATTCAAATGCGGGCTTATACTCTTCGATGTCAAGGTCAGGGCGGATACGGGCAAGCTCGATATCCATGATGGGCAGATCATATTCCTTCATTGCGTTCTTGATATCTTCAAAAAGCTTCGCGTCCTTCTGCGGAAGGAACTCGGGCTCTCCGGGAAGATGCATAGGGATCGTACGAAGGCTGACGGTGTCATAGCCGACTTCCTTTGCGATCTTGAACTGTGTTACCGGATCTACGCCCGGAAGTGTCAGATAAGCGAGTGAAAATTTTCTTGCCATAGCGACTCTCCTGTTTCTTTTTATTTTGTAACAGATCCTTCAGTTTCCCCGGGGATCTTTACATCTCTTATATTCTACACTAAAAAACATTGATAAATCAAGTAAAAATTGTATGAATCGAAGAACATTGTCATCTTTTCGCTCTGTGAAATCGTTTTGCGGAAAAAGAGCGCTCCGGAAAATCCGGAACGCTCTTTTCAGGTGCTGTTCATCAGCTCTTTATATCGGAAATCAGTTTGTCCCAGGCCGCCTGGTCCTCAACATAATATTTCGGACAAAGCTTGCCGGTAACATCGTAATGACGGATCACGTCATCCGGAGAAATGGAGTATTTTTCACACAGCTGTCTGATCAGCTCGACCATGGAGCGGTAGGTCTCTTCCGAAACAGTGCCGCTCTCATCAGCATGGCAATATTCCACAGAGATCGTGTCCAGATTCCTGTCATTGGAAGCATAGGCTACTTCCCCGGGCGGAACGCAGACGATCACTTCTCCTTCCAGTCCCACAATATAATTCACACTGGCCCTGGCAGCATGGCTCTCCGCAAGACCTTCGTAGTAATCTCTTCTCTCCTTGGCAGTCACACCGGGCTCAGCGGTATAATGAATCACAATGCCTGTCAGCTTATGTGTGGATATCCCCGGTCTGGAATAGGAATTGACCGTAAGATAATCTTCTTCCATCAGTTCGGAAAGATCCTCCGGCACGGAACGTCCGATGTTTTTTTTCACGGCAAGCGTGATCTGCAGGACCAGAAAGATCACGACTGCCAGCACGGCAACGAGACATGCCGCTGCGATCAGGCGGTTCCTGAGCGCACGCCTTTTGCTGCGCTTCAGGAGTTCTCCGCTTCTGGTCGTTTTCTTCTCCGTCCCGCTTTCTGCGGAAGAATCCTTCCGGACGGTCTTTTTCTGCGGACGTGCCGGCCTTTCCTGTGCGCCGGTTTTCTTTCCCATCAGTCTGGCTGCCGCTGCCGCTCCCGCACTTCTTCCTTTTCCAGTTCCCGCTTCTGTTTTATGTCTGCTGTCTGTATCATAAGGAGGTGTATACGAAACACTTTCCGGTTCCGCTTCCGGCACCTCCGTCTTTCTCTCTTCTTTCGCAGGTTCTTCCTTCTGCTTCTGCGGCGCTGTCTTTCTGACAGACTTTTTTACCGGTGCAGACGGATTCCCCCAGTCAAATATCAGATCACTGTAATTGACCTGTTCGTCTTCAAATCTGTTATTATCCGACATTGATTGCTCCAATCTATATAAAAGGACATACCTGTCCTGACCATTCAACTGATAAATATCATCCTGATACTGACCTGATCCCAAAATACAGGATCACCAGGATTCCAAGTACGATCCGGTATACGCCGAACGCCTGGAAATCCCTTTTTCTGATATATTCCATTAAAAATCTGATCGCTGCGACTGATACGGCAAACGCAACCGCCATCCCAAGCAGCAGGCACAGAAGCTCAGGCCCGGAAAAAGCCAGTCCGTGACGGAGAAGCTTCAGGGCGCTCGCGCCGAACATGATCGGGATCGCCATAAAGAACGAGAACTCTGCCGCGACAGATCTCTTTACGCCGAACAGGATACCGGCAAGGATCGTAACGCCGGATCTGGACGTGCCGGGTACAAGAGACAGCACCTGCGCCGCGCCGATCAGAAGAGCCATTCCCCATGTCATCTTTCTGAAGCTCTTTACCTTCGGCACACGCTCCCGGTTCTTTCTTTCCACGGCAATGAACAGAACGCCGTAGAGTATCAGCATGGCGGCCACGACAGGCCATTTGTAGAAATGCTCATCGAAAAAATCATCGAAGAGCACGCCGCAAACGCCGGCGGGAATACATCCGATAATGACTTTCTTCCAGATACCGAAGATTTCTTTCTTCTCCTCATCCGTATGGGACGGCATAAAAGGATTCAGCCGTCTGAAGTACAGCACGCAGACTGCAAGGATCGCCCCGAGCTGGATCACCACACGGAACATTTCCATGAACTCATCGGACAAAGCCATCGGCCAGAAGCTTTCGAACAGAATCAGATGCCCGGTACTGCTGACAGGGAGCCATTCGGTGATGCCTTCCACAATACCATAAAAAATGACCTTGATGACTTCGATAAAATTCATGTTATTCTCCGTTATAAGGCGGGATGCGCCAGTCTATTTCTTCCGATCCGTTCTGCTTCAGAAACGCGTTCGCTTTTGAAAAATGCCTGCAGCCGAAGAACCCGGAATAAGCGGAATAGGGGCTTGGATGCGGCGCCGTCAGCACGAGATGTTTCGGATTATCGAGCATGGCCTTCTTTGCTGCAGCATTTCTCCCCCACAGCATGAAGACGATCGGACGGTCTTCCCGGTTCAGCGCACTGATCACCGCATCGGTGAACTGCTCCCAGCCGATCCCCTTATGGGAATTCGGTTTGTGCGCCTGTACCGTAAGGACTGTATTCAGAAGCAGGACGCCCTGTTCCGCCCACGATGTCAGACATCCGTGATCCGGCGGATCGATTCCGAGATCATCGCGGATCTCCTTATAGATATTCGCCAGCGACGGCGGGATCGCCACGCCCGGTCTGACAGAGAAAGACAGTCCGTGTGCCTGGCCCGTCCCATGATAGGGATCCTGGCCCAGGATCACGACCTTTACCTTATCAAACGGCGTCAGTTCAAAAGCGCTGTAAAGATCCTGCGGCGGCGGATAGACCGGGCCGTTCTCATAAGCGGCCTTCACCGTGTTGTAAAGCTGTCTGTAGTACGGTTTTTTAAACTCCGGCGAAAGAACCTTCAGCCATTCCCCTGCTATTGCTGCCATTGCAGACCGGTCTCCTTTGTCACCGCAGAAGCTTCCTTACCGGAACGCCTCTCCCGTCAAGATAATCTTTCAGATCGCTTATCTCAAGTTCTTTGTAATGGAACAGCGATGCCGCGAGCGCTGCATCGGCGCCGGCTTCCGCAAAGGCATCGTAAAAATGTTCCTTCGATCCTGCACCGCCGGAAGCGATCACCGGGATCCTGACTGCATCGGCCACGGCTTTTGTGATCGCGAGATCATAGCCGTCTTTTGTTCCGTCTCTGTCCATACTGGTAAGCAGTATTTCTCCGGCGCCCAGGGATTCCGCTTTTAACGCCCATTCCAGGGCGTCCATACCGGTATCTTCTCTTCCGCCTTTGACATACACGGTGTATCTTCCGTCAGGATGTTTTTTCACATCGATCGCGACGACAACGCACTGATCGCCGAACTTTTCAGCCGCTTCCGAGATCAGATGCGGATTCCTGACTGCAGCGGAATTGACCGAGATCTTGTCCGCCCCGGCTCTCAGGATCTTCCTGAAATCGTCCACGGTACGGATACCGCCGCCCACCGTGAACGGAATAAAGACCTGATCCGCCACCCGGCTCACCATGTTGACGACCGTATCCCTGTTCTCATAGGAAGCGGTGATATCCAGGAACACCAGTTCATCCGCACCTGCGGCGTCATAAGCTGCGGCAGTCTCCACCGGATCGCCCGCATCCTTCAATGATACAAAATTGATTCCTTTTACTACCCTGCCGTCCTTGACGTCAAGGCAGGGAACGATACGTTTTTTAAGCATGCTCCACCCCGCGCTGCGGCTGTTTAGATATTTACGAAGTTTTCCAGTATCCGGAGACCCCTGTTTCCGCTCTTTTCCGGATGGAACTGGCACCCGAATACATTGCCCGATTCCACGGCTACCGCCATGGACGTCCCGTATTCCGTTCTCGCGGCAACGATCTCTTCGCACGCCGGCTCCAGATAATAGGAATGGACAAAATAGACTTCCGTTCCTTCCTCCAGACCGTTCAGCAGTCTGGATTCTTTCTGCACCGCAAGGTTGTTCCAGCCCATATGCGGGATCTTCAGACCGCCGGTCTCAGGGATCTTCACGATGCTGCCGCCAAGGATTCCCAGGCCTGCCGCACCGGGGCTTTCTTCGCTGTCGTCAAAAAGGAGCTGCATGCCCAGGCAGATCCCCATCAGCGGGATGCCTCTTTTGACGGCTTCCTCCAGCACTTCGGGGATGCCAAAAGAGCGGAGCTGCTTCATCGCTTCTCCGAAAGCGCCCACACCGGGCAGAATAATATGATCTGCTGCAAGGATCCTGTCCTTTTCTCTTGTTATCACCGGCTCTTTTCCCAGATGAACCAGCGCTTTATAGGCGCTGTTGAGATTTCCGGCGTCATAGTCAATGATCGCGATCATAACCCGTCCTCCGACACATACGGATAATAGTATAATGGAAAAGAGGGCGGTTTACAATAATCATTTTGTGTTCAATTTCTTACATTTTTGTAACGATTTCCAGCACGGGCGGGAATTGGTCCAAAAGAAGAAGCCGCCCTTCCGGACGGCTTCTTCTTTGCTTCTTTTATTCAATCTCCTGTTCTTCCGCTTCTGCTTCCGGTTCTGTCACCTCAGCTTCCGCTTCCGGACTTTCTTCAGCATCTTCATACGGTACGGTCTCTTCCGAAACCGCTTCCGCCTCGTCATACAGATCGCTTCCGTCCGTATCCAGGTTCACGTCGCGGTAGCGCTTCATGCCTGTTCCGGCAGGGATCAGCTTACCGATAATGACATTCTCCTTCAGACCGATCAGATGGTCGACCTTGCCGTTGATCGCGGCTTCGGTAAGCACCTTTGTCGTCTCCTGGAAGGAGGCTGCGGACAGGAAGGAATCGGTAGCCAGCGAAGCCTTCGTGATACCAAGCATGATCTGCTTGCCTTCTGCAGGCTCCTTGCCTTCCGCGATCAGCGCTTCGTTCATGTCCTCGTAATCCAGGACGTCCATGGACGTTCCGGGAAGAATATCGGAATCGCCGCTCTCTTCAATACGGACCTTCTTAAGCATCTGGCGTACGATGACTTCGATATGCTTGTCATCGATCTCAACACCCTGCAGACGGTATACGCGCTGCACTTCACGGATCATGTAATCCTGTACTTCGCGGACACCCTTGATCTTCAGCAGGTCGTGCGGGTTCACGGAACCTTCCGTAAGCGCATCGCCGGGCTCGATCATGGCACCGTCTTCGACCTTGATCCTCGAACCGTAAGGGATGAGGTAGGTCTTTGACGCGCCGCTCTCCAGATCTGTGACAACGATCTCTCTCTTCTTCTTTGTATCCTTCAGCACAGCCTGGCCGCCGATCTCGGAAATGATCGCAAGGCCCTTCGGCTTTCTGGCTTCGAACAGTTCCTCGACACGGGGAAGACCCTGTGTGATATCGCCGCCGGCAACACCGCCGGAGTGGAACGTTCTCATAGTAAGCTGTGTGCCGGGTTCGCCGATCGACTGGGCAGCGATGATACCGACTGCTTCCCCGACCTGTACCTGTCCCTGGGTCGCCATGTTCGCGCCGTAGCACTTTGCGCAGACGCCGACATGAGAGCGGCAGGTAAGGACTGTACGGATCTTTACAGCCTGCTTCTCCATCTTCTCGACAGCCTTCATGATCTTCGGCGCAAGGATCGGTGTGATCAGCTGATTGATAACGGCAATCACTTCTCCGGTCTCGGGATCAACAATATCCTGTGCCAGCGTACGTCCCGTGATCCTCTCCTCCAGGCTTTCGATCACTTCCTTGCCGTCCGTAAAGGCACGCACTTCCAGGTAAGGGATCTCTCTGCCGACCGCACAGTCTTCTTCCCTGATGATCAGATCCTGCGATACATCTACCAGACGTCTGGTCAGGTAACCGGAGTCAGCGGTACGAAGCGCGGTATCCGACATACCCTTTCTGGCGCCGTGCGCGGAAACGAAATATTCCAGAACATCAAGGCCTTCACGGAAGTTGGACTTGATGGGCAGCTCGATGGTACGTCCGGTGGTATTCGCCATCAGTCCGCGCATACCGGCCAGCTGCTTGATCTGCTGCTGGGAACCACGGGCGCCGGAGTCAGCCATCATGAAGATATTGTTGTACTGGTCAAGGCCCGAGATCAGGTCCTTGGTCAGCTTGTCATCGGCGCTCTGCCAGATCTCGATAACTTCCTTATAACGCTCTTCCTCTGTCAGCATACCGAAGCGGTGGTTCCTGTTGATCTGGTCGACCGCTTCCTGCGCGGTATCCAGGATCTCCTGCTTGCTGGCAGGAACCGTCATGTCGGAAATGGAGACCGTCATGGCTGCCTGTGTGGAATAATGATATCCGATCGCCTTGATCCGGTCGAGGGCTTCGGCCGTAGCGATAACGCCGTGCGTATTGATGATCTTTTCAAGGATCTTCTTGAGCTGTTTCTTCTTTACGTGGAAGTCCACCTCAAGCTTGTATTTGTTCTCCGGAATGCTGCGGTCCACAAATCCGAGATCCTGATCGATGATCTCATTGAACAGGAATCTGCCGTAAGTGGATTCGACCAGCGCGTGGCATACACTGCCGTCCTCATTCGTAAAAGTCTTTCTGACATGGATCCTGGCGTGAAGCTCCAGCTCCTTGTTCTCATAAGCCATTCTGGCTTCATTGAGATCCTTGAAGTAGTGTCCTTCACCCTTTGCGCCGGCTCTTTCCTGGGTCAGATAGTAGATACCCAGAACCATATCCTGGGACGGGACGGCAACAGGGCCGCCGTCCGAAGGCTTCAGGAGGTTGTTCGGCGAGAGCAGAAGGAATCTGCACTCTGCCTGCGCCTCTACCGAAAGCGGAAGATGAACAGCCATCTGGTCTCCGTCGAAGTCAGCATTGTAAGCCATGCAGACAAGCGGATGCAGCTTGATCGCCTTGCCCTCTACCAGGATCGGTTCGAACGCCTGGATACCGAGACGGTGCAGCGTGGGCGCACGGTTCAGCATGACCGGATGCTCCTTGATGACATCTTCCAGGATGTCGAACACCTCCGGCTGCATGCGCTCGACCATCTTCTTTGCGCTCTTGATATTGTGGGCGATATTATGTCCGACAAGCTCCTTCATGACGAAAGGCTTGAACAGCTCAATGGCCATCTCCTTCGGAAGACCGCACTGATAGATCTTCAGTTCGGGGCCGACAACGATAACGGAACGGCCTGAATAGTCAACACGTTTTCCCAGAAGGTTCTGGCGGAACCGTCCCTGCTTACCTTTCAGCATATCGGAAAGGGACTTGAGCGGGCGGTTTCCGGGGCCGACGACAGGACGGCCTCTTCTGCCGTTGTCGATCAGCGCATCCACCGCTTCCTGCAGCATTCTCTTCTCGTTGCGGACGATGATGTCCGGCGCGCCGAGCTCGAGCAGTCTTGCAAGACGGTTGTTCCTGTTAATGATGCGGCGGTACAGATCATTCAGATCCGATGTCGCGAAACGTCCGCCGTCCAGCTGCACCATCGGGCGAAGATCGGGCGGCAGCACCGGGATGACATTCATGACCATCCACTCGGGACGGTTTCCGGAAGCCTTGAAGGCTTCCACGACTTCCAGTCGCTTGATAATGCGGGCGCGTTTCTGACCGGTCGATTTCTCAAGCTGGTCGCGCAGCTCCGCGGAATCCTTTTCCAGATCGATGGCGGCAAGGAGCTCCTGTACGGCTTCCGCGCCCATGCCGACCCGGAAGCTTCCCATACCGTACTTGTCAATGGCTTCACGGTATTCTTTTTCGGAAAGCACCTGCTTGACTTCAAGGCCGGTATCCTTCGCATCAAGAACTACATAGGATGCAAAGTAGAGCACCTTTTCCAGTACACGGGGAGACATATCAAGGATCAGTCCCATACGGCTGGGAATGCCCTTGAAATACCAGATATGAGAAACGGGCGCCGCCAGGGCGATATGTCCCATTCTCTCTCTTCTTACGCTTGCTTTTGTGACTTCGACGCCGCAGCGGTCGCAGATCACGCCTTTATAGCGGATCTTCTTGTATTTTCCGCAGTGGCACTCCCAGCCC
>CAMOZZ010000083.1 GCA_946631165.1 uncultured Lachnospiraceae bacterium | reverse complement strand
TGGGAATCAGAAGGAAGGCGAGGAAAACTACGGCTGAAACAGGACAGAGGAAGCCATGCAGCCGTAAACAGCGGCGGAAAGCCTTCAGTCAGCGGAAATCATTACGGACGAGCAGGCAGAAATGGAATAAGTGTACGCAAAAAAGAGAACATATGTGCGACTGATGTTGATTTATCAGAATGTATATGATATAAATAAAGGAAATATGCGCAGAGGAAAACGGGAGGGAAATATGATCTCCTATGTAAAGGGAATACTGGCGGAAACCGAACCGGACAATGTCGTGATCGAGACCGGCGGGATCGGTTATAACATAAGGATAACGGACAGAGTGCTCTCGTCACTGCCCCCTGTCGGAAGAGAGACAAAGCTCTATACGCATTTTCATGTAAGGGAAGACGCCATGCAGCTATACGGTTTCTTAAGCCGGGAAGACCTGAATATGTTCAGGATGCTGCTGAATGTGAACGGCGTCGGCCCGAAGGCCGCCCTCTCCCTGATCAATGAAATGTCTGCCAATGATCTGGCCTTTGCGATCCTGGCGGATGATGTGACGGCTATCTCAAAAGCGCCCGGGCTCGGAAAGAAGACCGCGCAGAAGATCGTCCTGGAACTGAAGGACAAGATGGATCTGAACGAAGCTTTCCAGGCCAGATCCCGGGCTGCGGTCTCTGCTGTAACCGCCGCGGATTCGGATATGACGGAAGCAATCGAAGCGCTTGTTGCGCTCGGCTATTCATCGACAGAAGCGGTAAGAACTGTCAAGGGGATTGAAGGCGCGGAAAGCATGGCTTCGGAAACGCTTCTGAAGGAAGCCCTTAAGCTGCTTGCCGGATTCTGAACCGGGAACGGTATACTGCCGGAATTATGAGCATGCGGTGGGGCAGGATGCAGATGCCTGCCGCTCCGATCGGATGAGGGACTATGGAAAAACGTATCATTACAACGGATATAACAGAAGAGGACAGGCATATTGAGAACAGCCTGCGTCCGCGGTATCTGAAGGATTATATCGGACAGCAGGAGCTGAAGGATCTGCTTGCCGTCTATATTGAGGCGGCGAAGAGCAGGAACGAACCGCTCGATCATGTCCTGATCTACGGCCCGCCCGGACTTGGAAAGACGACGCTTGCCGGGATCATCGCGAATGAGATGGGGAAGAATATCAAGATCACTTCCGGTCCGGCGATCGAGCATCCGGGAGAAATGGCCGCGATCCTGACAAAACTGGGAGAAGGTGATGTCCTGTTCATCGATGAGATCCACAGGATCAACCGTCAGGTGGAAGAGCATCTGTACGCAGCCATGGAAGATTTCGCGATCGATATCATGATCGGAAAAGGGGCAGGCGCAAAATCGATCCGGCTTGATCTGCCGCCGTTCACCCTGGTTGGCGCTACAACGAGAGCCGGTATGCTGACAGCGCCGCTGCGCGACAGATTCGGCGTCATACACAGACTGGATTTCTATACACCGAAAGAACTGGCGCTGATCGTAAAACGGTCGGCCGGTGTTCTCGGCGTGGAAATCGATGAAGCCGGCGCCATGGAGATCGCAAGGCGCTCCAGAGGTACGCCCAGGCTTGCGAACAGGCTGCTCAAGAGAGTCCGTGATTTTGCCCAGGTGAAGTATGAAGGCCGCATCAACAGGAAGGTGGCGGATGAAACACTCACCCTGCTGAACGTTGACAAGTTCGGCCTGGATGCGATGGACCAGAGAGTCATTAATACCATTATCGATACATTCGGCGGCGGTCCTGTGGGACTGGATACGCTTGCAGCAGCCCTCAGTGAGGATGCAGGGACGCTGGAGGATGTATGCGAACCGTATCTTCTGCAGAACGGCCTGATCGCCCGTACGCCGAGAGGCCGCATTGCCACCGCTTCCGCATTTGAATATGTCGGCAGGGCTGATGAGAGGATTGGAAATGAGTGAGAACAACCGCACAAGGATCACATTCGGCAGCCGCTCGATCACGCTCAGCGGCAATGAGGATTCCGCGTATGTAAACAGACTGGCCGATTATCTGAACGGAAAAACAGAGGAAATGGCAGCGACGGCTTCCTATAAACGTCTTACGGAAAATGACAGGACCGCCATGCTGCTCTTTAATATAGCGGATGATTATTTCAAGGCAAAGGACAGGGCGGACCGGCTGGAAGCCGAACTGAAGCGTCTTGAAACGGAATCCGACGATATGCGCTATCGTTTCGTCAAGGAACGAATGAAGCAGGAAAAAGGGAAGTGAAGCAGCGGCGCAGCGGAAGCTGTGACCGGATGGAGGTAATTATGTTTGTTCCCGAGCTGCTTGCGCCGGCCGGATCGATGGAAAGCCTGAAGGCAGCCATCGCCGGCGGAGCCGATGCCGTGTATATGGGCGGCCTGAAATTCGGAGCCAGAGCATACGCGGAGAATCCCGACGAGGAAGGAATCTGCGATGCGATCGATCTTGCCCATCTGCACGGCGTAAAACTGTATATGACAGTGAATACGCTGATGAAGGAGAGGGAGCTTGAGAATGAGCTTCTTCCTTTTTTGGAACGCCCGTACAGGGCGGGCGTCGATGCCGTGCTCGTACAGGACCTGGGCGTACTGTCGGTGATCAAAAAACATTTTCCGGCGCTTCCGGTCCATATCAGCACCCAGATGACGGTCGCCTCTTCCTGCGGCGCATGGATCGTGAAGAGAATGGGGGCGGAAAGGCTCGTCCTTCCGAGAGAACTGTCCCTTCCGGAGATCATTAAAATAAAGGAAGCAACAGAGATCGAAGTGGAGACATTCATCCACGGCGCCCTGTGCTATTGCTATTCGGGACAGTGCCTGATGTCCTCCATGATCGGCGGGCGCAGCGGGAACCGCGGCAGATGCGCGCAGCCCTGCAGACTGCCGTACAGAAAAGACGGAAACAGGAAAGCGGAATATTATCTGAATCTGAAGGATATCTGTTCCCTGCGCCTCCTGCCGGAACTTGCGGCAGCCGGGATCGCTTCCCTGAAAATAGAAGGGAGGATGAAGAGCCCTTCCTATACGCTTGGAACGACAGCCGTTTACCGGAAATATCTGGATCTGCTCAGAAACGGCGGGCATTATGAAGTCGATCCGGAAGATGTCAGATTTCTTCTGGCGCTTTTCGACCGCGGCGGTTATTCGGCAGGGTATTATCATACGCACAACGGACCGGAGATGATCTCCAGGGAAGAAAAGCCGGCCAAAAGGATCGTGGACGAGGCGCTTCTCAACAGGTACTTCAGACAGTTCCCTTCAGAACCTTCTGATATAAATATTAAGGGAACCTTAAAAGTAATTCCCGGGAAGTGCGCTACAATAAAGATGACAGGATGTGGTCATGAGATCACAGTAAACGGACCGGTGATCCAGGAAGCGGTCAGCCGTCCCATGACGGCGGACGAGATCCGGAAAAGAATGATGAAGACAGGCGGCTCGGGGTTTGCGTTCTCGGAACTTGAGGTCGTCACGGAAGGAGCACCGTTCATTCCGGTAGGAGAACTGAACCGTTTCCGGCGTGATGCGATAGAAGCGATAAGAAAGGAGATACTGGATGCTTACAGACGTATCTCTTGAAGATCCGGCGCTGCTTCCTGCAGCGCTGGCAGCCGGGACGGCAGACAGGCTGACCGTTCCGGCAGAAAGGATCAGGCCTGACAGATGGAAGGAAACGGCCGGAAGGATCAGAAAGGCCGGTGCGGAAGCGGTGCTCGCGCTTCCGTATGTTTTCCGTGACGCGGGTGTACGCTGGCTGTCTGAACATAAGACGGAGCTGGCAGAAGCAGGGTTTGACGGATTTCTGATCAGGAATCTCGACGAAGCCGGCTTCTTCGAAACATTTCCTGTTCCCGGGAAACGGATCTTTGACGCAGGCCTTTATACCTGGAACCATATTTCAGCTGAGATCATGCGGTCGCTCGGGGCAGATGAACTGACACTGCCGTACGAATTGAACAGGCATGAACTGGCCGAGCGCGGAACGGATGACCGCGATATACTTGTCGTGTACGGAAAAATACCGCTGATGCTGTCCGCGCAGTGCACGAAGAAGAATACCGGCGGATGCCTGAAGAAAAAGGCTGCCTCCGGACTCTCTGCGGCCGCTTTCAGCACGCTGACAGACAGAAAAGGCGCTGTTTTCACGGAAGAGTCCAGGTGCCTGCTGTGCTATACGGTCCTTTACAACAGTGTCCCGCTGTGGCTGATCGATAAGATCCCTGAAAATACGGGCAGCGTACGCCTTCTGTTTACGGATGAACCGGAAGAAGAGATGCTGGCTGTCCTGAAGGCTTTTGAAAACCGTGAAAGCCCCCGGGAAGGCCGCTTTACCAGAGGACATTTTACGAGAGGGGTGGAGTGATGACAAATCTGGTGCTGGAATATTCAAGGTACCTGATGCTCCTTATAGTATTACTGTATTCCATACTGAATCTCTACGGACTCAGGAGCGTGGATGTCAGATGGCAGAACAGGCTGTCACGGCATCAGATGTTCCTGCTGTTCCTGCTGCATACGCTCGGTTATCTGATCATCTATCTGAAGACGTCGGAGATCAGGATGGTCGCTTTTTACGGCATCCAGCTGGCGGTCTTCTTCCTGTATTATGTTTCCTTCGGATTCCTGTACAGACACGGTTCGAGACTGCTGATCGGCAATACGCTTACGCTGATCGTGCTCGGGCTGATGATGCAGACAAGGCTTGATTTTGAATACGCCATGCGGCAGTTCGTCTTTGTCTGCGCAGGGCTGATCCTGACACTGCTGATCCCTGTCGTGATCCGGTATATGCATATCCTGGCAAAGTGGGGATGGGTGTATGCCATCGTCGGCATCGGCGCACTGGTCGCTGTCTGGGTGGTCGGCAATACGACTTACGGCGCACAGCTGTCGATCTCGATCGGCGGATTTGCGCTGCAGCCTTCGGAATTCGTGAAGATCCTGTTCGTTTTCATGACGGCGTCCATGCTGCAGCGGAGTACGAGTTTCCGGAACGTTGTGATCGTAACGGCCATTGCTGCCGTGCATGTCCTGGTCCTGGTAGCCAGTACGGATCTGGGAAGTGCGCTGGTCTATTTCGTATCTTACCTCTTCATGCTGTTCGTCGCTACGCACCAGCCGCTCTATATGGCAGCGGGCTTCGGCGCGGGAAGTGCAGCCGCAGTCGGTGCCTATTTCCTGTTCTCCCACGTCCGCGTCCGCGTCATGATGTGGAAAGATCCGTTCTTTGACTATGACAACAAGAGCCGTCAGATCGCGC
This sequence comes from uncultured Lachnospiraceae bacterium, assembly GCA_946631165.1. Classification (GTDB taxonomy): domain Bacteria; phylum Bacillota; class Clostridia; order Lachnospirales; family Lachnospiraceae; genus UBA3305. Next base: position 3,833 of record CAMOZZ010000083.1, on the reverse strand, counting down.
AGTCCATGTTCGCGATCAGTACGGGAGGGTGGCTTGGCTCCGGTTTCTATCAGGGCATGCCGAAGCTGATCTCCCTCGTGCGCAACGACTTTGTCTTTGCGGCGATCTGTGAGGAACTCGGCGTAATCTTTGCCATCTGCATTATTATCATTTATCTGGGATTTGTGCTGCAGATGATCTGGGTGTCTACCTGGATGAATGAGCTTTTCTACAAAATAGTCGGTTTCGGCCTTGCCGTTATGTTCGGGTTCCAGGTATTCCTGCATATCGGCGGCGTTACGAAAATGATCCCCTGTACGGGTATCACGCTGCCTCTGATCAGCTATGGCGGCAGTTCCGTGCTGACAACGCTGATCATGATCGGTATTATACAAGGCCTGCATCTTATGAAGGAAAAGGAGGCGCGGGTGTCTGATGGATACGAAGGAGACTACGAGGAAGAGTATGAAGAGAGAGAATACAGCCGCAGAAGGCTCCCGGAGGAGGAATACGGACGCCGGAGAAGAGCAGAAGAAGCGGAAGAAGATTTCGATTTTTACGAAGAAGAAAGACCGGCAGGCCGCCGCAGAAGAAAAAATATGGACCAGAGATGACGAAAGGCGTGCGCTGCGCCGCACCAATAAGGAGATCATGATGGTCTCTTATGTCGTGCTGATCCTTTTTATCGCAATGGCGGGTTATCTGGTCCGGTTCGTATATAAGGAAGCCGACACCTATAAGAATGATGCCAGAAACGGAAAGCGCATGAAGCAGCTGGAGGATAAATTCTTAAGAGGCGATATCATGGCAGCGGATGAGACTGTCCTTGCGACGACCAGTGTCACGGAGGACGGCGGAGAGCGCCGTTTCTATCCGATGGGCCAGACATTTGCCCATGTGGTCGGCTATACCGGAAGGGGAACGACCGGCATTGAAGGCATGGCGAATTCGTATCTGCAGGATTCCCATACAAATCCGGCGCTGCGCATCGTAGAAGCGCTGCGGGGTATAAAATCGAGCGCGGATTCCGTGATCACTACGCTGGATGTCGGACTCCAGGAAACAGCCTACAGCGCGCTTTCCGGACACAGCGGCGCCATCGTGGTCATGGAACCGGGAACGGGAAAAGTGCTTACCATGGTGAGCCGCCCGGGATTTGATCCGAACACCCTGGAAGAGGACTGGGAAGTGCTGACCAGCGAGTCGAACACGTCCAGCAATCTGGTGAACAGAGCCACGCAGGGCCTGTATACGCCCGGTTCGACGTTTAAGGTGTTTACGGCGCTGGAGTTCCTGCGGGAATATCCCTATGCATATAATGATTATTCTTTCAGCTGTGACAATAAATATGAAGCGGGAGAGTATGCCATCAAATGTGCGCACGGCGTTTCACACGGAAATGTGGATCTGTCGGAAGCGTTTGCCGAGTCGTGCAACGGGGCATTTGCCGATATCGGTCAGAAACTGGATTTTTCGGATTTTATGCAGACCTGCGAGGATGCGGGATTTAATACTTCCCTGAAGACCAGGGTGCCGCTCGCCAAAAACCGGTTCGTGCTGGACAATAATGATTCCCTGTGGGATGTCCTGCAGACATCGATCGGGCAGGGAGAGACACAGCTCACGCCCATGTATAATGCTATGGTTGCATCAGCAGTTGCAAACGGCGGAACGATGATGAATCCGTATGTGATTGACAGGGTGCTCAGCAAGTATCGTGAAAGAGTCGCTTCGTTCGGACCGTCCCGTCTGATGACGATCATGACAAAAGAGGAAGCCAGGATCCTGAAAGAGTACATGGATGCCTGCGTGGCTTATGGAACGGGTGACGATGCCGCCGGAGAAGGCTATCATGCCTACGGCAAGACAGGTTCCGCGCAGACGCGGTCCGATAAGGAGACGAACGCCTGGTTCATCGGCTGGGCCGAGGATTCCAGGGATCCGGAGCGGAAAGTGGCTGTCAGCATTGTCGTGGAAGAAGGCGGCAGCGGCGGTTCTGTGGCGGCGCCGATCGCCAAAAAGCTCTTTGAGGAGTGGCGGAGCCGTGATCTGAGCGAGGAAGAGTACGGAAGTGACATGCCGGAAGAAGAGACGGCTGATGATGAGGTGGTAGGATAACGGACACCGGGAACAGGATCAACTGTTCCCGGTGTTTGCTGTTACAGCGGCAGAAAAACAGGCTTCCTGTCCCTGAAAACAGTATAATATCTGAATCCCAGATGCTTCAGCAGATCCCCTGTCACGTCAAAATATCTCCCGACCTGCACCGGGGTGTGCGCGTCGGATCCCGTTGTGATCAGCTCTCCGCCGAGTTCGCGGTACCGTTTCAGGATCTCCGGATGCGGATGGGCAAAGGCAAGTCCCGCTTTCAGACCGGCTGTATTGATCTCAAGGCATTTTCCTTTATCGATCACAGTTTTCAGGATGGCATCGAGTACTTCACCGTATTCCGGATAGGGTGCGTAGTCTTTCCTGCGGGAAGGCAGATAGCGGAACGCATAGTCAATGTGGCCGGCGCTGTCATAATCCTCAAACACATTCAGATTGGCAAGGACTTCTTCAAAATAAAGACGGAGTCCTTCTTTTTCCGTACGGTCCCGGAAATAAATGTGTGTATCATAGGGATCGATCCGTTTTACCAGATGGGTCGAATTGATCACGAAATCGAAAGGATAGCCGGATGCGAGTTCGTTAAGCATCCCGGGAATATGCGGCTGGGCGCCGAGTTCGATCCCGATGCCGATATCGATCTTTCCGGCGAATTCCTCTTTCAGTCCGGCGAGCGTGCGGAAATAAGCGTCGATAGCAAATGTAAAATCCAGGTCTCCCTTAGGGAAATCCGGATCGTAATGATCGGTGAACGTCAAATGCGAAAGACCGGCGGAAACAGCCTGCAGGATCTGATCGCGCGGTGCAGTATCCGAATCGGCTGAAAAAGAGGTGTGAAGATGGGAATCCGCTGTGATCATAAAAAAACACTCCTTTTATACTGAAAAACTATAATGTCATATTTTTACGATTAAAGTAACTTTCCTGCGAAATGAAAATCCTAAAAAACGACGAAAAACCGTTGATTATTAGCATTATAGCACATTTTCTTAATTTTATGAAGAAAAAGTATTGCAAGGCGAAAACCATCCTGCTATAATCCTGCTTGATAAAAAAACAACAGGAGGAAACAAAATGTCAGTAAGAGTTGCAATCAACGGTTTCGGAAGAATCGGACGTATCGCCTTCCAGAAAATGTTCAAAGCGGAAGGTTATGAAGTTGTAGCGATCAACGACCTTACTTCTCCCAAGATGCTTGCTCATCTTCTGAAATATGATTCTGTTCAGAAGCACTATGGAAGAGATCATGAGATCGAAGCAGGCGAGGATTTCATCAGCGTAGACGGACACAAGATCACCATCTATAAAGAAGCAGATGCCAAGAATCTTCCCTGGGGCGAGATCGGCGTAGATGTCGTTCTTGAGTGCACAGGTTTCTATACCTCCAAGGCAAAATCTCAGGCACATATCGACGCTGGTGCTAAGAAGGTTATCATCTCTGCTCCGTCAGGAAATGATCTTCCGACCATCGTTTACAACACAAACCACGAGACACTGACAGAGAACGACGATATCATCTCTGCAGCATCCTGCACAACAAACTGCCTGGCTCCGATGGCTAAGGCTCTGAATGACCTGGCTCCGATCGAGTCCGGTATCATGTGCACAATTCACGCTTACACAGGTGACCAGATGATCCTTGACGGACCGCAGAGAAAGGGCGACAAGCGCAGAAGCCGTGCCGCAGCTGAGAACATCGTTCCGAACAGCACCGGCGCTGCAAAGGCTATCGGTCTTGTTATTCC
>CAMOZZ010000082.1 GCA_946631165.1 uncultured Lachnospiraceae bacterium | reverse complement strand
TTCCGGTAACCTTTGAGAACGAGAACTTGTACGTTCTTGTTGCGGGCGCGGTAAACTTAAGATAGCCTTCTCCCATCTTAACTGTCAGATTTGTCGTACCGACTTTTACCTTTGCAGCGCTCTTTTTAATGGTCTTCAGCTTTTCGGTATGAACACATCTGCTGGCAGTTGTTTTGACCGCAGCATGGGCGGCAGGTGCGAACAGGCCGGTGATCAACAGGGCCGCAGCGAGCATGACAGCGTATTTCTTAATGGATCTCATTTTCCTTTCCTCCTGACTGTGTTCCTTGATCAGTTCCAGACATGTCAACAGTATAACAAATTCCGCCGGATTATGCAATGTCCCGATCAGTCCGCGGCAACCCCTTCTCCCTTTTTGCTTCGCAGTACTCTCTCCGTATAATCATCCTGCACAAGATGGAGATGGGGATAGGCGAAATCAAGAACAGGATCCTGTTTGAAACGCGCCACCAGTTCCCGGCGGATATCACTGCAAGCCTGGAAATTGTCTTCCACGGTCAGCGTCGTCACGACTGCGCGCAGATAGATCGCCGAATCACCAAGCTCTCTGACCATCGGATTCAGCGACCCGGTGATATGCTTCTCTTCCCTGGTCTTCTTCACCATCGGATGCGCCAGGATGACTTCCTCAAGCACTTTCAGCGCCTTTTCCAGATCACATTCATAGGTCACTGAGATATCCATGAAATTGGTGCTGAAATGCTCTTTTCCGTAATAGTAGTTGTCGATCACGCAGAGATCCATCTTGGAATTCGGGACCACTACGCGGGAAGCATTCATGACATTATTGATGATCGTATGCCTCAGGTCGATCGCCTGGATATAACCGGTGATGCTGACGCCGTCGATCGTTACATGCACCCTGTCTCCGATATTGAATGGCTTGAAGATCGAAATGATCACGCCGTGGACAATATTGCTCAGGCCTTCCTGGAAGACAAAGCCGAGCACGACGACGATCAGCGAGGAGGACATCAGGATCTGGCTCGTGAAATCATCCATGCCGGGGATCAGCCCCAGGATCTTCACACCGAGAATGATGACAACAAAGGCTTTTATGCACAGCTTGATGAAGTTCAGCGTAATGTTCTCCTTGCCGGTCTTTCTGAGCGGCCAGAACATAATGTCGATCAGATTGACTGCAACGAACATGATCACGAGCAGAAAAATGCCGTAATGAAGATCATTTGATGTCACTAAAGCAAGAAAGCCTTTGGCTGTCCCTTTCATTTCCTGATAGTTTTCTATATTTTCCAATGATTCAGCGAGTGTGTCCATTTACAAACTCCCGTAAAACGTAAACCGGTTCGTCATCTCTGTAATTCTCAGGATGACTTCGCTGCCGGATTCTTTTCTGTCAAGAAAATCTTTTCGTCTGGTTTCGAAATCCACATTATAGAAGCTGTTCCGTAATTGTCAACAGGAAAAATGTGTATCTTTTGTGAAACGCCGTTTTCCTTCCGCGGTGTATGAAACCGGAAGTTACATGGTATCTACATTGAATTCAGTCACCGTAGAATGACTGTGGATGAAATCGATCACTTCCTGGTAGGTAACAGGGTTTTTCGCACGGACAAACAGGACCATTTCGATCTGATCGTTGTTTTTCTGTATGCTGCTTTTATCAATAATGCACTCATGTTCTTCGATCAGCCTGTTGAAATCCTCCCGTTCTTTCGTTCCCAGAACGACGCTGATCTCCTGCTCGGTAAACATATCGCTGCCGGTCTGGTGCTTATGCAGAAATGTCTGCAGGATTAGAAGCAGCGCTGATTCGGCCACGGCGACCCAGTACAGACCGGCACCGCTGGCCATACCGACGGCTGCCGTCGCCCAGATGCCGGCTGCGGTCGTCAGGCCCTTGACGGTATTTTTTCCGTGTTTGAAGATAATGCCGGCGCCAAGGAACGAAATGCCGCTGACGACCTGGGCGGCAATTCTGGCGGGATCGGCTCCCCGTACACCTTCCACGGCCACGAGATCAAGAAATGCATATTTGGAAACGATCATAAACACCGCCGAAGTCATTGCAACGATACAGTGCGTCCGGATGCCGGCTTCTTTGAGCCGCTTGGCCCGTTCGATCCCGATCAGCATGCCAAGGAACGCAGCGAAAACGATGCGAATTAAGAACTCAAGATTATCCGACGCCGTCAGGATCACCTCGGGATTGAATCTTGTCATTGTGCCGAACATGCTTTCACCCGCCTTTCCTTACTGCGAGACGATTTAACCCAATAATGCCAGAAACTCTTCTTCCGAAATGATCGGAATCCCCAGCTCTTTTGCTTTCCGGTTCTTGGAAGAATGCGACTGGATATCATTGTTGATCAGGTAATCCGTCTTCGAAGTCACGCTTCCGGTCACCTTCCCGCCGGCCGCCTCGATCCTCTCTGCGGCCGCCTTCCGGTTCTCAAACCGTGCGAGCGTTCCGGTAATGACGAACGTCTTTCCGGCAATGCCCGCCTTTTGCGCAGCCGTCGTATCTTCCGGCGGCGCGATCGTAAGCACACTGAGCAGCTCCGTCAGCTCCGCCTGCCTGCTTTCATCCGCGAAATAGGCGGCGATGTCGCGCGCCAGCACTTCTCCGATCCCGGGAACCGCCATCAGATCCTCTTCAGAAGCGTTTCTGATTTTCTCAATATCTGCGCCGAAAAATCTGCTGATCGCTCTCGCATTCGTTACGCCGATGCCGGCGATGCCGAGTCCGTAGAGCAACCGCGGGAGCGTCGTATCGGAAGCCGTATCCGCCGCTTTTACAAGATTGGCTGCGGATAATGCACCGAAACCGTCGATCTCCGCGATCTTCCCCTGTTTGTCATCCATCCGGAAGATATCCGCAAGCGAACCGATGATGCCTTCCTGGATCAGCTTCTCGATCGTTGCTTCCGACATGCCGTCGATGTTCAGAGCGTCCCGGCTGACGAACAGCGTAAACCGCTTGATCTGCTTCGCCTGGCATTTCGCATTCGGGCAGAAAAGGACCTTCGCTTCTTTATTCTGCACGATCTTCGTGGGCGCGCCGCACACCGGACATACGGCCGGGGGCGTATCCGGACCGCTCTTTGTCAGATTCTCCGCGATCTGCGGAATGATCATATTCGCCTTGTAGACCGTGATATGATCGCCCGCGCCGAGCGCCAGTTCTTCCATGATGCTCACATTGTGCACGCTGGCGCGGCTAACGGTCGTGCCTTCCAGCTCCACCGGTTCAAAGATCGCGACCGGATTGATCAGGCCGGTCCTGGACGGGCTCCACTCAATGCTCTGCAGCACCGTTTCCTTCTGCTCGTCCGCCCATTTAAACGCAATCGCATTCCGAGGGAACTTTGCCGTCCGTCCGAGGGATTCTCCGTAGGCGATATCATCCATCAGGAGGACGAGTCCGTCCGAAGGCAGATCATTGTCATTCACCATACCGGCAAAATTGACGACTGCACCGGGCAGCGTGAGCGCTTTCACTTTTTCATAATATACCACATCGAAGCCCTGCCTGCGAAGCCATTCGAACTGCTCCGCCCGGGAATTTTTAAAATCGGTTCCGGGCGCCGACACCAGCGAGAAGGCATAGAATCTGACATGTCTTTTTGCCGTTACTGCAGAATCCAGCTGCCGCACCGAACCGGCGCAGAGATTCCGGGGATTCTTGTACTGCTCTTCTTCCACGGAGATCCCTGCATTGATCTTTTCAAAATCGGAATACCGGATGACAGCTTCCCCGCGAAGGACCAGTTCGCCGGTATAAGGGATCACAAGCGGTACATTGTCGAACACCTTCGCATTCGGCGTCACGACTTCCCCGATCTCGCCGTTTCCGCGGGTAACAGCCTTAAAGAGCTTTCCTTCCCTGTATGTCAGAACGACCGTCAGACCGTCCATCTTCCAGGACAGAAGTCCCTCCTGGTCTCCCAGCCAGTCAACAAGATTTTCCACATTCTTTGTTTTGTCAAGCGACAGCATCGGCTGCGCGTGACGCTCTCTCGGGAGCTCGCTGACAAGTTCGTAGCCAACCTTCTGCGTGGGGCTGCCGGCCATGACGATTCCGGTCTCCGCTTCCAGCGCAGCCAGTTCATCGTAGAGAGCATCATATTCGAGATTCGGCATGATCTCCCTGCTCTCCTGATAATAAGCCCTGGCCGCTTCATTCAGCTTGTCTGTGAGTTCCTTGATTCTGGCTGCTTTTGTCTGTTCCATGGGTATTCCTTTTGGTGTGTATTTATAATACTTGCGTGACTCTCAGTTGCTGAATTTCCTGTCGTTCCTGACTTCTGCGAGCAGGCTGTCAAGCTCTGCGCCGCGGATCTCCCGGTACTGCCCGGAAGGCAGATCCCCGAGCGTGATATTTGCCACCCGTACGCGCACGAGCTTCCGCACACGATAATCGAGCGCTTCGCACATCCTTCTGATCTGGCGGTTCAGGCCCTGGGTAAGAATGATCGAGAATTCGCAGGCGGAAATTTTCTTCACCCTGCACGGCCTCGTAACAGTATCCAGGATCGGGACGCCTTCCGACATCTTTTTTATGAATTCCGCGCTCACCGGTTTGTTTACGGTGACAATGTATTCTTTCTCGTGCAGATTCCTGCCCCGCAGAACTTTGTCCATCAGATCACCCTGATTGGTAAGCAGGATCAGGCCTTCGGAATCCTTGTCCAGACGGCCGACAGGGTAGATCCTGACAGGGTAATGGATCCTGTCAATAATGTTGTCCGGCTCATCCTTTGCGGATGTGCAGACGACGCCGCAGGGCTTGTTGTAAGCCAGCAGAACAGGCTTGTCTTCCTTCTCCACCGGCTTCCCGTTTATGAGAATATCATCTTCTTCGGAGACAGTCATTCCTGTAACCGCGGTCTGACCGTTTACGGTTATCTTCCCGGCTTCGATGAGCCTGTCCGCTTCGCGGCGGGAACAGATGCCCGCTGCGCTGAGGTATTTATTAATACGTACTTTCTCAATCATATCAAAAACCGCCTGTTTATCGGCGCGGATCCTTTGCCAGTCTCCGGACGACAGTATCGCTGCTTGTCTGCCAATCCCTACCGGATGAACATGGCATCGCCAAAGGAAAAGAAGCGATAGCGCAGATCCACGGCTTCTTTATACGCCTTCATGATATTCTCTCTTCCTGCAAGCGCTGACACCAGCATCATCAGTGTCGATTTCGGCAGATGAAAGTTCGTGATCAGCGCATCGACCGCCTTGAACTGATATCCCGGATAAATAAATATCTCCGTATTATCGCTTCCGGCATGGATCATGCCGTTCTCATCCGCCGCAGATTCCAGCGTCCTGCAGCTTGTGGTTCCTACGGCGATAATGCGGCCGCCGGCTGCTTTTGCTTTATTGATCTTCTCTGCCGTCTCTGCATCGATCTTATAAAATTCCGAATGCATGTGGTGATCCTTCACCTCATCTACCTTGACAGGCCGGAAAGTCCCGAGTCCGACGTGCAGCGTGACTTCCGCGATCTCAACGCCCATCTCCCTGATTTCAGCAAGCAGTTCGGGCGTAAAATGCAGTCCGGCCGTCGGCGCGGCAGCAGATCCCTTATACTTTGCATATACCGTCTGATACCGTTCCGGATCCGCCAGTTTATGGGTGATATACGGCGGCAGCGGCATCTCGCCAAGCTCATCCAGGATCTCTTCAAAGATCCCGTCATATTCGAACCGTACCAGCCTGTTTCCGTCATCGACGACATCCGTCACTTCAGCCGTCAGCTTGTCGGAAAAAACGATCCGCATCCCCGGTCTGGCTTTCTTTCCCGGTCTTACCAGTGTCTCCCAGACATCCCCGGTGACACGCTTCAGAAGCAGCAGTTCGACTGCGCCGCCGGTCCCTTCCCGCGTGCCGAAAAGCCTGGCAGGGATTACCCTGGTATTGTTGATCACCAGACAGTCCCCGGGCCGGAGTTCGCTCTTTATATTCCTGAAAACATCATGGCGGACTGCCCCTGTTTCTTTATCCAGCACCAGAAGTCTCGATGAGGATCTGTCTTCCAGAGGGTCCTGGGCGATCAGTTCTTCCGGCAGTTCGTAATCAAAATCACTTACTTTCATATCCGGTAAAATTCCCTTTAATATTCAGAAACGGGCCGTGACCAGCCCGTTTCTGTGATTGCTTTCTTATTGTTTCCCGGATCACTCTGTCCATTCATCGGGCGGAAGGATCGTCAGGTATTTCTTATAGATATATCCGGAAGTGCCGTTCGCATCGAACAGATAGACTTTGCACCATTCATCGGATACGCCTACAACATGGACCTTCGTCTTTGCGTCTACAAGAACATAGTCTTCGGAATTGTCATCGATGACCGGCGTCTTGCGGCACTTGACCTGCGTCTTTACATACTGGATATCATCAACATCCTTGAACTGCACATTTCCGGCACTTCCTGCTTCCTGCTTTGCAGCATCCGCCGCTGCTGTAGTCTCAGCGGTCTGTGATTCATCCGCCGCAGCAGTTTCGCCGTTAGCAGTGGCTGCTCCGCCGGCATTGTCTGTTCCGGCTTCATTGCCGGAAAGCGCTGCCACGAAGTTCTTGAGGTTCTCATCTGCCGCCTGGGCATCTTCGTAAGCTTTGTTGACTTCAGCTGCCAGATCCTGTACCTGCTGGGATTTGGAAATGTCACCCATGAAGGCGCTGATATCGCTGTCAAAGTCCTCATATCTGAGAAGCCTTAAGTTGCCGTTGCCGTCCAGTCTTACATAAGCCGGAACAAGGCCGGGAGCCGGCGTCTCGATATCCTTGAATTTCATCGCATACTGGATATATACGCCGTATTCGCCTTCCTGTGCGCCGTTCGTGACATAGGTCGCGATATCCTGATAGCCGTCAATAAAGGTGGTCTGATTCGTGACCGCTTCTTCATTAATGACTGCTGTTTCATCAAGCGCTTTCTTCATTTCCTCGATATTGCCTTCGCTGAGCGCAAGGTAATAATCGGAAACGAGCTTGCTGATATCGGGATCCTGATCCTTCTCCCAGGTGATCTCAGCAGGTGCTGTGGGCGCTTCGGTCTCGGCAGGCGCTTCCGTCTGTGCTTCGGTCTCGGCAGGCGCTTCTGTCTCCGCCGCCTGTGTCTCTGCAGGTTTTGAAGAGCTGAGGAAAGGAAGCTTGTCGAACATTCCGTTCATGTAAGCGTAGGCGCCGCAGCCGATCAGTCCGGCCAGAAGCAGGCAGATCAGGACAGTGACGATATTTCTTCTGCGTCTTGCAGCCTGTCTCTTTCTGCGTCTTTCGGCTCTGCTTTCCTCACCATAATCCCCGAGCGTATCGGACATCATCCTGTCGCGTTTTGTTCCGCCGGTATAGATACCTCTGTCGGATGTATCCCTGCGGTAGTTTCCGGAATAGATATCCTCTGTGGATTCGGAATCCGCGAGAGGATCATTGATAACATTCCCGTTTCCTTCTTCGGCTGCGGATCCTTCTGCTTCGCCCTCCGGCACTTCTGTCGTTTCCGACAGAGCGGCGTCCAGATCTTCGGCAGCCTGGTCAAGATCTTCCACGGATGCCCTGACGGGATCCGCATCGGTCAGTTCTTCGACCAGATCTTTCTTTTCTTCCAAATCTTTAGCCATAAATCCTCCTTTTGCTGCGGGGTGGTTTTCCGCAGGATCGGTATCTGCTGCGGGTTCCGCATCTTTAAGGGAAATGCGTCTGAGAGGAATCGAACCTCCGCACGCGGCTCCGGAGGCCGCTGCTCTATCCACTGAGCTACAGACGCGTATACGTGCGCTTTTTACAGTATATCAAAAAACGCTCAAATTGCAAGTGTCTTAAGAAAAATGACAGAATTCGGCTGATCTCTATGCTGAAAGAGAATATAAAAATTCTGCTGAACGTGATGTCCGGTCCCGGCAGCGGAAAGACTACGCCTCCTTCAATACGACTGATAAATAATGCTCCCGGAACGGATCATGCTGTTCCGGGAGCAGTTATATCATCGTCAAATTATACTTTTATTCTATTCCGTAAACAGCGGTGTTGAATAATATCTGTCGCCGCTGTCAGGCAGCAGGGCCACGATCACCTTTCCTTTATTTTCAGGCTTCTTAGCATATTCAATGGCTGCATGCAGTGCCGCCCCGGAGGAAATGCCGACGGAAATGCCTTCTGTCTTCGCAAGCAGCTTTGCGGCTGCGAAAGCATCTTCGTTCTCCGCTTTGAACACTTCATCATAGACCTTCGTATTCAGCACATCCGGCACAAATCCCGCGCCGATGCCCTGGATCTTATGCGATCCGGCTCTCCCCTCGGAAAGCACCGGCGATGTGGCAGGCTCTACAGCCACGACTTTGACTTCCGGCTTCTGCTCTTTGAGATACTCTCCCGTTCCGGTCACTGTTCCGCCCGTTCCGACGCCGGCAATGAAGATATCTACTGCTCCGTCCGTGTCCTTAAAGATCTCGGGACCGGTCGTTGCTTTGTGGATCGCCGGGTTCGCAGGATTGACGAACTGGCCGGGGATAAAACCGCCGGGGAGTTCCTGCGCAAGCTCTTCCGCTTTCGCGATGGCGCCCTTCATTCCCTTCGCGCCTTCCGTAAGGACGATCTCCGCGCCGTAGGCTTTCAGGATATTTCTGCGTTCCACGCTCATGGTCTCGGGCATCGTGAAGATCGCGCGATAGCCTTTTGCGGCAGCGATCGAAGCCAGGCCGATGCCTGTATTGCCGCTGGTGGGCTCAATGATCACGGAACCTTCCTTCAGGAGACCCTTCTCTTCAGCGTCTTCGATCATGGCTTTTGCAATACGGTCTTTTACGCTGCCGGCCGGATTGAAATACTCCAGCTTCAGCAGCAGCGTGGCTTCCAGCCCCAGTTTCTTCTCGATATTGACTGCCTCGACAAGCGGTGTGTTCCCTATAAGCTCGATTGCTCCTTTATAAATGTTCGACATGGTTTTTTCCCCTTTCCTTTTCATTTATTTTATATCGCGGCAAATCCTTTTTCAAGGTCTGCGATAATATCATCAATGTGTTCCGTTCCGATGGACAGGCGGATCGTGTTCTGATAGATTCCCTGATCCGAAAGTTCTTCTTCTGACAGCTGCGAGTGGGTCGTGGAGGCCGGATGAATTACCAGGCTCTTAACATCCGCAACATTGGCG
>CAMOZZ010000081.1 GCA_946631165.1 uncultured Lachnospiraceae bacterium | reverse complement strand
CGGCTATTCAAATGCCGACACTGGTGATTTGCGGCGATAAGGATCCGTATTTAAACTATGATCTTGTGAATGAATGTATGTCCGGTCTGCCGAAAGGCTCTGAACTGGAAGTGATCGGGGGCGGATCTCACATGGTATTTGTTGAGGCGCCTTATTATCAGGACTTTCAGAACAGATTGATAAAGTTCCTGCATCAGTAACGGAATTCCGGTCGTGCGGTATGGTTCCGCAGAACAGATGCAGTGCGGGAAGGAAGCTTTGGTATTGGCAGGGACTGCTCGTGAGATTCGCTTTTTGTTCTGTTTGATTCTGACCGGGGAGGCAAGGAATAGAAAACATGGCAGGAGTATTGTACGGAATAGGCGTCGGGCCAGGAGATCCGGAATTAATGACGCTGAAGGCAGTCAGACTGATCAGGGAGATGGATATAATTGCCGCACCGGGAGAGGACGTAAGAAAGACAACGGCTTATACCATTGCACTGAAGGCTGTTCCGGAAATGGCCGATAAGGAACTGCTTCCGATCCGCATGCCTATGGTGATGGACAAGGCATTCATTCATGAATACCATCGCAAAGGCGCGGAGATAATTGCCGGAAAGCTTGCAGAAGGGAAAAATGTCGGATTTATCACCCTGGGAGACCCAACGGTCTATTCCACCTTTTCATATATTGAAAAGGTGGTAAAGGATATGGGATATCAAACCGTCTACATAAACGGAATTCCTTCTTTTTGTGCCGCTGCAGCGGCGATGGGCATTCCTTTGGCAGAATGGCAGGAAACCCTGCATGTCATTCCGGCTATTCAAAGCCTGGAGAAGACGATTGATGACGAGGGAAACTATGTTTTCATGAAGACCGGCAAAAAAATGAATACAGTCAAAGAAATACTGAGGGAGAGCGGAAAAAATGCTGTAATGGTCGAAAACTGCGGAATGCCGGATGAAAAAAGGTATTACAGCGTGGATGAGATTCCTGATGACTGCGGTTATTTTGCGCTTATAATCGCCAAATAGGACATCTGGGATCCCTATGACTGCAGCATCCGTTCTGTTTTCTCTGCGACGATTTTATCACATTTCACATGCATGGAAACGCCTGTATCGAGATATTCCATATTCTCGATCCGGGCGTTCTGCATTAGATAGGATTGTACTGATCCTTTGGTGTAGGGGATCAGAAACTCTCTCTCTACATCGCCGCGCTCCAGCTTTTCCAGGATGGCATGGGTAAGCATACGGATCGATTCCTTCTCTTTGGCGGAGATATAGATGTTCTCATTCCGTTCTCCGTCAATGGAGCGTTCCCGAAGGCCGCGCCTCGGGTAATGCAGGGAGGGATCGCACAGGTCGGATTTATTGTAGACAGTGATCATGGGGATATGTCCCGCACCAAGTTCTGTAAGGGTGTTTTTGGTGACTTCTATATGTTCGCTGACATGACTGTCGGAGGCATCTACTACCTGCAGGAGCAGATCCGCCTGGGTCACCTCCTCCAGGGTGGATTTGAAGGCTTCTACCAGGGTGGTCGGCAGACGATGGATAAACCCTACGGTGTCTGACAACAGAAATTCTCTGCCGCGTTCCATTTCGATCCGGCGGACAGTGGTATCCAGGGTGGCAAACAGCATATCTGCTTCAAAGACTTTTCTTTCTGCGCTTCCGGGCTCGGCGCCCCATTCTTCAAGCATGGCGTTCATGATGGTGGATTTGCCGGCATTGGTATAGCCTACCAGCGCCACCAGCGGCAGACGGGAGTTTTTGCGCTTTTTGCGCTGGGTCGCCCGCTCAAGGGTGACTTCCGAAAGCTCCCGGCGGAGCTCAGCGAGGCGATGGTCGATGGTGCGGCGGTCGATCTCCAGCTGCTTCTCGCCTTCTCCTTTGGAAGACTGGGAACCGGATGCGCCGCCCTGCCGGTTCTGGGTCTCCCACATGCCGATCAGTCTGGGTTTCAGATACTGCAGCTTTGCCAGTTCTACCTGAAGCCGGGATTCCCGTGTCCTGGCCCGCCGCTCGAAGATGTCAAGGATCAGCCGGGTGCGGTCTGTCACCGGGACTTTCAGGATCTTCTGAAGGTTCCGGATCTGGGAAGGAGAGAGTGTATCGTTGAAAATGACCCGGCTGGCCTCATAAGCGTCCGCCAGCGCAGCGATCTCAGCAGCTTTTCCCGAACGGACATAAAGCGCTTTATCCACGGAAGGCAATTGCTGTGTCACACGGCAGCGCGGATCCATCTCACAGGCTTTTGCCAGATCCTCCAGCTCATCCAGAGAATGCCAAAAATCCTCTTCGGAAAGAAACTCCTTTTCTGAAAGCGCCCACACGCCAACAAGGATAACGCCTTCTGCGGAATCATTCTCTCTGCGGCTGCCCCATATGTCATCTGCGCCAAAAAATGCAGGCATAATCAAAAACCCCTTTCGACCATAGCGTCAGTACCGACGATCACTTTACTATAGCACTTGCGGGGAAAAAGCACCAGCAAAAAGCGTCGGGAGACGGTTCAGCATCACGTTCTTGACATTATTTAATGTACGCCGTATAATAAAAATATTCAAAAATAAATATATTTTTGTCTTTTAGATAATCAGATCAGAAAGGTGGGAGGCATGATGAAGAAAACAAACAAATTAGCAGTTATGATGGGCGTCGTGGTTTTGCTGGCTGTGATTACGACTGCAGTACCGGCTTTTGCAGCGACAGCCGGAGGATGGACCGTGAGCAAAGCCGGGTATTCTTTCCTGACAAAAGGCGAGAAGAAGACTTTCAATAAAGCGGTCCAGGGAATGACAGGTGTCACCTATCAACCGACAGCGCTTCTTGCGAAGCAGGTCGTAGCCGGTACGAATTACGTGTTCCTGTGCCAGGGGACCACGGTTACGAAAAAGCCTGTTAGCGCATGGTACATTCTGAATGCAAATAAAAATCTGAAAAATAAAGTTTCCCTTCTTTCGGTAAAGAAGATAAAGCTCAGCAAAGTAAAGACAGCTGGGAATCCCCGCCCGGATACGGAAGACGGCGGTCTTGAGATTGCTGTTTTCAAAAACAAGCCTGAGGCACTGTCAAAAAGCGTACGGAAGATTTATTCCAAAGGGACAAAGAAATATACAGGATATGAGCTTCGTCCGATCGCCCTTCTCGGCACGCAGGTCGTAGCAGGTAAGAATTACAGATTTTTGTGCTATGGAACCGGGTATGCAGGCAGGGATCTGTTTGTGGTGGATATTTACAAAAATCTGAAAGGAAAATGCAGCATCAGCTCCTGCAAACCGCTGAAACTGGAAAAATATGTCAACTGAAACACGGAAAATTTTCTGCTGAATATCATCAGTGTCGAACTGGGGGCAAAAGCTGAGCTTTGAAGACTGGCGGATCTATGCGTGCTGTATCAAACAGCACGCTGTTTTTGTTTTTTTATATGGTATTTCAATCCGGTAGATGATATACTTTCCAAAAAGCTGTATTATCATTTTCGCTTTTTGCAGTGCAGATACAACAACCTGATCGTTGATTATTATGGAACAAAGGAAGAACTATTGAGGTTGTGGACAGATGAAACTGACGCGAGAAAACATTCAGACCGCAGTCGATCAGACCGTTGAATATCTGAAAGATCACGGTGTGGATAAGAGACGTTATCTGAGATACGGGCTTCTCCTGGAAGAGCTTCTTCTGGATTACCGTGAGGAACTCGGGGAAACTGATTTTGTGATAAAATACAGGGCCCGGAAACGGCGGATCCTGTTTGATCTGCACGTGACAGGCGGGAAGATCGATCTTCTGAACCGGAGGATGGGCGTCATCGCCGAACATCTTTTATCAGAGCTGGACCGGCCTCCGGTATGGGTATATTACAAAAGAGATAATATTATTATATTCGCCCCTTCAGGAATTCTGCCGGATGTCGGGAGCATAAAATATATCGGTCAATACATGTTCAGAGAGAGGACAAAATTTGTATTGGTGATGATCCTGCGTCTGATCAATATGCTGCTGATGGTCGCCGAGCCGATCCTGACATCCTGGATCATCGTTGCCTATACCGGCTCTGAGATCAGGAGGATCCTGTATGTTGCGGCTCTCCTTTTTGCCCAGGCGGTCACGAATGCTGTTGTTTCCTTTACCGCCGGATTGCTGCTCAGAAAATCCTATGATACCATGGTGGTGGATATGAGGAACGATCTGAACAAAACGGTCCTTGAGACGGATACCGCCAGCATGAATGAACAGGGAACCGGTGTTTTTACGGAAAGACTGATTTCGGAAACCGCAAATGTCATTGACGGTATTGATCAGTTCCTCAGCAACATGACGGAGATTTTCGGCGTGATCAGCCTGTCTATAGCCTTTGCTGTCATATCAGTTAAAATGCTTCTGCTGGAAACCCTGTTTTTTATAATCTATCTGTTTATCCACTGGAGACATATCCGTCAGTTTTCCGAGGACAACCGCCGCTGCCGTTCCAAGAACGAACAGCATTCCGGATTTGTTGCGGAAATGGTCCGCGCCCATCGGGATATCAAGCTGCTGAACTGTGCAGACAGTTTTCTGGAGATGATCAGCAAAAGCACCAGGGAGAATACGGAACTTGTTTCATCCATGCGCATCAGTTATATGAAATATACCCTGTTCAAGGGGGAATTCATAGGGATCGCCAACCTGATCTATATGGCTGTGCTTGCATATATGATGACCGCTGCAGGCATGGCAGCCTCTACGGCACTGGTCCTTTTCAACTATAACGGGAGAGTCTATTCCACCGCCGGATCCATAACGGGACTCTATGACAGTCTGGTCAGTCTCAGGCTTGCATCGGAACGTATTTATCAGCTGCTGTTCAGTCCGGAATTCAGCAAAGAGAGATTCGGAACTGTCAGGCTGGAGGATGTGAGAGGGGAGATCGAATTCCGGAATGTATCCTTTTCATACAGACATGCAGATGACACGATTATGAATGTCTTTGACGGGCTGAATTTCCGGATAAAAGCAGGAGAAACGGTCGCTTTTGTAGGAAAAAGCGGATGCGGAAAAAGCACGGTCCTGTCCCTTATTGCAAGACTTTTTGATCCCATTTCCGGAACCATTACGCTGGATGGCATTAACATAAAGGAGCTTGACAGAGATTCGCTCCGCGGCAATATCGGAATGGTGAGCCAGGCACCATATATCTTCAATATGAGCCTGCGCAATAATCTGTCTATCATCAAGGAAGATATGACTGACGAGGAGATGATCAGGGCCTGCAAGATTGCCTGTATACACGACGAGATCATGAAAATGCCGCATGGATATGACAGTATCGTTGGGGAAGGCGGCGTGACGCTTTCGGGCGGTCAGCGTCAGCGGATCGCCCTGGCAAGGAGCATGCTGAAAGATTATCCTGTGATCATGCTGGATGAAGCGACCTCCGCGCTTGATAATGTAACGCAGGCAAAGATACAGAATGCGATTGAGACCCAACACGGAAAACGCACTGTCATCATGGTGGCGCACCGCCTCTCCACAGTGGTTGGATGCCAGCGGATCTTTTTCCTGTCGGGCGGCCGCGTTATTGCGGAAGGAACGCATCAGGAACTGCTGCAGAACTGTCCTGAATACCGGGAACTTTACATGGAGGAATGCATAGCTTAACCGCAGGAACAGCATATGCTGATCCTGCAGTTGCTGCTGCTGAAAGGCAAATGTTCTTTACGGGGTGAAGATACTTATGGTATCGTCACCCTGTTTTTTTCGGGATAAGGCCCGAACCGGTCATTTTGCAGGCGGACGTCCCGGGGATAATTGTCTGTAAATGCGTCGCCTGCCCGCAGTTCCGGATCAAGACAATCCGCATGAAACGAACGGATCAAAGCTGCATCTGCCTCCGAGATCCCCGGTATCTTTCTGTTTGTCAGGGCATGCAGCCGACTGTCCCGGATCCGTTCAAATACATCCGGATGCTGGATCGGATTGCCGACCGTGGGAGCATAGAGCATGCAGGCCATCATAAACATCTGATTCACAGTGAGATCTTCCATTTTTTTACAGAAATAGAAACGCGCGGCATGTGTACAGCCATAGATCCCGTTTCCGTAATAAACAATGTTGATGTAGAATTCCAGGATCTTTTCTTTTCCAAGTTTTCTTTCCGCGTAAAGTGTCAGCAGAAATTCCGTCGCTTTGCGAAAATAGCTGTGATGGAACTGAAAGTACAGATTCTTCATAAGCTGCTGAGAAATGGTACTGCCGCCGGTCCTGATGCAGCCGGATTGTAAGTTGATCTGAATGGCCTCCCTGATGCCGGGGAGGGTATACCCGCGGTGTTCAAAAAATTCATCATCCTCGATCTGAAGAAGGAAATGGAGCAGCAGCGGCGGGACAGACAAAAGGGGACAGAAATCCTCTTCTTCTTTGCGCGCCTGATACAGCTGGAGGAGCGGCCGCTTTCGCAGCAGGATCCATGCACGGATAAAGACTGCTGCAAAGATCAGAATAAAGAGAATCAGCAAAAAAATGATGAGCCATAATAATATCCGCATGTGTTTTCCTCCGGGACGCATATTTATAATACCAGCCGTTTCTGCGGATCTGTCCGGCTGGTCTGCTTTGTATCATGAACGATAGCTTCAGGCATCAGATTTCTGCTTACGGCAGAATATTCCCGGCTGCCATATAGATTTCATACCATTCTTTTCTGGTCAGCATAAAAGATGCGGCTTCTGCGGAATCCCTGACGCGCTGCGGTTTTGTGGTTCCGATCACAGCCTGCATGGAAACCGGTATCCGCAGGATCCATGCAAGCGCAACAGCAGTATTCGCGGTATTATGTTCTTCTGCAATACGGTCGATCACTTTGTTCAGATCCGGATATTTTCCGGAACCGAGATACACGCCGCCAAAGAAACCGTATTGGAGCACAGACCAGGCCTGTACCGCAATGCCGTTCATATCACAGTATTCCAGAATACCGCCTCCGTCACGCATGATACCGGCATCTGTCTGCGTATTGAAATGGATCCCTCCGTCGATGATCGGGGAGAATGCTGCGCTCAGCTGGATCTGATCGGCGGCGATCGGAACAGTCAGTACTTTCTTCAGCCTTTCGATCATCATCGGAGTGCAGTTGCTGAGGCCGAAATTCAGCACTTTGCCGTTTACTTTCAGGATCTCAAAAGCCTCTGCGATCTCGGTCGGTTCCATCAGCGCATCCGGCCGGTGAAGAAGGAGGGAGTCAATGTGATCGGTCTGCATCCTGCGCAGGCTTTTATCGACAGATTCCAGGATATAGTCTTTTGAAAAATCAAAATAAGTTATGCCGGGATCCTTCCTGATCCCGCACTTTGTCTGAAGGAAGAATTTTTCCCGCAGATCGGGGCGGACAGCAAATACTTCACCAAGTCGTTCTTCACAGGCGCCGTTTGCGTAGACATCCGCATTATCGAGCATGTTGATGCCGCAGTCGTATGCGGTATCCAGAAGATATTCGACCTCCGGAACAGACATCGATTTTGTGGTGGTCTTTCCCGGGCCGATCCGCATGAGTCCCAGAACGATTTCAGATACTTTTCGTTTTTCTTCTCCAAATGTGATGTACCGCATATCTTTCTCCTTAGACAGTTATCTTATTTGCTTAAAAACGCGGGTATGAAAAGTGAACAGAGTTACTTCCGCTGTACATACCGGACAAAATCATAGATCATGATCATATAACATACGGTCTTCGGAAGCATCAGCATGCCGAGCATCGGAACGATCCCCGCGAATACCGCGACTGGAATGTAGAACAGGAATGATAAAGTGATCAGCAGCCACATCCGCCGGAGGCAGTTGATCCGGCCGCGCTTACTGTAAAAAAGAAGAATGATCAGGATGCCCAGCAGGACGAACGGCACATTTCTGATGATCCCCCATGTCATGCTGCTTTCATTTTCAAACCAGCCGTTCTGCGGGAACAGACACAGGATGATCCTGATGGCGGCAAATGCATAGACAGCCAGGCAGACAGTCCGGCTGGCCTTTTTTTTGTACGCTCTCTGCCAGACATGGAAGAGCAGCACATAAAAGACCGTCATCGTGACCGATGTTACGGCTTTTCCCAGACCGAGCGCCGTGCTGAAGTCGGATTCGACGAAATAGTTCAGGACGCGCGGGATCAGGTGGAATGCGTCTCCGCCGGCGAGGACAAGAACTGCAATGCCCATCAGCATACCGGCTTTGTTTCTTCTGTTCATAAGAATATAGATGCCGCAGATCAGACCGAACAGCAGATAAATGATATCAAACGCGCTCTCACCGTATTTCATTTCAGATCCTCCAGATACTTTTTCAGTCCGTTGCAGATCTCTTCTTCGGAAGGCGGACAGCCTTCTATGCAATAATCGAATCCGCGGGAGCAGTTCCCGACGCCCAGTTTTCCTGTTTTTCCCCGGTGTCCCTGCCCGATGGCGATCTCTGTGTCAAGCTTTTCCAGCAGGCCTTCGCTCCGCAGTTTGTCCAATGCGGGGACCAGCATGCCGTAACAGGCACTGCAGGAATCCGATTCATCCACCGCATAACTGACATCCAGCAGGCGGTGTTCCATGGCGGTATCACCCGACGGATCTCCTTCACAGGTGATCAGCCGGAGAGAGGAGAGGTCCGCGCTTCCGATCCCGAGCTTTTCTGCCAATCCGATATACGGAACGTCCTTCACGGGAACATCCAGCAGGGAGCAGGCATAAGCATCCGTCAGTACAGGATCAAGCGCTGCCATGATGCAGTTCCTGGTCAGCGGATTTCCGCCTTCCTCAAAATCCGGATCGCCGCAGATATGATCGATAACAATAAAATCCGGACGGATGGCTGTATTCAGGTATGCGATCGGTCTGTGCAGGCCCATGGTATGAAAACGCCGCTTTTCCCGGTTGGGGATCAGGCCTTTCATATTCTTGAGGGCACAGGTGACGCGGGTCTGGCAATGGCCTTTCAGCACAGGCACATTGATCAGATAGTCGAACGACTGCACACAGCTGCAGACAGACAGCTTCAGGCCTGCAGCGTCGACAGTGAGGGCTGTATCCTTCTGGGTATCCAGCAGCGGAACCCGGTATTTCTCTGACAGCGCATTGTACCCGCAGTATTCGAATGCTTCCGCTGTTTTGTCGCCTACCCAGGATCCTTCCGCGATTACGAGATCAGAGAAACCGGCTTCCTGCAGGTATTCGATGATGCCGGCAACAATCTCCGGATGGGTGGTACCGCCAAAATCAGCGGGAGCAGGCGTTACCAGATTCGGCTTAATGCCGATGCGGACAGAGGCCCGGGAACGGTGATCTGTTCTGCCGGCAATATGTGCTGTCAGTTCCGTCTGCGCAAGCAGCCGTTTTGTCATCTCTTTAAATGCTGTTCCGTAGGAACGCCAGATCTC
>CAMOZZ010000080.1 GCA_946631165.1 uncultured Lachnospiraceae bacterium | reverse complement strand
AGCTATATGGATCAGCGTGCTACCGAAGAGATCCGCAAGGGGATCGCCTACGGGCCGCAGATCGCCGGTGCAAATATCCTGAAGCTGATCCCGTCTATCGTGATCACGGGAGCAGTATCCGGGTCCGTCAAGGATCCGATGTGGAAATGCAAGTGGATCGAAGCGCATGAACCGGAAAACTTTGCCAGAGCGGAACACTGGCTGGATGTCAAGGATTACCTTACGTCCAGATGCACGGGCAGATTCACGATGACGGAAGACTCCGCCTTTTCCACCCTGCTCTATGACACGAGGAAAGGACATGAAGGCTGGAGCAGGGAACTCTGCCGCATGTTCGATATCAAAAGGGAGCTTCTGCCGGAAATCATCCGGTCAACGGATGAGGTCGGCCCCCTGACGGAAAAGGCAGCGGAAGAACTGGGCCTGCGGCCGGGAACGCCTGTGTTCGGCGGCGGCGGAGACGCCTCCCTGATCGGCCTTGGCTGCGGGTGCACGGAAACCGGGGATACGCATATTTACTGCGGCACTTCCGGCTGGGTCTCGACTGTTGTGGAAAAGCAGACCGTGGATGCGAATAATATGATCGCTGCCATCGTCGGCGCCCAGCCGGGCCGGTTCAACTACTTTGCGGAAATGGAAACAGCCGGGAAATGCCTGGAATGGGTGAAGGATCATCTGGCACTGGATGAGATCGGCATCTACCTGGACAAACACGATGTCTGTCAGGATCCGGAATCCGTCTATACAAGCCTGTATGACTATATGTCTGAAGTGATCAGCGAGGTCCCTGCCGGCGCAAACGGGGTGATCTTTACGCCCTGGCTGCACGGGAACCGCTGTCCGTTCGAAGATGCGTCGGCTGCCGGCATGTTCTTCAACATCCGCCTGGAGACAGGGAAGACGGAAATGATCCGCGCTGTCGTGGAGGGCGTATGTTATCATCTGCGCTGGATGCTGGAGTGTCAGGATAAAAAGGTGAAGACTTCCCGCACGATTCGTTTCGGCGGCGGCGGTGCGCTGTCCGATACGACGAGCCGGATCCTGGCGGATGTTACCGGCAGGACCATAGAGGTGGTCGGCAGTCCGCAGAATGTGGGATCTGTCGGGGCAGCTGCCGTGGCCGCTGTCGGGCTGGGACTGATGAAGGATATCAATGAGATCGGTTCTTTTATCCCGGTCAGAAAGCGGTTCCGGCCGGATAAGAAGAACAAAGCCGTTTATGACAGAAATTATTCAGTATTCAGGAAACTGTACGGCAGCAACAAGGATCTGTTCAGGAAAATGAACAGGCAGGATGCGGCGGCGGATGCAGCCGGCACCATTGGAGGAACCAGATAATGGCAGCGGAGAAAGGCAAAAGCAAAGAATGGCTGAGGGCTGTGAAGTTTACACTGTTTTCGATTTCAGCAGGCGTGATCGAGATCGTACTGTACTCCGTTCTGGATAAGGTGACGTCGTGGCCGTACTGGCCGTGCTATCTGATCGCGCTGGTCGCATCAGTAGTCTGGAACTTTACGCTGAACCGTCAGTACACGTTCCAGTCAGCGAACAATGTCCCGGTGGCAATGATGAAGGTGGCGGCATTTTATGCGGTGTTCACACCGGTGTCCACGATCTGCGGAAATTATCTTGCAGAGACAGCACACTGGCCGGGTATCCTGGTAACGCTGCTGAATATGGGCTGCAATTTCCTTCTGGAATATCTGTATGACAGGTATTTTGTGTTCGGAAAGAGCCTGGATACGAATGAGAGAGCAAAGAGGCAGAAAGAAGCGGGAAAGGAATAAGCAGAGGCTGTTCTTCCTGCAGTACGAAAAAAGACCGGTTCTGAAGAATATCTTCAGGGCCGGTCTTTGCTATAGGAGAATCATTGCATAGATCATACGGAAAAAACACAGGATAAATAACCCTTCAGTGCGGACCTGTACTTATCCTCAGCACAGTGACCGGCAGAATAAGAAGGTTTATTCTCCGGGATAAACAGAAATCTGTCAAATCCGGTCTTTCTGGCCAGTGTGGAATCCGTAGCGTCTCCGCAATATTCCCTGAAATCAAAGGACGGCATCGAATACATATTTTCAGTACCTGCAATACCCGGATAATTCATTTAAGTCACACTCCTTGATATTATTTTCACATCGGTGCAAATGTATTTGGCGGTCCGTTCATTTTTTCCAATTTCCGGATCCGCCTTCATTATAGTGCCGGATGAAAGGAAATCAATAGTTCCATCAAGAGATAATTTCGATTAAATATATCGAAATATACCATGACAATACCGAAATCCGGGAGAATGCCGGGAAATGGTACGGTTTTAGACTTTTTATGCGGAATATCGTGGCAAAGACAGCAGAATAATGCTATAATGGATCTGCCGGACAAGCAGGCCGGAAACAGCGGCAGCCGGAAGGAGACAACGCTTACAGGAGGAACACCGTTATGTCGAAAAAACTAGGGACCAAAATTCGGGAAGCGCGCAATGAAGCCGGCCTTACCCAGGAACAGCTGGCGAGAAAGATCAAGACACTGTCTGCATCGGATATAAGCAAGATCGAGCGGGGAGAGAAAGAACCGACGCAGGACCAGATCAAACAGATCGCAAAGGTCACGGGAGTAACGCAGAAATCCCTGCTTGATCTGGCAAAGAAGACGACCACGACAGGCAAGACCTCCGGAAAGACCTCCGGCAAGACTTCCGGGAAGACCTCAACAGCCAAGTCTGCCATGCAGGTCACGGCAACGGAACGCCGTCTGGTAGAACTTTACAGAGAGGCAGATTCCAAATCAAAGCAGGCTGCCATGAAGGTGCTCAGGGGAAAAGCGACGACGACGGAAGAGGCAGTCGGCGGGCTGCTGGGCTCTGCCGTGGAACTTCTTCTCGGAAAAGACAGCAAGGACAGCCGGAGCCTGGCACCGGAGACGGAGGAGGAAGAAGCAGTTGTGCTGAAAGCCGTTGATGCAGAAGAATCATGATACAGAGATGGAAAAGAAAGGGAGGCAGATGCCTCTTTTTCTTTTTGCCGGAACAGATACGGAAAAAGATTTCTTCTATGCAGGAAGAAGAAGCGCGCGAGACTTCTGTTTACTTGGGAAGCTGTCAAATGTTATAATGTCTTTGATTTATTGCCTGCGATGGATAATAGCCTGAGCGGGAAAAGCTGCAAAGGAGGGCGGTCATGGACTTTTACGCGGAATACAGGGGAAAACTGCGTACACCGGAAGAAGCAGTGAAAGCGGTAAAGAGCGGGGACTGGGTCGACTACACGACAAATCTCGGTTTCCCGCCGCTTCTCGATGCAGCCCTGGCCAGGCGGAAGGATGAACTGACGGATGTCAAGATCCGGGGAAACCTCTGCTTCGGGCCGATCATGACGGCGGAATGCGATCCCACACGGGAACATTTTATCTATAACAGCTGGCATTTTTCAGCGTATGAACGGAAGCTTTCCGACCGGGGGCTTTGCAGCTTCATTCCGATGGTATTCCGGCATGTTGTGGAATACTATAAACATTTCCTGACTGTGAATGTCGCCATGATGTGTGTTACGCCGATGGACCGGCACGGATATTTCAATCTTTCCTGCTCCACCGGGATCGCGAAGGGGATCCTGGAGAAAGCGGATATTGTGATCCTGGAAGTGAATGAGAAGCTTCCGCATATCCTGGGCGGCTTCGGCGAATCCATCCATATCTCGGAAGTGGATTATGTGGTGGAAGGGGAACACGGGCCGCTGCCTGAGGTCCCTGTCCAGCCGGCAGAAAAAGAAGATTACATGATTGCCGGCCAGATCATGCCGTTCATTCCTTCCGGGGCGACCCTGCAGCTCGGCATCGGGAACATGCCGAATATCATCGGCATGCAGATTGCCGGATCGGACCTTGAAGATCTCGGTATGCACACGGAACTCTGCTCGGATGCCTATCTCCATCTCTACGAAGCAGGAAAGCTGACGAACCGCAGAAAGACCACCCACCGCAATAAAGGTGTGACAGGCATGGTCTTCGGATCCCGGCCGCTTTATGAATGGGTAGACAATAATCCCGGGATCATGGCAGCACCGCTTTCCTACGTCAATAATCCGGCGGTGATCGGTCAGATCGACAATATGATCTCGATCAACAACTGCATCGCCGTCGATCTGTACGGGCAGGTAAGTTCGGAAGGCGCCGGCGGCCGGCATATCAGCGGGACCGGCGGACAGCTGGATTTCCTGACCGGCGCCGCCATTTCCAGAGGCGGAAAATCCTTCCTCTGTCTGCGGTCATCCTTCGTCAACAAAAAGGGAGAAGTCATATCCTGTATCAGACCCCGGTTTACCGGTGATATTATTACGGATCCGCGTTCGGAGACCTATTATCTGGTGACGGAATACGGTGTGATCAATCTGGTCGGCCGGACGACCTGGGAAAGAGCGGAGCTGATCATTTCCATAGCCCACCCGGATTTCCGGGATGAACTGATCCGGGATGCTGAAAAACAGGGAATTTGGAGACAGTCAAATAAACGGTAAATATAAAGGAAGCGGACAGAAATGAACGAAAAAGTATACAGACTGCTGATCATCAACCCGGGCTCCACGTCCACGAAGGTGAGCCTTTATGAAAATGAGACCTCTCTTTTTGAAGAGAGCCTCTTCCATGATGCTCCGGAACTTCTGAAATATCCGCATGTCAATCTGCAGGTCCCGTTCCGCTATCAGGTGATCCTCGATATGCTGAAGGAGCATGGATATGACCCGGATGATATCGATGTCTTTGTCGGAAGAGGCGGCAGCGCCTATTCCCAGCACAGCGGGGTAACGCTGATAGATGAAAGACTATATCAGGATACTGTAAATGCGGTCGGCGGGAGCGAGCATCCGGCAAAACTCGGTGTGATGCTTGCCTATGAGTTCGCAAAGGAACACGGAAAGAATGCCTATACACTGAATCCCACCAATACGGAGGAGTTCTGTGATTATGCGCGTGTGACCGGCATAAAGGGACTGTACAGGTATTCTCATTCCCACGTGCTGAACCAGAAAGCCGTAGCGGAGTATCATTCCGGAAAAACAGGCCGGAAGTATGAAGACTGCAATTATATCGTGGCGCATATTGACGGCGGCATTACCGTCAGTGCGCATGATCACGGACGGATGACAGACGGCAATATGGGTGCGGACGGGGAAGGCCCGTTCTCCCCGACACGGATCGGAAGTATTCCCGTCCCGCAGCTGCTGGATTATATAGAAGCGCATTCCATAGAGGAGGTACGCCGTATGTGTACCCGCGCAGGCGGTTTTGTCAGCCTGTTCGGCACTTCGGATTCCGATGTGATCCATAAGAGGGTGGAAGAAGGCGATCCCGCGGCCGTCCTTGTCTGGAATGCGATGATCTATCAGATCAGCAAGCTGATTGCGGAAATGAGTGCGGTACTGTGCGGAAAAGTGGACGGGATCCTGCTGACAGGCGGGCTGATGCGTTTTGACGATATCATCACCGGAATTAAAGAACGCTGCGGATGGATCGCCCCGGTCAGTGTTTATCCGGGGGAAATGGAACAGGATGCGCTGGCGCTTCCCGTACTGAAAGCGCTGCGGGGACAGGCAAAGGTGCTGACTTATACCGGGAAGCCTGTCTGGAACGGATTTCCGGAACTGGATCATGAGAAATAAGAGGTGAGAACGGGGGATTGTCTGCATGAGTATCCTGGAAGAGATCAGAGCGAAGGCGCATAAACAGATCAAAACGATCGTTTTTCCGGAAGGTGATGAGCTGCGTACCGTAAAAGCGGCGGCAGTCCTGAAGACAGAGGCGCTGGCGGAACCGGTCCTGCTCGGCGATCCTGAAAAGATCAATGCCGCGGCGGAAGAGAACGGGGCGGATATCGCGGGTATCCGGATCATCGATCCGGCGGACAGTCCCGACCGGATCCGGTATCGTGACGCGCTTTATGAGATCCGTAAACAGAAAGGCGTTTCCCTGGAAGAAGCCGGCAGGCTGGCTGCAGATCCCATGTATTTCGGGATCATGATGGTGCAGCTGGGTGACGCGGACGGGCTTGTTTCCGGCGCCGTGCATTCCACGGGCGATATGCTGCGCCCGGCGCTGCAGATCATAAAAACAAAACCCGGGATCAAAGTAGTCTCCTCCAGCATGCTGATGGAATTTCAGGACAGGGGCATCGGGCATGACGGGCTGCTTATCTATGCGGACTGTGTGGTGAATCCCTGCCCGACTGCTGAGGAACTGGCGCATATCGCCATTTCTTCCGCAGAGACTGCACGCACATTGGGCGGGATCGAAGAGCCGCGTGTCGCGCTGCTGTCGTTTTCTACGAAAGGCAGCGCGAAACATGCGCTGGTCACAAAAGTGCAGGAGGCAGCTGCGATCGCGCATACACTGGCGCCGGATCTGGCGCTGGACGGAGAGATGCAGTTCGATGCTGCGCTGGTGCCGGCAGTCGGTGCACAGAAAGCCGGCGGAAGTCCTGTAGCCGGCTGCGCTAACGTGCTGATCTTCCCGGACCTGCAGGCGGGGAACATCGGCTATAAGATCACACAGCGTTTGGCCGGGGCGGAAGCTGTGGCCGTCCTGCAGGGACTGGCGAAGCCCTGCAATGATCTTTCCCGCGGCTGCTCGGTGGAGGATATTGTAACGACGGCCTGCATTACGGCTGTGCAGGCGCAGTAAAAGCCGGGAGGCTCCCGGCTTATTATAAGTGTCAGGCCTGCAGTTTGTTTCACTTGGAGGATTCCAGATTCCGTTAGCTGTTGATCAGGTCCCGCCTGCCTTCGTTTTCCGAAAAAAGAGGATTTCAATGAAAACGATACCCCGGTATTTTCGGACTGCATCCTTCCTGTCAGTGCCTTTCGTGCGTTATTCGCTGAAGGTGCTGGGAGAGCAGATCGAGAAGGACAGACCGGATCTGGTCTATCTGTTCGGACAGGGAGATCCGATCACCAATGACAAGATCGACCGGATGATTGATAAGGTGCATGAATACGGCCTTCCGGTAAGGATCATCGTCAATGGACCGATGCTGGATGAGCAGTTCCATATGCGCGAAGCGAATATGTGTGATGAAGTGGTGGGCTGCCTTGCCTTTATCAGGGAAAATGATTTCCAGAGAATGCACCGCACGATCAAAGAGGTGAGTGTGGAGCAGAAGATCAGGAGCCTGATCAATTTCAGCAAGCAGTATAAGGGACATTTCATCCTGCGTGTCGTCATCTTTAAGGGATACAATGATACAGAGGAACAGCTTCCGGAACTGAAGAAGATCGTGGATCAGATCGATTATGATGAGCTGTCCGTGGGCACACGCCCTACCGGGAAGATGGGAGACAGATTCGCAGTAAGCGATGAGAGACTTGAAGAGATCCGCAAGTATCTGGAGTCATGAGCAATTGACGAAAAACCGGGATAAACGTATAATGAAGCCGCGCCTGATGCGCGGCTTTTTCGATCCGGTTCTGCAGCGCATCGGACTTGCCACGCCGTGTTCAACGATCCTTCAGATCGCATTCTGTGCGGGGTTTATGATATTCACACTCAGGAGGGGAAAATATGTGCAGAGACATAATGACTGATTTTATGCATTTCCTGAAAGAGAGCCCCAGCGTATTCCATGCGGTGCAGGCGCTGGCCAGGCGTCTGGAAGAGGCCGGATTTGTCAGGCTTTATGAGACAATGCCGTCCTGGGACCTGGCACCCGGCGGAAAATATTTCGTGACAAGAAATGATTCCGCGGTGATCTCCTTTTGCCTGCCGAAGAAAAAGACAGAGATCCTGCGGATCCTGGCAGGCCACAGCGATTCTCCGTGTTTCAAGATCAAGCCGGATCCGGAAATCAGTGCCGCCGGCTGTGTAAAGCTGAATATAGAACCTTATGGCGGGATGCTGAAGAACACCTGGTATGACCGTCCGCTCAGCGTGGCCGGAAGAGTACTGATCGATGAAAACGGCAGCATTGTGCAGAAACTTGTTTATATGGACCGGGATCTGCTCATCATTCCGTCGCTGGCGATCCATATGGACCGCGAAGCCAACGAGAAGGCCATGACGAACGTGCAGACTGACATGCAGCCGCTGTTTGCGCGCGGAGAAAAAGGGGACCGCTTCATGGAAATGATAGCGGAAGCGGCAGGAATCGGTGCTGCGGATACAGCCGGAGCAGCCGGGAAACCTTCGGACGGCGTCCTGGGCATGGATCTGTTCCTGGTGAACCGGCAGGAACCGTATATCTGGGGACCGGAGGGAGAATTCATTTCCGCGGCAAAGCTGGATGATCTTATGTGTGTGTACGGGACTTTTGCCGGCTTTACGGCGTCGCAGGCATCAGACAATATCCTGGCCATGCACTGTGTATTTGATAATGAAGAAGTAGGCAGCCGCAGCAAACAGGGCGCGGAATCGACCTTTCTTTCCGACTGTTTAAACCGGATCCGTGAAAGTCTTGGAATGACCTTCTCGGAAATGCACGCGGCAGCACAGCGCGGTATGATGATCTCCGCGGATAATGCCCATGCGGTCCACCCCAATCACACGGACAAAGCTGATCCTGTGAACCGGCCGCAGATGAACGGCGGGATCGTTCTGAAATACCATGCCGGCCAGCTGTATACGACAGACGGTGTATCGGCTGCATTCGTGAAGAAATTGTGCATGGAAAACGATATTCCGGTACAGACTTTTGTGAACCGGTCGGATATGCGCGGCGGTTCAACGCTGGGAAGCATTGCGAATACACAGCTGTCCATGAATACGGCGGATATTGGCCTCGCACAGCTGGCGATGCATTCTGCCTTTGAAACGGCAGGCGCAAAAGACCTGGAATATCTTGTGCGGTTCGCGGAAAAGTTCTGCAGCTGACGAAGGGGACATTATAATACTTAAGGAGATCTGTGATGAATATAAATCCGATGGCATTGTTAAAATACAGGGAAAGACTGGAAATCTTCCATTCCGAACATCCCAGGATCGAGCCTTTTTTCCATCTGATCAGGGAACAGACGCTGATCGAGGGAACGGTGTATGAAATGAAAGCCACTACCCCGGACGGAAAAGAGTTCGTCGCGAATATAAAGCTGACGGCCAACGATATCGAGACGATTCGGATGCTCAGCAGTGAGCAGCAGAAGAAGGCAGAATGAAAATGGAAGCAGCCGCACAGATTTTACTGAAACGATTGATTATGCAATAAAAGTATGCTGTTTACGGGGTATCTTCTCTGAAAAAATGTATCTTTTGCGAACACAGAGGGAGAGCCGGGGTGAAATGCTATCCCCAGGCAGGACACTGAAATACAGAACCTGCCTGGGGGTAACATATTACCCGGCTCTCCCTCTTAATTTCGTTGTATAAATAAGGAAAAGATGATATAATTTTTCGGTAATTGGCAGATATTTTTCTGAAATAGGAGACAG
>CAMOZZ010000079.1 GCA_946631165.1 uncultured Lachnospiraceae bacterium | reverse complement strand
GCAGAGGAAACAACAGCACAGGCAGAGACAACAGCGGCTGCAGAAGAAGAGACTGCCGCCGCAGAGGAAACGGCAGAGCCGGCAGAAACGGAAGCGGAAACGACAGCAGCGCAGTAAAGAGCGGATTATTTCTGCATTATAATATAAAATATATATTTACTTGAAAGGCGTTGAAGAAATAGATTGCATATATTATAGAAAAATGGTATAATCGCCTAAGCCGAAGCGGGGCTGTATAGGAAGGAGCGAGGACATGACGGATAATGTTAATTTAACGGAATGTGAACAGATCGTCATGAAGGCTGTCTGGGATTCAAAGAAGGATGTTTCTCTGGTGGAAATCATGGCAATCGTACACGAAAAGTACGGAAGAGAATGGAAGCGGCAGACAGTTTCCACCTTTCTGCTTCATCTGATCCAGAAGAATTATCTGTCTTCCTACCGAGTGGGGCGTGTATTCTATTACCATCAGTTAGTCCCTATGGAAGACTACAAAAGGGTAGTGACCAGGGAGTTCGTTGATTTCTGGTATGATGGATCCTTAGAGGATCTCGCTGCCGCAGTAAAGTAATATCTGTAATACCCTGACGGGCCGCTTGGCCCGTTATTTTTTTGCGCCGGAATTTCATCAGGTGAAATTTTGGCACATTCGAAAAAACAAAATATTATTAATTTCAAAAGAGCAAAACTATTTTTAGCCGACTGCCTGAAGGACGGAATTAAAATAATAAAGTGTTTCCTGCAGAGAGCGGCTGTGCCGGACGGATCCGGATCTGTCACTTCCGTAAAACAGACCATTTTTCGGTATAAGCATGCAAAAGAAGCCTTTGACGGTCTGACGGATAATTTCATGGAATGAAATAGTTGAGCAAAATAGAAAATTTCTGTTGCGGGGATTCATTGCAAATGCAGAAATGTTCTGCTATTATTAAAAGCGAAATCTGAAGAACAGGTTTCATTCTGTGCCGGAACCTCCGGCAATAATACCGCATGGCGGAAAACAGGAAAGGGCAGATGGATATGTACAGGATCCTGAAGAAAGAATGTCTTAATCCCACAGTAACACTGATGGATATCGAGGCTCCCCTTATCGCCAAGAAGGCAAAGCCCGGTCAGTTCATTATCTTAAGAGTAGATGATGAAGGAGAGCGTATCCCGCTCACGATCGCAGGCACTGATAAGGAGACCGGAGCTGTCACCATCATCTTCCAGATCGTGGGAGCAACAACGGAACTGCTGAATCATAAGGAAGAGGGAGAGTCTATTACGGACTTCGTAGGCCCTCTTGGACGTCCCACAGAAACCGAAGGCCTTAAGAAAGTCGCTGTTGTCGGCGGCGGTGTAGGCTGTGCAATCGCGCTTCCGATCGCAAGAGCGCTGCACGAGCAGGGAACGGAGGTCCATTCGATCGTTGGTTTCAGGACAAAAGACCTTGTCATCCTCGAGAAGGAATTTGAAGCCTGCAGCAGCAAGATGGTCATGATGACGGATGACGGATCCTACGGTACAAAGGGTCTTGTCACCAACGCGCTTGAAGAACTCATTAATGCCGGAAACGAATACGATGAAGTGATCGCGATCGGACCGATGATCATGATGAAGTTCGTATGTCTGCTTACCAAGAAATACAATGTCAAGACCGTTATCTCCATGAACCCCATCATGGTAGACGGAACCGGCATGTGCGGCGGCTGTCGTCTGATCGTCGGCGGCGAGACCAAATTCGCCTGTGTTGACGGACCTGACTTTGACGGACATCTGGTTGATTTTGATTCCGCAATGAGCCGCAGCATCATCTACAAGCCTTTTGAGGTGGCAGATCATGAGAAGGTCTGCAATCTGTTCAAGAAGGAGGAAGCCTGATCATGCCTAATATGTCACTCAAAAAGAATGAAATGCCCCAGCAGGACCCCAATGTCCGCAATAAGAATTTCAGTGAGGTCGCTCTCGGATATACGGAAGAACAGGCCCTCGATGAAGCGCAGCGCTGCCTCGGCTGCAAAGCCCGTCCCTGCATGAAGGGATGTCCCGTTGCGATCAAGATCCCCGAGTTCATCGCAAAGGTTGCGGCCGGAGAATATGAGGAAGCTTATCAGATCATCAGCCAGGACAGCTCTCTGCCGGCAGTCTGCGGACGTGTATGTCCCCAGGAATCCCAGTGCGAGAAGTTCTGCGTACGCGGCAAGAAGGGCGAGCCTGTAGGTATCGGCCGTCTGGAGAGATTCGTTGCCGACTGGCATCGTGAGAACGTAAAGGAAGATCCGGTCGTTCCGGAGAAGAACGGACATAAGGTAGCGATCGTAGGCGCCGGCCCTGCCGGACTTACCTGCGCAGGCGATCTTGCCAGAATGGGTTATGATGTAACGATCTTTGAAGCCCTTCATCTTGCAGGCGGCGTGCTGATCTATGGTATCCCCGAATTCCGTCTTCCGAAGGCGATCGTACAGGCTGAAGTTGACAACCTGAAGAAACTGGGCGTCAAGGTCGAGACCAACATGATCATCGGCAAGGTCATCTCCATCGATGAGCTGATGGAAGACTATGGCTTTGAGGCTGTGTTCATCGGCACCGGCGCCGGCCTCCCCAGATTCCAGAACATCCCCGGCGAGAATCTCAACTGCGTATATTCCGCGAACGAGTATCTTACCAGAGTTAACCTGATGAAGGCATTCAAGGACACCACCGCAACACCGATTATCCGTTCAAAGAACGTTGCAGTCGTCGGCGGCGGAAATGTTGCCATGGACGCTGCCCGTACAGCCAAGAGACTGGGCGCAGAGAACGTTTATATCGTATACCGCCGTTCTGACGAAGAACTTCCCGCAAGACGTGAGGAAGTTGAGCATGCGAAGGAAGAGGGCATCATCTTCAAGCTTCTGTGCAACCCCGTACAGATCTATCCCAAGGATACCGATGACAAGTTCCAGAAGGGCTTTGTCGGCGGTATGCAGTGCATCGAGATGGAACTCGGTGAGCCGGATGAATCCGGACGCCGCCGTCCCATCAAGAAGCCCGGCAGTGAGTTCGATCTGGATGTAGACTGCGTCATCATTGCGATCGGAACTTCCCCGAACCCGCTGATCAAGGATACCACGGAAGGCCTTGATACCAACAGACACGGCTGCATCGTAACAAACGGTGAAGACGGACTTACCAGCCGTCCTCATGTGTATGCCGGCGGCGATGCCGTTACCGGCGCAGCCACAGTTATCCTCGCCATGGGCGCCGGAAAGGCTGCCGCAGCTGCGATTGATAAGGATATCATGAACAAATAAAGCATATACAGTTTTATTTATTTCCCTTTCCAGGCAGGGACCGTACTTGTACGGTTCCTGCTCTTATGTTCTGGCGTAAAGCCCGGGACCGGCACTGCGGACAAAGCCTGCATTTTCCAGCCTGAACAGGATCATGTATATGCTGCCGGGTGCCATATCCAGCTGCTCGCACAATCTGTCCGGGTGAACGGGATCAGTACTCATGTGCTGCAGGACGGCCAGCTCTTCTGCAGAAAGATCCGCCTTTCCTGAGCTCTTATGTCTGTCTTTCTGTTTTTCAGCCTGAATCCCCATGGCGAAAAGAATATCCTCCGTGCAGGTCACGATTCCCGCGCCCTGGCGGATCAGGGAGAGGCATCCCTCGCTTAAGAGATCTCCGATACGGCCGGGTACCGCCATCACGTCTTTTCCCTGTTCGAGCGCCCGTTCGACAGTGATCAGCGACCCGCTTCGTTTTTTTGCTTCTATTACAATGACAAGATCTGCAAGGCCGCTGATGATTCTGTTCCTGCGCGGGAAATACATGGGTTTTCCGGGCGTGCCGGGCGGATACTCAGAGATGACTGCACCTTTTTCTGCGATGCGCTCATACAGGTTCAGGTTCGTGACAGGATAGCACCTGTCGATCCCGTTTCCGAGTACGGCGACTGTATAACCGTTTCTGTCAAGCGCCCCTCTGTGCCCGAAGGAATCTATGCCTGCCGCCAGGCCGCTGACAATCCCGACGCCGGCATCGGCAAGGTCTCCGGCAATTCTGAGTGCCTGATGTTTTCCGTATTCGCTGCATGCCCTGCTACCCACAATCGCTGCAGCCGGCTTCGAACTGGCGGGA
Organism: uncultured Lachnospiraceae bacterium; assembly: GCA_946631165.1. Classification (GTDB taxonomy): domain Bacteria; phylum Bacillota; class Clostridia; order Lachnospirales; family Lachnospiraceae; genus UBA3305. Next base: position 5,487 of record CAMOZZ010000079.1, on the reverse strand, counting down.
AGAATGCCTTTTACATACAGGCCTACGGGAGGATCGGAGATGTTTTTCAGCGGCGCGGGATAATCGGGGTCTTCCGGAATGACAAATCTGTATGATGCGGTGTTCATCAGCCGTGTATATCCTTCCTTTAATTCCTTTTCTTTTACGGCAGTGTGGAATAACCGCCATTCGGTAAGCTGCGATGCAGTCAGCGCAGGAGATTCTGAGTTCCAGATCCTTGCTGCGTTTCCATAAAAATCCTTCAGTTTCCGGAATGTGACCGGGCCCACAGAATGCATCAGAGAGATTCTGTATCTTAATTCTCTGTCAGTCATCCCCAATACTTTTCCTCCAGACTGCGGTATTCCGCAGCTTCTATAAGATGCGCTTCGCTGATCTCTGCTTCGCCGGACAGATCAGCGAGGGTCCTGGCTACTTTCAGCAGCCTGTGATAGGCTCTGGCGCTCAGCTTTTTCGTTTCGAAAATTTCCTTCATGATCTTTTCCCCGCGGACGCCCAGTCTGCAGTACCGGTTGACGTGCTTTGGCTGCATCTGGGAATTAAAGAAGATATTCTCCTCCCGGAAACGTTCCTGCTGGATCTTTCTTGCCTGCTCAACACGTTCTCTGATGGCAGCGGATCTTTCCCCGCTGCCGGCAGGGGTTGAAAAATCGGAATAGCCGACCGGCGGTGCTTCCACACACAGATCCATACGGTCCAGGAGCGGGCGGCTGATCCGGCTGAGATATTTCCTTACATCAGCAATGGTGCACTGGCATCTGCTTCTGTCAGGATAATAGCCGCAGCGGCACGGATTCATGGCGGCGACGACCATAGTGTCTGCGGGAAAGCTGCTGGAACCGCCGACCCTGGCGATCATCACCTGTCTGTCCTCCATCGGCTGCCGGAGAACTTCCAGGGTGTTCTTCTGGAACTCAGGCAGTTCATCCAGGAAAAGAACGCCTCTGTCGGCGAGTGAGATCTCACCGGGTCTCGGGATCCTGCCGCCTCCGACAAGGGCGGCTGTAGAGATCGTGTGATGCGGGGCGCGGAACGGACGGTGTATGATCAGCGGCTGTTTGTCGCTCAGCAGTCCTGCCACGCTGTAGACCTTTGAGACAGCCAGGCATTCTTCCCAGGTAAGGCCGGGCAGGATCGTCGGAATCCGTCTTGCGATCATTGACTTTCCGCTGCCGGGACTGCCGATCAGGAGAAGATTGTGCATGCCGGCAGCGGCTGTTTCGGCAGCACGCTTCATCCCGTACTGTCCGTTTACTTCGGAAAAGTCCACAGCATAGGTACGCGACTGTTCGAGGATCTCTCTGGCAGGACAGATTTCCGGCACCTGTTCCCCGGGAGAGGTAAGGAGATGCACTGCTTCGCAGAGATCCTTGATTCCTATGATCCTCATCCCGTCTACAACAGCGCCTTCACGCCTGTTCTCATAAGGCAGGAAACAGGTCGTCAGTCCTGCCTCCTTTGCGCAGCAGACTCTGGGCAGGATCCCGTGCACCGGCCTCAGCGCTCCGTTCAGGGCCAGTTCTCCGATAAAAACGATCCCTTCCGCACGATCCTGCGGGATCACTTCGTTCGCCGCCAGAAGGGAAACGGCCAGTGCAAGATCGTATGCCGTCCCCTCCTTCCGGATATCGGCAGGTGCAAGATTGACCGTGATCTTTTTTGGCAGCAGCGCAAAGCCGGAATTGCGGAGCGCAGTCCGGACTCTTTCTCTGGCTTCCTTCACTTCTGATGACAGAAAACCGACCATGGAAAAATCCGGAAGACCTGGCGAAACGTCTGTTTCCACCCTCACGGGATACCCGTTCATGCCGTTCATCGCGATGCTGATGATGCTTGAATACAATGTATGCCTCCTGTCAGGCTGTTTGTTTCTTCCTGTAAAGAAGGAAGCAGTTCCTTTCCGCGTATCATAACAGGGATGGCTGTGAATGTACACAAACTATCTGCGACAAAATTCGGGACAAAAAGTGATTGACAGATCGTGTCGTTTTGAAAACGGGGCAGGTGAAAATAAAAAAGACGGAAGAGAAGAACTCTGCCGTCTTTTTACAGCGTCTGCTTTTTATTATTCTGTTTCTCCGTCCTCTGCCGGTTTACGCCAGGACATATATTCACAGGTCGGATTGTTTTCGCATCCGTAATAACGTCTGCCTTTTTTCGTCTTTTTGACGAGGATCTCACCGCCGCAGACCGGGCATTTTACACCGGCCTTCTCTGTGAACGGTTTTGTAAATCTGCATTCCGGAAAACCGGGACATGCCAGAAAACGTCCGTGAGGGCCGTACTTTATAACAAGATTCCTGCCGCAGACCTCGCAGTGTTCCTCGCTTACTTCATCCGCGATTTTGATCCTGTCCAGTTCCTGTTCGGCTTTCTCGACGGATTTCATCAGCGCGGGATAATAATCCCTGACCGGTTTCTTCCAGTCTTCAGCGCCTTCCTCGACATGATCAAGTTCTGCTTCCATACCGGCGGTGAAACCTTCATCTGCTATATCAGGGAAGTATTCCTTCATGATATTATTGACGGCTTCGCCAAGTTCGGTAACAAAGAGATTTCTGCCTTCTTTGGTCAGATAATGGCGTCCGAGCAGGGTGGTTATCGTCGGCGCATAGGTGCTGGGACGTCCGATCCCTGCTTCTTCCATGGCTCTGACCAGCGTTGCTTCGGTAAAATGGGCCGGCGGCTGTGTGAAATGCTGCTTTGGATCAAAAGATTCAAAGGTCAGTTTCGTATCGGCCGTGATCTTTGTCAGGGCGCTGGTCCCTTTCAGCTTATCTTCATCCGTATCGTAGACAGAAAGGAAACCGTCAAAAGTCTTGATATTCGCGGAAGCCTTGAACGGTTCACCGTTTGCTTCCGCCTTGATCGTGAGCGTATTGTAGCGGGCTTCGGACATACGGCTTGCCGCAAAACGTTTCCAGATCAGCTGATAAAGCCGTAACTGATCCCGGCTCAGAGAGTCGGAAACAGCCGCGGGAATCAGCGTAATGTCTGTGGGACGGATCGCTTCGTGTGCGTCCTGGATCCTGCCGGCGGCAGCAGCGGAGGACTGCTTCTTTCCGACGTGATCGGCGCCGTACTGCTCTGCAATATAACTTCTTGCAGCCGCATCGGCTTCTTCGGCTATGCGGGTACTGTCAGTACGGAGATAGGTGATAAGGCCGATCGTGCCGGAGCCTTTCACATCCACCCCTTCATACAGCTGCTGCGCAATACGCATCGTCTTCTGCGTGGAAAAATTCAGGACGCGGGAGGCTTCCTGCTGCAGGGTGCTGGTCGTAAAGGGGAGCGGGGGCTTGCGGGTCTTTTTCGTTTCCTGAATATCGGAGATCTTAAATGCTGCGCCGTCAAGCTTTGCGATCAGCTTCTGCGTCTCCTCTTCGGAAGTCAGCTTCTTTCGGCCGGCATACTGAAGTTCGAGCGGCTTTTTTGATCCGTCAGCGGAAACGAGCGCTGTCAGTGTCCAGAATTCTTCTTTTTCAAAGGCATTGATTTCGTCTTCCCGCCTGCAGACCATGGCCAGGGAAGCGGACTGTACTCTGCCGGCGCTTAATCCCCGCTTGATCTTCTTCCAGAGAAGAGGAGAGATGCGGTAGCCGACGACGCGGTCCAGCACGCGTCTGGCCTGCTGGGCGTCGATCAGATCCATATCCAGGCTGCGCGGATTCTTCAGGGAGGCTTTTACAGCATTTTTTGTGATCTCATTGAAGGTGATCCTGGCGATCTTTTTGTCTTCCGATGAGAGAATCTCCTTCAGATGCCAGGCAATGGCTTCCCCCTCACGGTCAGGGTCGGTTGCAAGATAGATCCTGTCTGCTTTCTTTGCCTGCTTTTTCAGCGCGGAGATTACATCGCCTTTTCCGCGGATCGTTATATAATGCGGTTCAAAATCGGAGTCGACATCTACGCCGAGCGTGGATTTCGGCAGGTCCCTGACGTGACCGCCGGATGCTTCGACCGCATAGGATGAACCGAGAAATTTCTTTATTGTTTTCACTTTTGTGGGTGACTCGACTATGATCAGGTTTTTTGCCATAAAAATATCGCCTCCGGTAAGCTGTCATCCCTTCTTATACAACATTTTCAAAACACTTGCAAGGGTGCAGATGATAAAAAATTTATAAATATGTGTAATAAAATAATGACATTAGCTGCTGTGTTCAAAAGCGGGGCTGAAAAAGAAAGAAAAATGTCAAACATGTTGCAAAAATTTTAAATCGTACTTCGATTCTGCACATCATGCAAATAATTTCAGAAATTTTGGTTTAAAAGGTTGAAAAATATACAAATATAGTGTATTATAACAGAATGAAAGCGGTAAGACTAATTGCAGCAGGTATTGTAAAGTCTAATTCCGAATATGATCCGCATAAACTGAAATCTGCTTAGTTACAGCATCAGGAGGAAACTATGAGCGTTCAACTGTTGGATAAGACCAGGAAGATCAACAAACTTCTGCATAATAATACTTCCAAGGTCTTTGTGTTTAATGACGTCTGCAAAGTGTTGAGTGAAGTTCTTGAATCAAATGTGCTCGTAATCAGCAAAAAGGGAAAGATCCTGGGTGTCGGAGAAGCATTCGTGGAAGAGGGAGATGAAGACTGGGCCAATGCAAAGGTAGGCCGTTTTATTGACGAAGCCCTGAACGAAAGGCTTCTCAATATCCTGTCGACCAAGGAAAACGTAATCCTGGAGACCCTCGGCTTTGAAGGCCCGCAGCTTAAAAGATATCATGTCATCGTCACCCCTATAGATATAGCCGGAGAGCGCCTCGGAACACTCTTCATTTATAAGAATACCGTTCCCTATGATATCGATGATATTATCCTTGCGGAATACGGCAATGCGGTCGTCGGGCTGGAGATGCTGCGTTCGCTGAATGAGGAGAGTGCGGAAGAGATCAGGAAACTTCAGATCGTCAAATCAGCGATCGGCACGCTTTCCGCTTCAGAACTTGAGGCAGTACATCATATCTTCGATGAGATGGAAGGCAAGGAGGGTATTCTGGTTGCCAGCAAGGTCGCCGACAGAGTCGGCATTACCCGTTCCGTCATTGTCAATGCGCTCAGGAAACTGGAGAGCGCAGGCGTGATCGAGAGCCGGTCGTCCGGTATGAAGGGAACCTACATCAAGATCCAGAACGACCTGATCATTGATGAACTCAATAAGCTGAAAGGAGACAGCTGATCAGCGCTTCTTATTATAAAGAAGAAAACAGAACAGGCAGGGAGGATATCACGAAAAGAGAATATTCTCCCTGCCTGTTCTGTTCCTCCGGAAAAAGCGAAAAAGAACGTAAAAAAGTCGGGAAAAAGACTTGCACCCGACACCCGGCTGTGCTATATTAATTTGGTCTGCGAACACGCAGATGCTCATTTTGCACGCGTGAAACGATCCCGCGGGCAGGTGCCTTACGGTCCCCGCCGGATACACGCGAAAGAATAACCGAATGGAGGAAAAAGACATGAGCGTAATTTCCATGAA
>CAMOZZ010000078.1 GCA_946631165.1 uncultured Lachnospiraceae bacterium | reverse complement strand
TCGAACCCTGGACACCCTGATTAAGAGTCAGGTGCTCTACCAACTGAGCTAAGGGCGCATGAATCGCCCGGTTTTACCGGGCGAATGATAGTATACTCCATCTGTATACAAAATGCAAGCGTTTTTTTCGTCAAATATAAGCGAATTTTGTCACGCAATCACGTTTCTGACATACACTGTCATCGCCGCACCAGTATTACAGTACGGACTTGATAACATCTTCCAGCGCAGCCTCTCCGCCGGCCCCGAGAAGTGAGTTCGCGACTTCTCCGTTCTTAAAGACGGCCATATAGGGAATGGAGCGCACACGGTATGTTCTGGCGGTCTCCATGTTGTCGTCCACATTCAGCTTGCCGACAACGATCTGGCCTGCGTATTTCTCCGCCATTTTGTCGACAACAGGCGCCATCATCTTGCAGGGGCCGCACCAGTCGGCGTAGAAATCCACCAGAACAGGTTTCTCTGACTTCAGGACTTTCTCTTCAAAATTGGCATCGTTAATGATCTCGACCATACTGCTATCCTCCTGTTTTTTTGTTATTATACATCATTTCTGCAGAATGTATATATACCAATAAGTTACTTTGCCGTTTCCGGCTTCACGGCGATCAGCTTCATCACGGGTTTCCCCTGTGCGCTGAATTTTGCTTCATATTCTGTCATGATATTGCCGGTCAGTCCCGGTTCATGATGCAGGTCCCGGGTCACGCTGAGCAGCTCCCAGCCCCGGTCCGCAAAGGATTCCAGCGAGAAATCAAACAGCGGCACGTTGTCCGTCTTCATTTCCACAGTCCCTTTATCCTTCAGGATCCTCTCGTACTTCTTCAGGAACACTTCGGAAGACAGCCTGCGCTTCCAGTGCCTGTCCTTGGGCCACGGATCGGAAAAATTGAGATAGATACGGTCGATCTCTCCTTCCGCGAACATATCCTCCAGATCCGCCGCATCCGCACAGACCAGTTTCAGATTGGGGAGCTGGTGCACTTCCTGTTTCTGGACGGCACGTTTTAACACGCTGGAATACTTTTCCATCCCGATAAAACTGATCTCCGGCGCCGCTTCGCTCATACCGATAATGAACTGCCCTTTCCCCATGCCGATCTCCAGCCTTACCGGATGGTCATTTCCGAAAAGCGCTTTCCATTTCCCTTTATAAAGCTGCGGTTCCGGCGTTGCATATGGACTGTTTGCTATATATTCTGCCGCTCCGGGCACATTCTTTAATCTCATGCTGGCAACGATTTCCTTTATCAGCAAGACCCCCTTTCGGGGGTCCTGTTTTATTCTCTTTCTCTGATCTTTTTGATGTTCTCTATCTCATATTTGTTGAGATCGCTGGTGTCAAAGTCATCTACGTCGATCCTGGGCGTATACCAGCTCTTGCCTTCGAAATACTTCTGCAGCTTCTTATCCTTGAAAATGCAGCCGTGACGGGCATAGATCTCATTTCTGGCAAGACGCAGTTCGCTGCTGCTCATACCGTCCAGATCATCGTCGTCAATATATTTCTTGCTGCTCTTGGCAAGGACGGAAGAATCATCCGTACCGGCTTTGTAATTGCTTGTATCCTTCGTTGTTTCCTTGGCCTTCTTGCTTTCTTCTTCAGCCTTTTTGCTCTCTTCGGCCTTTCTGCTTTCCTCAGCCCTTGATTCCTCTTCGGAATGACGCTTCGCGACTTCTTCCCTGGAGGCTACGACATAACCGGAATATACATAGGCCACACCGCCGTTATAAACGATCTTATACCAGTTTCCGGAATCATCCAGCACCTGGATCGGCTCCCCGTCGGAGATCTGTCCGATGACATTCGAATCATTGCCGGGCGCGTCACGCACATTCAGATAAGTGGTGACATACATGGTCTTTGCATTGCTGGTATCCACCGCTGTGGTAGTCGGCTGGGTACTGCTCTCCATCGTACTGGTCTCGGTCTCGGAGGCTGTCTCACTTTCCGATTCCGCTGCGGCTGTGGTCTGGATCTCAGGCACGGTCTCGGTCTTTGATTCCAGTGTATCGGCAGCGCCGTTTCCGGTTTCCGCATCTGCAGATTCATTGTTCCCGGAAATATTTCCGGAAATGCTGCCCTGCTCACCGCCGGAAGAGCTTCCGCCGCTTCGGAACATCCTTGTACCGGCATAGATACCGGCAGCAATAAGAAGCAGGATCAGAAGGACGATCACAGGGATCATCTTCTTTGTATTCGAGCGGCGTCTGTCAAGCTGCTTCTGATAGGATTCGCGGCGTCTTGCCAGTTCTTCTTCTCTGGCAGCGTTTCTCTCATATTCCTCTTCTTCCCTTGCGGCATCCTCCTGCTCTCTCTCGTCTGCTTCATCTTCCCATTCCCTGATGCTGTCAGGATCGGGTTTCGCGAGCTTTACGCCGCATTCCGGGCAGAAAGAAGCAAGCGCAGGGATCTCTTTCCCGCAGGCGGGACAGATCTTTATCTTAGTAGCCATATGTTTACCTCCCTTTTTATTTCTTTGTCAAATAAAGCGGTCATTCGCATTCCGCTTCGCTGCATGCTCATTGAACCTCAGCCGCCTTCGGTGGCTTCTTGGTTCAATATTATAACACGGATCACGCCGGATTGCATCAATTATCTGACGATCACTTTAACAGATGCATAGACACCGTTGCCGGCAATCACGTAGATCCGGCAAGTTCCGGGGGCTTTCGCAGTGATCTTCCCCGTTTTGGAGACCGCTGCCACCGTGCTGTCCGATGCTGCGTATCGGAATTTCCTCACATGAGCCAGCAGCTTCCGGCCGGATACTGCCTTCGTTATCTTCGTGCCATTCATCGCAAAAGTCTTCCCGGTCTTCAGGGTGATCTTTTTCTTTTTCAGGATCACTGCCTTTGGATTGCAGAACCGGGAATTGCTGTCTGCAGTCAGCGCATGCAGTGAACAGCTGGCAGCAAGGTATTTTTTCTTTCCTTTCACGTATTTATAAGCTTTTACAATTGCTTTATAAGCATGGTTTTTCTTCAGCCCGGCTATCGTATACGCTCTCTTTCCGTCTGTCCTGATGGTCTTAAGGAGCTTATAGCCTTTCTTCGTATCACCGGATTTACAGCTGCCGAACAGGATCTCGTATCCGTCTGCGGACGGGATCTTTGTCCATTTCAGCCTCAGTTTTGTCTCCTTAAGCGCTGTCAGCTTTGCCAGAAGTACCGGAACCGCGGCTTCTTTGGCGGATTTCTTTTCCACCGGCTCTTCTTTCTTTTCAGAAGAAGATTCTGTCTTGTTTTCTTCCGCTGCTGCTTTCGGCGTTTCCGGCTGTGCCGGCGCAGCGGGCTGTTCGGGAGCCGTCGTCTCCTGGCTGTCCGTTTCTTTCTCAGTGCTTTCGTTTCCTGTTCCCGCGGGCGTATTGTCCGCACCGGTTCCCGGATAAGCCAACCCTTTCAGAAATACATGAATGGACAGATTTTTTCCCGATGGCGCAGAATATAAAACATAATCCACATATCTTCTGGTATCCACGGAACAGGATAAAACATCTCCGCATTTCGCTGTTATTGTTGATCCCGGTATATACATTTCTGTTGATATAACATAGTTCTGCCCTTTCCCGAAACACGAAGGCCCTGCAAGGCCGTCTACGCCGGGCGTTCCGACAGCCAGCACCTCTGCGCCGTAGATAAACAGCGATACCCCGGCATCAAGCGGAGACTCCACGCCGCCTCTCCTTTGACTGGTTATGATCAGCCTCCCTCCAAGCAGATTGATCTCTCCGTTTGAATCTATGCCGTCTCCCAGACTGTCTATTCTCAGATTTCCGCCATGTACATTCACGTGATTATTACTGACTATACTGCCGTCTCCCCATGATGCATTTATTCCGTCATCACAGGCTGTCACGGTATATCTCCCGGCATAAATATCAATATTTCCGCCGTCAAACCCTTCATACGAATTGCTGATGGTAATCTCCGGCCACCTGTTTCTTTCGCTCTCGTCGCCAAGGATCAACGTGCTGTCACCATGTATACCGTCATCTCCGGCGCTGATGGAGAATACCCCGCTGAGGATCCTTACACATCCGTCAGAATGAACCGCATCATCTGCACAGTCAAGCGTGAATGTTCCTCCTTTCACCTCAAGCATGCATTCTTTCTCACGGTCTCCGGAAGCTTTCAGCCCTTTGCTGCTCATTGTCTCCGGATCAAACACTCTTGTCTGATCATTGTGGCCTCCATATACTTTCCGATACAGATTTGTCCCATAGCTTTTAAATCCGTCGAAAGTCTTTATCTCTAATATGCCCGCATTCACAGTGATCGTTTCAGCCTGGATGCCGTCTCCGTCCGTTTGGATATTTATTGTCCCGCCGTTAATGACGACTGTTCCGTCCGACTCTGTATCCTCTGCGTCCGGCACGGATTTCAGCGCATCTCCTGCGGATGTGACAACAAGATTTCCGGCATTGACAGTGATGCTTCCATCGCTTGCAATGCCGTTGTTTGCCGCAGTAACAGTGACTGTTCCATCCGTTTCATTATTGAATATCAGTTTTGCGCCGGCACCGCCTTTGATCCCGTGCTTCACGTTTCCGTGGATCTCCAGTGCACCTTCCCCCCGAAATTCCGCTGACGCCCCGCTCTTCAGCTTTATGCATGCACCTTCCATCTCCGGGCTGTCGGCAGGTTCGTTATCCGCCAGCACAGTTCTTCCTTCGACAACGATGATAACCTCTGCAGATTTACCGATCATCAGCGGAGCGGTAAATGCAGATGACAGATTCAGATCCTTTAATTTCAGAACGACATCCTGCAGATTTTTATTCACTGTAATACTGCCGTTCGCACAGCTGCCGGAGATCTCGTAGACGCCGGAGGCCTTGATGGTCAATGAAGATTCGGATATACTGTATCCGGCTCCGTTCCCCTCCGCACCGGTATCAGAAAATACTACCGTGTTTCCCGCCGCGTATACGCGGGAAAATGGCATCCACAGAACAGCGATCAGGAAAGCTGCTGTTATGATCCATTTCACGAAAAACCTGTTCATCCTTCCTGCTCCTTTACATATTCCGTCTGCTTCTGCTTTGTTTCTTCCAACGCAGCAGAATTTCTGCGGTAAAATCATCATCTTGTTATTGACATTCTCCCGCAAATCCTTTATCATAATATGGCTTGTTTACAGAGATCGTCCGTGTCCGGTTTTCCTGTATACAGATGACTATAGTTTCAGATAAAAGATTTTTTGGGAGGTACGAAAAGTGGCGAACATCAAATCGGCAAAGAAGAGAGTTCTGGTAGCAGCAAAGCGCGCGGACAGAAACAAAGCTGCCCGTTCAAAAGTCAAGACCTACATCAAGAAGGTCGAAGCTGCTATTGCCAGCGGTGACAAGGAAGCTGCAAAGGCTGCTCTGATCGCAGCAACTTCCGTGATCGATACCGCTACATCCAAGGGCATCTATCATAAGAACACTTCTTCCCGTAAAGTATCGCGTATGGCCAAGGCCGTCAACGCAATGGACTGATTGAATACGATTATCGATTATAATAAGACCTCCGCAACCGTCATGCGGAGGTTTTATTTTTCCGCTTTTATTATTCAGAAAATGATACGATCAGCAGTTCACACGCCAGCCGGTCAGACAGATCGCCGCGTTTGATGGCGGAATCATACTCCAGATAGCGCTCCACATAACCGTTCAGGGCCCCGTCTGAGAATCTGCCGGCCTGCCGGATCATCCTGTCCGCAACGAACGGCCGGAGTTTCAGGATCCGGGCGATCTCAGCGCTTCCCACACCTTCCGTCCTCAGCTCTTTCACCTGCATGAGCAGATGGAACTGCCGCGCAATCAGCGCCAGGATCTTCATCGGCGGTTCCCGCAGCGTCAGCAGATCATAATACAGCGCGAGCGCTTTATTCCTGTCCCTTACCGCAACGGCATCCACCAGATCGAAGATCCGCCCCTGGATCTGCCTGGTCGTAATAGCATAAACATCGTCTGTCGTGATCTCTTCCCGGTCCCCGACATAGCTGATCAGCTTATCCAGCTCGTTCTTTATATTCTCCATGTCGTCTCCGGTCATGGAGAGGAACTCCCTGCAGGTACTTTCTCTTACCTTCTTCCCTGCTGCGCCGATCCTTCTGGCAGCCCATTTCAGCAGCGCATCCTGTTTCAGCCGGGTGCATTCCGAAACATAACCGATCTTGTCGATTTTCTTATAGAGGCGGCTCCTTTTGTCGATACTATCTTCGACGATCACCAGAACCGTCGTATCCGGGAAGGAATCCAGCGCGTCTGCAAGCCCTTCCGGCTCTTTTTTGAACCAGCCCGTATTCTCGGCTATGATCAGTCTGTGATCTGCAAAAAACGGCATGGTGAGACCGAATTCGATGATCTTGTTAACGTCAACATCCCGGCCTTCCATCACCATAAGGTTCATATCGTCCTCTCCTGCAAGAGCCGCTTTCAGTTCATTGCGGAGCGAATTCCTGACGAATGCTTCCTCACCATAGATCAGGTAGACCGGGCGGAATGTCCTGTTTTTAATATCAGTTCTGATATTTTTCATCTATCAATAATAACGTGCCTGCTCCTTCTGTGATAATGCAGTATAAAGTTCTGCATTTGTTGCTTCCACATAAGGGTTGACCCAGATGATGCCAACGATGCCGATCGTGATTGCGGAAAGCAGCTGCCAGGGAATAAAGGAGAGATCCAGTACGAAGGCGTTCATCTTATCCCCGTCCATCATGACTCTGGAAAGATCCATGGCTTCTCTTGCTGTCAGTTCAGGATTGTCGGCCAGCAGATAGGGGACCATGCGGTACTGATAGCTCTTATAGATGCCGGGAATGATAAGCAGCAGTGACCACAGCGTAATAATGATATCGGTAATAAGCATAGCCTTCACAACATTCATATACTGATTCTTGAATGCAAAAGTAAGGTCATCCAGCGTGCCCTGGCTGTGGATATTGTGCAGGAAGAACCTGTTGCCGCCTACTCTTAACGGATTGCCGAAGAAAACATCGATCGCAATAGCCAGGACAATGACCAGCACTGCTGCCCCGGCAATGAACGGCAGGAACTGTATGACATAATGCGCCCACTGTCCGCCGAGACCGGATGCAATGGCATCTGCGCCCTGCTCCTGCGCATTGAAGCCTTCTCCGTTATAGTTAATATTGAACCTGCTGCCGGATCCGACGCCGCCGCCGAGCAGTGACATGATGAATGCCACCAGCCCGCAGTTGAACCAGTTTTTCTTCACCATCAGTTTCGCGTTTGATTTCAGCTGCTGTCTTGTCCAGTTCATAATTATTCCTCCTTCTGATCAGACCAGTTCCCACTCTGCTCCGGTTGTATTTCGTTCACCCGGTGTCTTAATTGCAAGCTCCGGATTATTGACTGACACTTTTGCGTATTTGGGTATGGAACTTGTAATGAAGGCATTGCCGCCGATCGTGGAATTTTCCCCTATCACAGTATCTCCGCCAAGCACGGATGCACCGGAATAGATCGTGACATTATCCTCAATGGTCGGATGTCTGCGGACGCCGGACAGCTTCTGGCCGTCACGGGTAGAAAGCGCGCCGAGCGTCACGCCCTGATAAAGCTTAACATGCTTTCCGATCACGGTCGTTTCACCGATTACAACGCCGGTGCCGTGGTCGATGAAGAAATACTCTCCGATCGTTGCGCCGGGATTAATATCGATACCCGTAAGATTATGGGCATATTCTGTCATGATCCTGGGGATCAGCGGAACATTTCTGGTATACAGTTCATGGGCAATACGGTATACCAGGATTGCAAAGAAACCCGGATAGGAAAAGATGATCTCTTCCTTGCTCTTTGCGGCCGGGTCGCCGTCAAAACCTGCCTGGATATCCTTCAGCAGCATGTTCTGCAGATACGGGATCGTACCGAAAAACTCGATGCAGATTTCCTCCGTCCGGTCAATGATCTGTTCTTCTGAAAGACCGTCCTCGTTCTTATATCTCATCGCCCGCTCGATCTGGACGGAAAGATCCGCGTAGATCTTCGCGAGGTTTCTCCCGACATAATAGACCGCCAGTTCATTGTCCAGGGCATCCGCGCGGAAATATCCCGGGAAGAGCACATTCCTCAGATCCGATATGATCTCGATCACGACATCTCTCTGCGGCATCAGCAGACCGTCTTTCCTGATCAGCAGCTCCTCGTCGTGATAATTGTTATACACACCGTCAACGGCATGCTCTATAGCATTTTTGACAGTAGATTTCATTGTGACAACCTTTCGTTTATTTTGTAACTATCATATTATCACAATTATATTATGCTTTCAATCACAAAAGACCCGCGGATGAACACAAGTCAATACAGGTTTCTATATCTGCTGCTTCCGAATTACAGAAAATACGCTGTCATGCCTGCGGTTCAACCACTCTTGCGCCTTCCCCGGGCACACAGGCATAGAACAGCGGTTTCTTGCCGGTCTTCGCGGTATATGCTTCCCCGACTTCCTTCCGGAACTGTTTTCCATAACCGGCTTTGATCAGGTTCACGCTGCAGCCGCCGAATCCACCGCCGGTCATCCTGGCGCCAAGCACGTACTCTTTCGCATTTGCAATATCCGTCAGGATATCCATCTCTTCGCAGGATACTTCATACAGATCTCTTAAGGAAGCGTGCGACTCCCGCATGAGTTTTCCGAACAGCGCCGTATTTCCATGGGAAAGCGCTTCCGCCGCCCTGATCGTACGGTCGTTCTCATACACAGCATGTTTTGCTCTGGCGCAGAGGATCTCATCCTTCAGGACGCCGGCAGCAGCTTCAAACTCTTCTGCCGTTAATTCACACAGCCCTTCCGGAAGTTTTCCGGAAGCAGGGAGGGCAAGCACACCATCCTGCATGGCCTGTCTGATCAGTGCCAGCGCCTTCTCACATTCATTCCGTCTGTCATTGTATGCCGACCCTACCAGACTGTGCTTTACACAGCTGTTTACGATCACGATCTCCGCGTCTTCCAGTTCCAGCGGGATATGCTTATAAGTGAGCGTCCCGGTATTCAGAAGAAGCGCATGACCTTCCTTTCCCATCGCGCTGATGAACTGATCCATGATCCCGCACTGCATTCCCATAAATTCATTTTCAGCCTTCTGGGAGAGGAGGGCGATCTGCGGCTGCGTCATCGTATCAAAAGAGAACATGGTCTTGATCAGCAGGCCGATGGCTACTTCAAGCGCAGCGGAAGAGGAAAGCCCGGATCCGTTCGGCACGTCGCCCCAGATCAGAATGTCCATTCCTGTATCACAGACAAAACCGGCTTCCTCCGCTGCCCAGATCACGCCCTTGACATATCCGGTAAAATGATCGTTCTCATAGGCTTTCAGATCATCCAGAGAACCTTCCATGATTCCCAGGCGGGTCACATTATCCGAATACATCCTCAGCTTTCTGTCCGCACGCTTTCTTCCCAGTGCAAATGTTCCGTAGCTGAGCGCACAGGGAAGGACAAATCCGCCGTTATAATCCGTGTGTTCACCAATCAGATTCACACGTCCGGGCGCAAAAACCGATGCTTCCAGGCTGACGCCATAGATTTCCGCAAATTTTCCCTGTAATTCCGCAAGCTTTTCTCTGATGTTCTCCATATCTGATTCTCCGTACATATATTACTCTGACTAATCTGTCAGAAGTGAGTATACCCCATCGCAGATTCATTCTCAAGTAAAAAA
>CAMOZZ010000077.1 GCA_946631165.1 uncultured Lachnospiraceae bacterium | reverse complement strand
CGCCAGATCAAGGATTATGAGTGGGAAGACTGATTCCTGATGAGATAAGAAGGAGGGGGTAAAAAAGCCCCCTCCTTTTTCTGTCTCTGCTTTCGGGAAGAGCCGGCAGATGCTGCAGCGGCAGGAAACAGACGGAGACTGTAAACGGGTTGCAATCCTCGTCTGTTTTTGGTACTCTTTTTAACTGTGGTCTTCGGAGAGGAGACAGAAGGAGATATAGATGAATTACTATGCAGAGAGACGGAAAAAGATCGCTGCGGTTATGAGTGACCGGAGCGCATTGATCCTTTACAGCGGTGCGGCGCCTCACTTCAGTGAGGATGAGTACTTTCCTTTTGAGGTGAATCATCATTTTCACTGGATGACCGGCATGGACCGGCCGAAGCAGGCGCTCATGATCCGGAAGAACGGGGAGAAGGTGACAGAGATCCTTTTCATTGAGGAACCGGATCCCGGGATGGAACGCTGGATCGGGAAAATGCCGACGAAGGAGCAGGCCGCGCAGACCAGCGGTATTTCAGATGTACGGCTTATCGGGGATATGGATTCTGTGATCGGACAGGCGATGGACCGCTTCGGAGTGGAACGGCTGTATATGGACGTCTATCGCTATGATATTACTGATTTGGCAGACTATAATCTGGCGCAGGCGCTGCGGCTGCAGCAGCTCTATCCGGCGGTTCTCCTGAGCCCGCTTCGCCCGCTGATCGCTCCGCTGAGGGCAGTAAAGGACGAGGAGGAGCTGCGGCTGATGCGCAGGGCCGGAGAGATCACCAGACAGAGCCTGGAAGAAGTGATGAGACGCCTTTGTCCCGGAATGAAGGAATATCAGGTTCAGGCAGTCTTTGAAGGAAGCTGCCGCTACCTTGGTGCGGAAGCCCAGGCGTTTCCTACCATCGCGGCCGGCGGGAAGAATGCCTGTTCCATGCATTACGAGGAGAATCGGGATGTACTGTCGGAGGGAAGTCTGATCCTTCTGGATCTCGGCGCGAAATACCATCATTACTGCAGTGACATAAGCAGGACATATCCGGTGTCCGGGACATTTACCCCCCGTCAGCGGGAAATCTATGATCTGGTGCTTGCCGCCAACAGGGCGGTGGCGGAGGCGGCTGCCCCCGGTATGCAGATCAGTAAACTGGGTGAAATTGCAGATCAGGTGCTTGCTGACGGCCTGATCGCCATGGGAATGATCGGGAAACCGGAAGAACTCCGGAAATACCTTCCGCACGGCGTAAGCCATCCGCTTGGGATGGATACCCATGATCTCATGACAGCGGATGGAATTCTGCAGCCCGGCTGGGTGATCACCGATGAACCCGGACTCTATATCGACGAGGAAGGTTTCGGCATCCGCATCGAGGATGATCTGCTGATCACGGAAGATGGATGCGAGGTGCTGAGCGCCGGTATTATCAAAGAAGCGGAAGAGATCGAGGAATTTATGAAAAAAGCACGGCTTCGCAGCGGGGAAGAAGCATAAGATTCCCGGTGCTGAAACGCTTTGAAACGGAAGTGGAACGGAGAACCTTCGCCTGTTTCAGACAAGCCGGTTTCAGCGTATGCAAAAAAGAGGATTGATTCCTGTTTCAGGATCAATCCTCTTTTGCCTTATCTTGTTCCGTAGGTGATCGTGACTGCCGATGACATGTAATAATCCGTATGCATCAGGATCCGGTCGGTCTCCTTGCCGTCGATATAGACGACCTTCGTAAGTGTTGCGGTGACTTCCGGCCGTCTGGTACCGGAAACATCGGTCTTGCCTTTTTTCAGCTCATTCGAGTATTTGACTTTCTTTTCTTTCGGCCACTTCTCTGAAAGTGTCTTTGCTTCGAAATCAATTGTTCTGTTGGCAGGACGGTATTCCACGCCGTAGATCTTAAAGGTGAGGTAATCGCCGTCCGCGCTGCCGTAAATATAGACCGGGTAATCAAGATTGTTCCGGAAGACCAGATCCTTGGAGTTATCCGCGATCGCAGCGTCGCTTCCCCAGTCGACATAGGAAATGACCATGGAATGAGGATGCCGCTCAACGATCTCCAGCTCTGCCCTGATCAGCGCATTGTAAAGGGTCGTAGATACCTGGCAGATGCCGCCGCCGAGCGCCTGCTCGGATTCGCCGGAAGAATACTGCGCAGCGAGTTCGTAACCGTTCGCTTCCGTTCTCGGACGGATGGTGTCGCTTACGGAGAGGGTTTCTCCGGGAAGAACTACGGAACCGTTCAGATATCCGACTGCGACTGCGACATTTGTTTTTCTGCCTGCTTTGCTGCTGGAATAGTCTGTTGTAAAGGAGCCGAGTTCATCTTTTATGGACAGAAGAACATCTTCCGTGACTTTGGGCTTGTCTTCCTGCGTGAGGACTTCAATATGCATTGCGTCGGAGAGATTGTCCGCGAGCTGCTCGGTGATAAGCTTGACGGTCTCGTCCAGGTTGGTAACGACGCCGTCAGAACCCTGCTCCGAGATCTTGAATGTACCGTCGTCCTGCAGTTCGATCGAAGCATTCTTCGCAGGGTTGTCATGCGATGCAACAGCAGTTCTTAATTTATCCTTGATGACATCAGGCTCGAACTGCCTGGGGACATTCAGATAAATGCTGCCGTCCTTCAGGTCTGTGCGGTCTTTGAAACGGTGGATGATATTTCCGGAAACACCCAGGGACAATGCCTGCCTGACAGTCTCTTCACTGTTCCAGGAAAAGCCGAAACCGCCGACAGCGAGCTCTTCATCCGCCCCGTCCATACAGGTTATTGTAAAGGGCGATTCTGAAATATGCTCAAAATAGGCATCCAGAGTCTCAATGGCTTCCACGCTGGTCATGCCGGCCAGGGAGATGCCTTCTGCATAAACGCCCTGCGGGATCGTCCGGCCATGGAAGGCGGCGGAAGCGCTCCCGGGGAAGCAGAAAAGGCACAGCAGCATGAAGAGAAGCCCGCCTCCGGAGAGGAACAATCTTTTCATTTTGATTCACCTGATCTTCTTTGTATATAGGATGAAATAGGGTATATCGAACGTTTTTTCGAGAATCCGAAAGAACGTTAGCATATTATAGCATACAATAGGTATTCTATGCAATCTTTAATAGCAAATAATAGGTTTTTTTCGCGTGTTTCAGTATGTTTCCACCACTTAAACGTTGAAGAACAAGCAAAAAGCGGGGCGGGTGCCCCACTTTTTGTCATTCTGAAGCTTTTATTCCAAGTGCAGACAACACTTCGGAAACCGTACCGACAGGAATGACCGTCAGCTTGTCCTTCACTTCAGCGGCAACGTCTCTCAGATCCTCTTCATTATCCTTCGGGATGAACACTTTCGTGACGCCGGACCGTTCCGCGGCCATGAGTTTTTCGGGAAGTCCACCGATCGCCTCCACTGTCCCCTGCAGCGAAACTTCTCCGGTCATCGCGACATGAGGTGATACCGGAATACCGGTGACCAGAGAGGAGAGCGCAGTGGTAAGCGTGATGCCGGCAGACGGTCCGTCCTTGGGTGTGGCCCCGTCCGGAACATGGATATGCAGATCGTTCCCGGCGAACTTTTCCGCCAGATCCGGGAAGCAGTCCTTGACCAGACTGATCGCGATCTTCGCGGATTCCGTCATGACGTCGCCGAGCCTTCCGGTGATCGTAAGATTGCCTTTCCCGGCGGTAAAGAGCGTTTCAATTGTCAGGATCTCACCGCCGACCGCCGTCCACGCGAGACCGGTGACATTGCCGGGTTTAGCGGCATCTTTCACCTGTCCGTGCCGTACCGGACGATCCTCCAGGAAGTCACGCAGGTTTTCCGCATTGACCGTTACCGGTTCGTGATTTCCTCTCACAAAGGCAACGGCCGCTTTTCTGCAGAGTGTATCGATACGTTTTTTCAGTCCTCTGACACCGGATTCGCGGGTGTAGTCACTGATGATCAGCGGCAGGACATCATCTGAAAGAATCAGGTCCTTTTCTTCAATGCCCATGGCGACACGGGCTTTTGGAAGGAGATGCTTCGAGGCGATCGCTTCCTTCTCAAGCGGTGTGTAACCCTGGAAAGTGATCAGTTCCATACGGTTCAGCAGCGGTTCGGGGATCGTATCGAGCGAATTCGCCGTGCAGATGAACAGGACGCCCGAAAGATCATACGGCACATTCATGTAATGATCCGTGAAGGTGTGGTTCTGCTCGGGATCCAGGACTTCCAGCAGGGCGCTTGCCGGATCCCCGTTATAGGAAGCCGATAGCTTATCGACTTCGTCAAGCACCATGACGGGATTCGAAACGCCGCTCTTATGGATGCCGTCCATGATCCTGCCGGGCATGGCGCCGATATAGGTGCGTCTGTGCCCCCGGATATCCGCTTCATCGCGCACGCCGCCGAGGCTGACGCGGACATATTCGCGCTGCAGCGCTTTTGCAATGCTGGCGCCGATACTGGTCTTTCCGGTGCCGGGGGCGCCGACGAAGCAGAGGATCGAGCCGGACTGCTGCTTCTTCAGATTCATGACAGCGATCTGCTGCAGGATACGCTCCTTCACCTTTTTCAGACCGTAATGCGCTTCATCAAGCACTTTTTCGGCTTCGTCCAGATCGATGAACCGCGGGGCTTCGCGTTTCCATGAAAGGCTGGTGACAAAATCCAGGTAATCGTAGAGCATGCCGGATTCGGCGCTGTTCTGTCCGTCCTGCTTCAGACGGTTCAGCACTTTTTCGGCCTCTTTCTTTGCTGTATCGTTCATCCCGGCTTCCTGGATCTTCAGTTCGAATTTCCGGATATCGGTCATGGTATCGGGATGGAGCTCATCGAGTTCTTTCTGCAGATATTCCATCTGCTTTTTAATCGCAGACTCCCGGTAGATCTTCTGGTAATCCGCTTCCTGCGCGCTCTTGGCTTCGTTATGAATCCGCGACATCTCCAGGTTCTCATAGATCAGCTGTTCCAGCAGTTCCTCCCGCTTTGCCAGGGAATCCTCAGCCAGGATATGGTAGCGTTCCTCGTTGGAGTTCATGATCCAGGGGGAGATCGCGGCAGCCGCTTCGGCTACGGAGTTCCATCTGGCAATGAATCCCCGGATCGCCTGTCCCCACTGGAAACCTTCGGAAAATCTGGCAACAGCCAGCTTGATCTCCTTGAGCCTTGCTTCCGAAGCTTCCGGATTCAGATCGTCTATATCAGCCCGCTTGGAGATGGAGACATCGATATGATAGCTGGGATAAATGACGACTTCGTTGATGTTGACGCGGTTGCGGCCCTGGACAACAATATAACCTTCGTCATTGATCTCGCTGATGATGCCGGCCAGACCGATGGGATAAAACGAGTCGTTGGAGAGCTCGTCTTTATTCAGGTTCTGCCGCATCACGATCAGGACAACGCGTTCGTCCGTAACAGGATGTTTCCCGGTCATCTTTTCATAGTAATCCGTCTTGATATAGGTATTCGCGCCGGGGAGAATCAGTGAATTATATACAGGTACTACAGCCATATTACACCTCCCTGTTATCAGCACTCAACGAGTCCGAGTGCTGATGCAATGGTAAAAATTCGGGTCCCTGAACGGAACCCTGAATTAAAATTATTAATTTCACAAACAAATTTTAACACCGCAGAAGGGATTTGTCAACTGAAATAATGCATGATGCAGGAAGGGCGTCACTCTGTCTCCGCCGGTTCATCGAAAGCACGGTAATATTCCAGATAGCGGAAGGCCTTTATGCTTTCATCTGCCGATTCTTCATCGGGTGAGAGCGGCTGTCCGTCCGCGCCAAGAAGACGCTTGGTGGATATGACCGGGATTTCCTCTTCAACACTGCGCATGGCAGCCTGAAAAGCAGACAGCGGCAGTCCGGCAGTCTCCATTACATGGGCAGCAAGATAATTGACGCTGGTATCGATGCCGGTCTTTTCCTCGATATCGTAATTCGCCCAGATGATAAAAGGCACCTGATAGCGCAGATATTCTTCTTCCCCCAAAGTGGAAGAGGAGCGTCCGTACAGTTTGAGCACGGGATCGACAACAACATCATTCGGCTGATGATCGCCGAAAAAGATGATTACGGTATCTTCGTCATAGTCGGACAAAGCATTGATAAATTCATAGAGGGCATTATCGGACTGTTTCATAAGGGACAGATAACGGTCAAGGATTCTTGAATCACAGTCTTCGGCATGCACATCAACGTCAAAATTATCGAAATCGTCAAAATAACCGGAATGATTCTGCATGGTAACGGCAAAAATGAATGCCGGATCGTCTGCTTCCTTTTCCTCCAGGATATCCCCGATCCGGCTGAAAACGGAGCGGTCGTCTATATATTTCCGGAGGATCTCCGCATCCGGGAACGCATCCCGGAAGAGCTTTTCGTCAAAGCCGAAATAGTCATATACATGATTGCGGTTCCAGCCTTTTGCGATATACGGATGCATGGCAATGGTCGTATACCCGTATTCCTCCAGTGTCTTCACGACGGATGCTTTCGGGCCGAACATGTACTGCTGGTAAGGAATGCTCCCCGCCGGGAAATACCGCATGGAGTTCCCGGTCAGGAATTCATATTCCGTATTGGCCGTGTTTCCTCCTTTGACGGAAACGTTCAGCATGCCGGAGATCGTGTTCTCCGCGCCCCCGTGAAGATAGCGGAAGAAAGGCATGTAATCCATGTTTGTTTCAAAATCTCCGAGCACCGCCGGATCCGAGAAGGCTTCGTTCATGATCACGATGATGTTCGGCCGGTCAGCAGGCACGTCAGCTGTCTGTCCGGTGTCTTCGAGCAGCTCTTCGGCCGCTTCCTTTGAATAACCGTCCGGCTGTTCGACATTCAGATATTTCAGATCCATCAGGAATGCCGTGGTAAGCCCGTTTTTTCTTGCCATAAACCAGGGGGTGAAAAGCGTGTTGTCAAACTTCATATATTTTATGAACCTGTCCTGGTGCAGCGCATAAATATAGGAAGAAAGGCTGCCAATGATCAGAAGAAGGAAGACCGCTCTTATGCGGAATCGCAGGACAGGAAGTTTCGCGAACATAGCCAGCGCCATCAGCAGAAAAGTGACCGAGATACACCCGATTACCGTCGGCGTCAGCGAATATTCATAGTCCGCTGCGACGCTGGCAGCGGTTCCCGCCGAAAAGATATCCCAGGGTACGACCGGCTCGGAACGGAATTCCATGACGAAATGGTTGACCAGGCCGAAAAGCAGGAAAAAGACATCCCCTGCGATCAGTGAGATCCGCAGCCTTCCGGTCAGAAAGAAGAGAAGCAGGAAAAAAAGTTCATAAAACAGTATATTAAAAACGATGGTCGACACCGTCCATACGTTCATGGGGTTGTTGGCCAGGAATTCCACGCACCAGAACATGACGAAAGGCGAAAGAAGCAGTACAAAGACCGAATATGCCTTCCGCACCAGGGATGATGCAGTATTTAAAGTATCATTGTCCATCGGACACTCCTGTAATTTTTTATTCCGGTAGAAAAGTATAGCACCAAATAAAACCGGATTCAATATTCAGACGGAAGATACGGACCCTCAACCGATTCGTTTACCGGTGTATCTATTGTCTGTTTTATCAGGAAATGATAATATGGAATAATAAAAATGGATTGCCGGCTGTTTTGCCTGACGTTCGTCACGGGAGATGCAGGGGAGGAAAAAATGTATTCTGATTATGAAGGCAGGGATCTGAAAGGAATGGTGCTCCGCCTGGAGAAAAGTTCGATCTATGACGGGGACGGGCTGCGCACGGTGGTGTTCTTAAAGGGATGTCCGCTCAAATGCGCCTGGTGTTCTACGCCCGAAAGCCAGAACCGGGAGATCGAAACGACAAAAGACGGGAGCATAACCTACGGCAAAGAGATGACAGTGGAGGAAGTGCTTGTGGAAGTGCGCAAGGACTCGCTGTTTTATTTCTATTCCGGAGGCGGCATGACGGTCTCGGGCGGGGAAGTGCTTGCCCAGCCGGATTTCCTTCTGGCACTGCTCAGAAGATCCAGATTCGAGGGGATTGACAGCGCAATCGAAACGTCGTTCCTGGGAAAGTGGGAGGTCATCGAGCAGGCCCTTGGTACGCTTGATACGGCTTTTGTGGATCTGAAGATGTTCCGCGAGGATAAGCACAGGTTTTATACAGGAGTATCCAACCAGGTGATCCTGGAAAATATCAGAAAAGCGGGATCAAAGGATTTCGACAATAAACTGATCATCCGCATCCCTCTGATTCCGGGCGTCAATGATGATCAGGAAGAACTGGAGAATATCGGCCGTTTCCTGTCGGAACTTCCCTATGTGCATCATCTGCAGCTGCTGCCTTACCACAGGCTCGGTACGGATACCTACAGAAAACTGGGAAGAGCCTATACGTTAAAAGATGTTCAGGTGCCTTCGGAAGAGCATATGGAATGGTGCAGGGAAGTGATCGGAAAGTATTACGACAAAGTCATATAAGAAACAATTTTCCTGCAGGCTGCGGGAGACCGGAAATGGTCTTCTGCAGCCTGTTTCTGCTTCTGCAGCCATTTCGTCCGGGAAGAATATAGTGCATCATTATATCAGATAAAAAATAACGGTGATAAACCATATGGTTTATCAGAATAACTGTTATCTGTTTTAAAGGACGATCGAAATATGTGATAATAAAGCCGGAACAAAAAAGAATGTTCCGAATATCATTTAAAGGAGATCATTCAAAATGAGCATGGAGTACCTTAAGGAAAGACCCATAGCAGTTATCGGCGGAGGTGCCGTCGGCAAGACCATCGCAGCAGACTGCAAGCTCGCAGTGGGAGACGCACAGGAGGTACGTCTTTTTGATGCAATGCCTTTTGCAGCAACTACGCTCAAAAATCTTGATAAGACCGGAATCGAACTGGTCGGACCCCAGACGAACCGTGACGGATTTTACCGCGGCGGCAAGGCTTACCTTGACATGTATACCTCTGATATGGCAGAGGCTGTAAAGGGTGCCGGCATCATCGTGGTAGCCATGGGTGCTTTCGGACATGAACCTACGTTCAAGAACCTCGTTCCCCTGCTGGAGGACGGACAGGTCGTCCATATTTTCACAGACAACTACGGCACACTGCTTCTTCGCAAGATGATGCGTGATATGGGATGCAAAGCTGATGTCATCATCGGATCCTGGTCATCCGCTCCTTACGGAACCCGTGTCAAGATGCTCGGCAAGGTCATGTATCCCCAGGTGAGAGCTTCCTACCGTGCCATCACGCTCCGCGGCGCTGCCCTTCCCATGAAGGATTGGGATAAGTTTGAAGAATCCACCAAATATCTTCCCTGCATGGACGCTGTAACGAACGGCGACGGACCGGCGAAGGGCAACACAGTTCTGGATATCGGATTCTCCAACATCAACCCTGTTATCCATGTACCGGCATCTATCCTCGGCCTGTCCACCATGGAAAACTGGGGCGTGATCTTCGGCGGCTATGACCACAGGACCTACTCCATGTACAGCCATGGTCTGTGCCCGTCCATCTGCGAAGTACAGTATCAGTTCTATCAGGAAGAGATCGCGATCGCGAATGCGATCGGCGTAGATGTTCCCAAGTACAAATATAAATCCTTCTTCTCCCGCCGTTCCGTACTTACCCAGGAGTACATGGGACTGGATGAGAACGGTGATGACAACGTGGTATTCCCGCTTGATCAGCCCTGCGACGAAGGAAATATCGGACCCGATTCCATCTATCACCGCTACATCACCGAGGATGTTCCGGTCGGCTGCAAGATCTATCATGATCTCGGCGTGGCTTACGGCGTACCGACACCGATCATCGATTCCATGATCATTCTCGCCGGCGCTGTCCATAAGAAGAGCTGGTTCGAGACAAGCAAATACAATCTGGCTTATCTCGGCATCGACAACATGTCCAAGGAAGA
>CAMOZZ010000076.1 GCA_946631165.1 uncultured Lachnospiraceae bacterium | reverse complement strand
ATCCCGTAAATTACACCACTTCGTGACATATCATCTACCTCTTATCTGTCTGATTAAGCTTCATCTCAAGCCGGAAGGATTCATGAAGCTCTTCAAGCCTCTGTTCAAAACTCCGGTCTATCATTATATTTTTCCCGGGTATGATGGCTCTGAGACCTCCCGGAATCTTTTCCTTTACCAGGTTGAAGACAGCTTTGTTTCCGGTGAGTTTTGCAAGATCCGGAACCAGATGTTTATCTGTTTCGTCGATCTCCACGGCAATCTCGCCGCCGGCACCGTATTCCATGATCTGCGCCAGGGCATTCTGCAGATACGCGGTATACCCCGCCGTCTTCCGGAATTCGCAAAGCCGCTCTTTCACCTGTGCAAACAGCTCTTCTGTCAGCTCCTCCTCCGCATCCGAAAGCTTCTTCCTGCAGGCAAGCTGTTCGCTCACGAGCTCCTTGTTGCTCTGGATCCGGCATTCATTCGTCTCTCTGGCGATCATCTGATCACGTCTGCGCATGGCAGACTCCTGATGCTCTTCGAAAGCCTTTTCCAGCTCCGCCTTAAAATCCGAAAGATCTCTGGAACTGATCTCTGTCGCTGTCTTCAGTGAAATATCTCTGAAATTCTCAAGTTTTTCTTCTATCGTCATACAGCACCTCACAGCTTAAGCCCGATCGCTTCGCCCACATAGGCCGTGATAAAGTCAGGACGTCTTCCGGTACCGTTCCGGTCGGGGATCTCGATGATCAGAGGCACGCGGCGGTTCAGCTTCACGTCGTCTATGATATCCGGGAATTCCCTGCCGAAAGATTCCATCAAAAGAATAATGCCGATGTCGGGATTCGCAAGCGCGTCATTAAGAGCGTTTCTCAGATCCTCTCTGTTATTTGCGATCACACCCGGCACACCCGCCAGCCGCATTCCGGTAACGGTATCCTGATTGTCCGCAATAAGAAAGATCTGCATCACACTTTACCAAGGATCATGAAGGAGATGATAAGTCCGTACAGGCAGACACCTTCTGCAAGTCCGACGAAGATCAGGGACTTACCAAGGATCGAAGAATCTTCGCTGATCGCTCCGAGTGCAGCGCTTGCGGCGCTGGCTACTGCGATGCCGCCGCCGATGCAGGACATTCCGACAGATGCTGCTGCTGAAACATAAGCAAGTCCGACAGCCAGTCCTGCGCCGGATTCTGCTGCGTCAGCCATGACGGGCGTTCCTGCAGAAAACATTAAGATCGTGGCAACGATCAGAAGACCGAAAAAGCTGACCACGTTTACTGCAAGAGACTTCTTATAACGTCCCTTTGTCCTCTCTCCTTTCAGGAAAGCCGCCCAGGGGATGATGAAGCTTAATACGAGTGCAGCAGCTGTAGTAATAAGTGCCAGATTATTCATGATGATATCCTCCGTATGTTATAAGTTGCTGTATTTATATATTCTGTTTTTCATTCTGTTGTATCCGCAGTCTGTTTTCAGCTGCTCTTTTCTTCCTGTCTCACCAGGAACGGTCTGAATTCCCTTCCGTCTCCTTTGTAGAAACGGCTGAACATCTCATAATACTCCAGCCTCAGCACCTGGATGCCGACGATCAAACCTTCCAGGCCGCAGACGAACAGATTTCCGAGCACGACCACGATCCAGTTCGGGCTGCCGCCGTTCTCTGCACCGGCGAGCATCAATACGACCTCCATCATGGCTGCATGGCTGACCGCGAATGCGCCGACCCTGACGAACGAAAGGGTATTGGAGAAGAAAGAAAGCATCGTTTCAAAGAGTTCAAAGAAGGTCTGTGTGATATACATCCCGACCCCGCCTTCAATGACAGGCTTTCTTTTCTCAATGATGTTCTCAAGCGGCTCCTTCAGCGCAATGGCCAGAAGCGGAAGTCCGATCAGCAGCACCATCAGCACCGCTCCCGGAAGCGTCCGTCCCGTCATGATCAGCACGATGCTCAGGCAGATCATGATATAGAATATGAATCCTGCAACGCCGTTGGTATCGAACCACTTGTCTCCCACACTTCCTGCTTTCACGGCATTGATAATATGAAGCACCATGGTCACCAGGATCAGGAACATTCCGAATGCGACGGCAACGACGAATACGGTATTGAGGTTCCCGATTACGGGAAGCTGGGACATGGCCTCTCTCGGCCGCAGCCACAGCGCCGGGATAATGTCTTCAAATCCGAAGATGCTTCCGAACATGATGCCGAAGATCGAGGAGAAGAATCCTGCTGTGGAAATAATGCCCGCGAGCGCCATATGTTTCTTTTTATAAAGGATGAAACCACCGATCAGGAGCAGCAGCCCCTGTCCCAGATCTCCGAACATCGCACCGAACAGGAACGAATAGGTGATCGCAACGAAGATCGTAGGATCCAGTTCCTTATAGGAAGGAAGGCCGTACATCTTTATGTACATCTCAAAGGGTTTGAAAAGCCCCGGATTCTTCAGTCTTGTCGGCGGCGTTTCGTAGGTGATCTGCTGGGCGTCCTCTTCTATGCAGGTAACATCCGGATCTTTCTCCGTTTCCGCGATAAAGGATTTTGCGTCTTCCTCGCCCATCCAGCCGCAGAGGATGTAATACACCACTTCTCTTTCCTTCGTGCACGCGGCGTATTTTCTCACGTCGAACTGCTGGGTGCGTCTTTTCAGGACTTCCCGCGCGGCAAGGATCTCGTCCGCTCTTCTGCTTAGAAGTTCATCCGACTTTTCACGGATCTTTCCGATCTCGTCCGTCAGCTTTCTGCACTTCACATTGAGCTTTTCATACGCCTGGTCAGGCATGCCGTTGTACTCATCCGGCACCCATACTCTCTCAAAATGCAGGGAAGACAGGACCGCTTCGGTCTTCTCCAGATGTCCCGGCGCAATGAAGCAGATTCCCCAGACATACTCATCATCCATCTCCGTTTTCAGGAAGATCATGTTCAGATCGTCATACACATATCGGTCGAATTTTTTATAAAGATCCCTCGGGATCCGTCCGAACCTGATCTTAATGAACCGGAATTTGATGATCTCGCCCACCTCCGCCGGAAGGGTCCTGAACGGCGAGATCTTCTGCAGAAGATCCTGTGATTCCGCAAGCTCCTCTTTCAGTGCAGGAAGATGCTGCTCATTCTGCCTGAGTTCTCCTTCCACCTCGCGCAGAACATCCTGCGCCTCCTCCGGCGCAAGCGCTCTGCCGGGCGCGGCGCCCTCAGGAAGCCTGGTGCGGAAGCTTTCCGCCTTCTCCAGCCATTCCTTATAGGGATTAGCCTGGATATAAGGATACAGGTCCCTGACCTCGGAAAGCTCCGAGAGAGCATTTTCCAGGTGGATCGGGTATTTCCCGAGATAGGTATCCACCATCCGGTCTATATCCTCTTTTGGCCCGGAAATGTTCAAAAATGTCATTTTTTCAATCATTTGGGTTTCCTCATTTCAAGACATTACTGGCGCAGGACATACTTCAGGGTATCTCCGGATTCCATGCCGTACCGGAGGCATTCCAGCGCCGTCGTCAGTCTTCCCACCTCGTGTTTCTTCTTATACAGATAGGAGTACGTCATCGCGGCGGAATACGGATCTCTCTTGGATTCCTTATCCAGCACGGTCCTCATGACCTTTACATAGGTATCCTCAAGCTCTTCAGGCGCCAGCGGGCCGAACTTTCTGGCATACCATGTAGTATTCAGGACTTCGCTGAACTGGCTGTCATTCTCCGCATAGACCAGTTTCTTTATCTGCTCCCTGTTCAGTTTGTATCTGACAGGGATAAGAAGCGCGATCGTATCCTCCGGTGACTGACCATAGAACCGTTTCGATCTGTAGATCCAGTTCAGGTTGATCATGTCGAACCGGCTGCCGTAAGCAGTTTTCAGTTCATCCAGATCATCTCCGGAAAGGTTCTTCTCCAGATCCTTCCAGGTCTTCACAAAGTTGTACATGTCCAGGGCCATCTCGTAATCGAACAGCGATGCCTCCGGTCTGTCTTTCAGCTTCGCAAACGGCTTGTAATAGTCCGTTCCGTAAAGCGCATCCACGACGGCCGGGGCTGTCCAGGCATCCGACAGTCTGTCGATGTCCAGCTTCGAATGGGCACGGAAGAAATCCGGATATACTCTGGGATTCGGAATATGGGAACGTTCATCGAACGCGAGCCTGAAACTGCGCTTCAGAAAACGGATCTCGAATGTCCTGAAATAGATCTTCAGGAACTCTCTCTGCTTCTGATCCGCAAACCGGTAGATCTTCGCAAAATCCCGGATAAAGGACGCTTCCAGCCGGTTCTCAACATCACGCCTGGTAAAATCCTGTTCATCGACATCCGCAAAAAGTTCCGCATATCCCGGCGAAGCCTTCAGCAGCCGGATCAGCTCGGCCGCGTTTTCAAATTCACTGATCCTGGCATAATCCTCGTCTGTCAGAAGCTTTGCGCGCATGGCTTTCAGCTTCGTCGTCAGTCCGCTGTAACCGAGAAGATTTCCCATGATCAGCCCTCCAGGATGCTCTTTACGAGCCCGCCTGCAAGCGCATCCTTTTTGACTGCGAACAGACTGCGCATCTTCTCTTCCCTCGTCTGTGTCTCGGTGCGCAGATCGCTCAGTTTGGCTTCGCGTTCTGCTTTCAGCTGTTCACGAAGTCCGTTCAGATGCTCCTCTGTCTCGCGCTTCATCTGCGCGTCAAAGGCAGCTGTTTTTTCTTCAAATTCCTTCCGGCAGGCTTCTTTCTGAAGCTCCACCCTGTCCATGATGCGGCCGGAGGCCTCTTCTATCTGGAAAAGTTGTTTTATAGTATCCTCCAAATCGTATCACCTCCTGTAATGTGTAAAAAGCCCTGATCCTCAGAGGTCCTGCAGGATCCGGGGCTTTGGGTAAAACCATCACAATTTTCAGTTTGATATTATAACAAAAGCCGTATAGATTTTCAACGAGATTTCATGTATTTGCTGTATACTGCAGGTTGAGGATCCTTCGGATGACAGTCAGCAGAACATACAGGCAATGACCACTCGCAAAGACAGCGCTGAACCTGTCATCCTGAGCTTGCCGAAGGATCCACCTCGTTTAGTCTTCGGGTTTTGTATAACCGCAGACTCCAGAGCGAAGATCCTTCGTCGCTGCGCTCCTCCGGATGACAGCGTCTTCGCCTCATCCTGCGAACTGGAACACGATTCCCACGACCGCTGCCACCGCCAGGAAAACGATCGGATGCAGGCCGCCGATCTTCTTCAGCACCTTATTCTTCCCGATCCTCCCGAACATCCCAGGATTCATAAAGAACCAGAGAATAAGCGCCAGGATCACCGCATTCCAGCGGATATTTGAGAACATATTTGCCAGGAATTCCTGTTCCCCTGTATCAAACAACGCGATTTTCGCCACCCCCAGGCAAGCCGCTGCGATCAGCCCGGTAGATGCAGGCCGCAGCCCGTAAAAAGCGGAATTCACATATTTATTGTCCCTGAACGCTGCCAGAATCTTCGCCACGATCAGGATCACAACAAGCGAAGGAAACACCAGTCCGAGCGTTGCAGCCAAAGATCCAAGCGGGCCGCCGACCGTAAACCCTGTATACGTCGCCATATTGACGCCGATCGGTCCCGGCGTACATTCCGAGACCGCGATCATATCAGCCAGCTGATGGGTCGAGAACCAACCGGTGCGTTTTGACAGATCCTGCAGAAAAGGAACGGTAGCCAGTCCGCCGCCCACAGCGAACAGGCCGATCTTCGCGAATTCATAAAAAAGACGGAAATAGATCATGCCTGTGCACCGCCTTTCTTCAGAAATCCCTGCGCGATGATCCCGCAGACCGCTGCGATCAGCACAAATACGATAGGAGAAATGTCAAACAGCAGGGAACCAAGCAAAACAAGTGCAAACAAAGCCAAAGTCACTGCATCCTTAACCGATGATTTCCCAAGCTTAATGACCGCCTTTAATATAAGAATAAACACGCACACTCTGATCCCGGCGAATGCATTCTGCACAACTTTCAGTTCCGCGAAATTGGAGATAAAAGCGGCGATGATCGTGATCATGACCACAGAGGGCGCCACTACCCCCAGTGTAGCAGCGATCGCGCCGACCAGGCCATGTTTATTGCGGCCAATGAACGTTGCGGTGTTGACCGCAATAATGCCGGGCGTGCACTGCCCGATCGCGTAGTAATCCATCAGTTCCTCGTTGGTGGCCCATTTTTTATTATCAACAACTTCCCTTTGCAGGATCGGAAGCATCGCGTAGCCGCCGCCGAATGTGACCCCGCCGATGCGAGCAAAAGTCAGGAACAGATCCAGTAATTCTTTCATGTGATCCTCCGGAGTTGAAATGTCCCTCTATCATACCCCCATTGCGTCCGAATTTCAAGAAGACAGAAACACCGGGGACGGTTCTGTATCCGTCCCCGGCGTTTCTCATCCTATTCCTACTCTTGAAGTATCATCCGTGAAATGGCCGCCCCTGATATAGCCGACGCCGCTTCCGTATTTGATCTTATACCAGTTGTTGCTTTCCTTTGACAGGATCGTCACGGACGTCCCTTTCTTTACAAGGCCGATAATATTGCTGTCGGAGGCTTTGCTCATGGAACTTCTCACATTCAGATTCTCAGCCATGATCTTCACCACACCGTTTGAACTCGCTTCCTTCTTGCTGTTTTTCAGGTATTGGGACATGACATAACCGATCCTGCTGCCGTATTTCACCTTTACCCAGCCATTTTCCTGCTCGCTCAGCAGCTCTACTTTATTTCCTTTGGGAATGATCAGAATGATATTCGCGTCTGTCTTCGCACTCATACTGCTGCGCAGACGGAGTTTTGCCGTTGTCACCTTGATCACCTTCTGCTGTTCGTCCGTATCCACCAGATATTTTGCAGAAGCATATCCGGACTTTCCTTTGTAATTGACCAGATACCAGCCGTTCTTATATCTTGTGATCACTTCCACGACGCTGAACTTCGGCATGGTCCGAATGATATTATTTGTCACCGTCTGGTCCATGGATGTGCGCAGGCGGAGATTTGCAGTTGTCTTCATCCGGTCAGTATTATCCGTCAGATAACCGCCTTTTACATATCCCGCCTTTCCATTGTAGAGGATCCCGTACCAGTTGTTTGCTTCCCTGCTGCGGATGATCACCACTTTGTTCTTCGGAATGACCAGCAGGATATTGTTTGCCGTCGTGCTCTTGCTGCTGCGCATTCTGAGATTCGATGTGGTGCGGGCAGTATAGCTTGACGCGGATACAGCTCCCGTGCGCAAACTCTTGCGGTTGTGCGTTTTGGATGCAGCCTGTACATAAGGTACACAGGCCAGGACAGCGGCTGCCAGCAAAGTGATGGCTGCCATACGGATCAGCACTTTCTTCATACCGGACTCCTCCTTCATTTTTTCTGCGGTTCCTGCCCCGCAGCACAGATCCTGGGAACGGATTTCCCACGATCGTTTATTTTTTAACTATACTGCAATTATACACTATTAATGTTCTTCTTTCCATACCTCACAGTCCAAATAAATGGAAGAATTTATGAATTTTTCCGATGATAAAACGTCCCGGCGCGGGGACAGTCCGCCTCTTTATTTTGTTATGTTTAATCTGTTTTTCTTTATTTTAAATAACATAAGCGGCCTGTAAATATAGGAAAAAGAATTAACAATTATTCCCGAACGTGGTATAGTACCCATCGTGTCAAAAACATAAATATGTGTCATAAATATATATTATTATCTAACAATGGAGGGAGAAATCATGTTTGTCAAAATCAAAGAAGCAATTGTCAGCTGCATCGCAGCAGTATGCGTAGACTATGTATCCAACAGCATTTATGAAATACCTGCCGATCAGACGAAATTTATCATGGGGAAATAAGATTCCAATCCTATTCCTTCATGTTTATCATTGACGGTCCGCTGCATTATGCAGAGAACCGTCATTTTATTTTACGATCCGCATAATTTATCATTGCATTACCACAAAGTCTGTGCTATATTGTTTCTCAACAATTCAATACCGGTGAAGCTTGCGGAATGGAAAGACCGCAAGCGGAGGAACTCTCGAGAAACCCGTTAAGTCGGGAGCCGAAGGTGCAAGGCAGAAGCCGAATCTCTCAGGCAAAAGGACAGAGCAAAATTTAACCGGTCTGTGAAGAACCATGCACAGACAGCCTTTTGAAAAGTATCAGGAGTTGCTCCAAAGCAGCTCCTTTTCTTTTTCGGGAACTGCTGCAGGGGCTCCTCTCATAAGCAGTATTGGGTTGGAAACGAAGAAACAGAGAAAGGAAGAAAAATGGAAAACTTTATCGCAAAAGTAAGTGAGATCAATGGTGTGATCAACGGATTCGCATGGGGCCCGCTCATGCTCCTTCTGCTGGTCGGCACAGGCGTTTACCTGACAGTCCGCGTAAAATGGCTGCAGGTAACCCACTTCGGAAGAATCCTGAAGAACACAATCGGTACACTGTTCGGGAAAAAGGATGCGAAGGACCACGGCGCCAACATCCCCGCCTTCCACGCAGTTACCACCGCGCTGGCCGGAACCGTCGGCACCGGTAATATCGCCGGCGTCACAGGCGCGATCTTCACCGGCGGCGCAGGCGCTGTGTTCTGGATGTGGGTCGCTGCCTTCTTCGGCATGGTCACAAAATATGCTGAGATCCTCCTTGCCATGAAATATCGTGTGAAGGATGCGGAAGGCAGATACCACGGCGGACCGATGTACTACATCGAGAACGGTATCGGCAAAAGCTGGAAATGGCTCGCTGTCGTATTCGCGCTGCTTGGCGGACTCGCCTCCTTCGGTATCGGAAATATCGCGCAGAGCAATGAGATCGCCGGCGCCATGAACGACCTCTTCCATATCCCCGCCCTTGCATCCGGTATCATCATTGCCGTGATCGCAGCTCTCGTTACCCTGGGCGGCATCAAGAGAATCGGCGCGGTAACATCCCTGCTTGTTCCGTTCATGTCCGTCTTTTATATCATCGCCGGTATCATTCTGATCATCATGAGAATCGGCGAAGTGCCCGCGGCATTCGGCCAGATCTTCGCAGGCGCCTTCTCCCTGAAGAGTGTCGGCGGCGGATTATTCGGATATACGATCATGATGGCCATGCGTCAGGGATTTGCCCGCGGCGTTTTCTCGAACGAAGCCGGTCTCGGTTCCGCACCTATCGCGCACGCTGCTTCTTCCACGGAAGAGCCCTGTGAGCAGGCGATCTGGGGTGTGTTCGAAGTCTTTATCGATACCATCGTGATCTGCAGCATCACTGCTATGGCCGTTATCCTCTCCGGCGTACTGAATACCGAGGGCGGACTTGATGCCTTTGCTTCCAAGGGCGCTGCTGCTGCCGCTGCCTTCAACACGATCCTTCCCGGAACCTTCGGCGGACTGATCATCGAGCTGAGCCTCCTGTTCTTCGCGCTGTCGACCATTCTTTCCTGGGCTTATTACGGAGAGAACTGCTGGGGATATCTGACCAACAACAACAAAGCTGTTGTCACCATTTATAAGATCATCTTCTCGCTTGTCTGCATCGTCGGCGCTGTCGGATCCGGCACACTGATGTGGGATATCGCAGATACACTGAACGGCCTGATGGCGATCCCGAACCTGATCGCACTGCTGATGCTCTCCGGTATAGTCACAAGCGTAACGAAGGAATACTTTTCAAAGAATATGCTGAAATAAAACGGATCTTCAAGAATGCAGAAAGGCCGGCTTCCCGGGTGATCGGGACGCCGGCTTTTTTATTCTGATGAGAAGTCTGCAAATCCTGCGTAGATGACGGTTTCACCTCCGTTATGATCGACTATTCCGGCCATTCCTTCGAAGAGAATATCGAAGAGTCCCGCAAAGATATGGTCCGGAGATGCTGTGAGTGACGTACTCCCACCACTTTCGCTTTGCTAAGAAGTGGGGGCTTCCTGTTCAAGGCCTGAAAAGGCCAGATACCACAGGCTATCCCCGGGCGTCCCCCGGTTCTTTATCTTT
>CAMOZZ010000075.1 GCA_946631165.1 uncultured Lachnospiraceae bacterium | reverse complement strand
ACACAAGAACCGTCCCCGGAGGAGGAGAAATGAAGAAGATATTTACTGTTGCTGTCAGCGCGATGCTCATTTTTACCATGACAGTGAACTGCTTTGCCATGGAACTGGTGAAGAGGGGAAAACGCGGCAATGATGTCCGGGAAATTCAGGAAATGCTGATCTCCCAGGGCTATCTGGATGACCGTGCAGACGGCGTGTTCGGCAGAAAAACGGAACAGGCTGTCCTGGCATTTCAGAAAGATCATGAACTGGATGAAACCGGCATTGTAGGGACAGGAACCTATAATGCGCTGAAAAAGGGTGCTGCGGAGCAGGGCGCAGAGACCGCGCAGGACGGGAAAACGTCCGGCGGAGAGATCGATTATGCAAAAACTTTTCCGTCCTGGAATCCGGACAGTGCATCGCTGGACGAACTGACGGCGTTTGTGTCCGCTTGCACAGATAAATCAAATCCGGATTATCTTGATCCGGCAGACCGTATCGCTGTCTTTGACATGGACGGCACCATCCTTTGTGAGAAAGCGCCGGTCTACGTCGATTACTGCCTGACGATGTACCGTGTGCTCGATGATCCGACGTATAACGCAACAGAGGAAGAGCGGAACGCCATGGAGCAGGTGCGCGAGCACGCTTATACGGAAGGCGAGACATTCCATCCTGAGGGACTCTGCAAAGATGATCTTGTCGCGTCAGCTTTTGCCGGCATGACGCCGGAAGAGTTCCGATCCTATGTGGTCGATTTCGCTGACAATACAGAGGCAGTGGGCTTTTCCGGCATGACCTACGGGCAGTCGTTCTACAAGCCCATGATCGAGGTGATCAGCTATCTGAAGGCCAATGATTTCGACGTGTGGATGGTCTCTGCCTGCGAACGCGAGGTCGTGCGGGCGCTCGTGGAGCGGTATGATATTCCGTATGATCATGTGATCGCGACCGACGTACCGTATGTTGCTTCCGGTAATAGTGAAGAAGCAGCAGACGAATATAATATGGAAAAGGATGAGGAAATGCTGCTTGGCGCGCCGCTTGACGAAGTGGAATGCGGAAAATCGGGCAAGCCGGCGGCTATTGTCCGTGAGATCGGAAAGCGCCCGGTCCTTGCATTCGGCAACAGTTCGGGCGATTACTCGATGGTTAATTATGCCGAAGGCAACCCCGAACACACCGGCATGGGCTTTTTCGTAGTGTGCGACGATACCGAACGGGAATACGGCAGTGAGGAGAAGGCTGCCGAGTACAATGAAGTCGTGGAAAAAGAAGGCTGGACGGGCATTTCGATGGCGAACGACTGGAAGACCATCTACGGCGAGGGCGTGGAGAAGACCGGGCTGCCCGGCGTAGAGGAAGAACTGGACAACGCTGCCTGAAGCAGTGGGAATGGCAGATACTATGAAGATAAGAAAGACCACAGAGGATGATTTTCACCGGATCATGGAGATCTACGCCTATGCGAGAGATTTCATGGCGCGGACAGGAAATCCCAATCAATGGGGACCGACGAACTGGCCGCCGGAAGCATTGATTCATCAGGATATCAGAGAAGGCTGCAGTTATGTATGCCTAAGTGATAAGGAAGAGATTATTGGTACTTTCTTTTTCACGCAGGGGAAGGATATTGAACCGGCTTACCGTGAAATAACGGATGGCGCCTGGCCTGGTGACGATGTATATGGCGTGGTTCACAGGATCGCCGCTGACGGTTCCGAAAAGGGAATCGGACGATTCTGCATCAACTGGGCCTATGAACAGTGCGCGCATTTGCGGATGGATACACACCCTGACAATGTGATCATGCAGAACCTCCTGCGCAGTCTGGGATTTGTCCGCTGCGGGATCATCCATGTGTTCGAGGACAACGATCCGAGATATGCCTACGAGAAGATCTGACAACAGACACAGGGAGGATATGCGCAGATGTGCTGCCGATACTGGACTGATGAATCCCCGGAGCTTCGGGAAATTGTAGAAGAAATGAATCGTTCTCCGCTCGTGAGAAAATGGCAGAGTACGACCGCTGTCAAAACATACGGAGAGATCCGGCCGACCGATGTCGCGCCCGTCATCGCGCCGAACCGGTCCGGCGCCAGGGCTGTCTACCCCATGAAGTGGGGCTATTCCGGGAGAACGCTGCTGCTGAATGCACGGACGGAAACGGCTGCGGAAAAACCGACCTTCCGGGAGGACTGGGCGAAACACCGCTGTATCGTACCGGCTTCCTGGTATTTTGAATGGGAGCATCTGACGGGACAGGACGGCAAAAAGCGTAACGGGGACAAATACATGATCCAGCCGAAAGATTCCACGATGACCTGGCTCTGCGGCCTGTACCGGATCGAGAATGGCCTGCCGGTGTTTGTGGTCCTGACCAGGGAACCCGGCGACGAGATCCGCTTCCTCCACGACCGGATGCCGCTGATCATGCCGGAGAAGCTGGTAAATGAGTGGATCCGCCCGGATCGGAAGCCGGAGGAGCTGCTTCCTTATGCGCTGACGGAGATGGTTTTCGAGAAGACGGGCTGACAGCGGGAAAGAAGAAAACAGCAGATGAAAGCGGAACCACTTGAAATACATCAGCGGAGAGACTGGATCGTGCAGCAGTTATGCAAGTCTTTGCCCGGAAAGAGAGGAAGGTATTGTGAAAGATGAATGCCTGATCTGCAAAGCGCCGCTGGAATATCTGAACACGGATGTTCTCATGGAGTGCGCAATCTGTCATAAAAAGGAAAACAGCAAAACAAGATGTATTCATGGGCATTATGTCTGCAATGCCTGTCATACGAAAGGGCTCGACGCCATCACAGGATTGTGCATGGCAGAAACATCCGACGATCCTGCTGCGATCCTTGAGAAAATGATGGCTATGCCGTTCTGTCATATGCATGGCCCGGAGCATCATGTCATGGTCGGCGCCGCGCTGCTGACTGCCTATAAAAATGCAGGCGGCAGTATTGACCTGCAGAAAGCGCTGGCGGAGATCATCAGCCGCGGCGGGAAGGTTCCCGGAGGGTCATGCGGTTTCTGGGGCGCCTGCGGAGCCGGGATCAGCAGCGGGATGTTTGTTTCCATCATTTCCGGGTCTACGCCGTTAGCACAGGAACCCTTCGCGCTTTCCCAGAAAATGACGGCACGCTCCCTGGACGCCATCGGTGAGATCGGCGGGCCGCGGTGCTGCAAAAGAGATTCCTATCTGTCCATCCTTTCGGCGATTGACTTCGTCAGGGAGCATTTCGGCGTGGCCATGAAAAAACCGGAGATCGTATGCACGCATGCGTTGCAGAACAATCAATGCATTGGCAGCCGCTGCCCGTTTTCCAAAGCGAATGCAGCAAAAAAGAAGATGTAAGGATACCCGAGCAGGAACGGCGGAACCGCCGCTCCTGCTTATGCTTTGTGCCCGCCGATCTGCCGGTTCCGCTCTATCGCGGTCGCGCCTTCGAGCATGTTCAGGCCTTTTACGACCGCGTTCTTCCCGTACTTCTGCCGGATCTCCAGCATGGCTCCCTGGATGGCCTTTTCCCGCTTTAGTGCTTCATAATCCGTAAAAAGGTCGAGCTGGAACATGCCGCTGTCGGCGGCAGTCTGGTCGGCGTTCACGCCGAGCCGGCGGATCAGAAGCCTCCTGTCGACTTTTTTGTCGAAGGAATCCGAAAGCGCGGCGGAGATGACGGAAAAAGAAGCGGTGGCGTTGGTAAACCGGACGGTCCCGTTCGCATGTTTCGGATGCAGCCGGCCGTAGAAGTCGACCGAGACCGGACCATCGTATTCCGGGCATTCCTCCAGGCTTTTCCAGTCAAAACTGACCCACCAGGTGAAGACCCGGGAGACCAGTTTCTTCCGGAACATATCCGCGCACAGCACATCGATCATTTCCAGAAATACAATGCGGGCTTCCTCGAACGGATACGGCCGTGGCAGCACCTGCCCGTTCGAAAGGCTGTTCCCGGACGGCTTAAAGCGCTTGATATCGCACATCCTGACCGGCTCAATGCCCCAGGCGTGGTCGATCAGGATCTCGCCGTCAATGCCGAATTCCTTATAGAACCATTCTTCCTGGTACAGCGACCGCAGGGCAACCTCTCCCATGGTAAACATAAAGTTCTTCTGCAGGCGTCTGGCCTTGCCCGGCCCGATCTGCCAGAAATCGGTGAGCGGCGCATGATCCCAGAGCCGGTAGCAGTAGGAGCTTTCGTTCAGTTCCGCGATCCGCACGCCGTCTTTGTCGGGCGGCGCTTTTTTGGCAACGATATCCATCGCGACTTTGGCAAGATACAGGTTCGTGCCGATGCCGACAGTGGCGGTGATGCCGGTCGTGCGCAGGACATCGCGGATCATGGTCATGGCCATGATATGCGCCGGATGCCGGCCGGTCTGTTCCGCTTCTTTTTCATACAGATGGAGATACGGCGTGGCGTAAATGAATGCTTCGTCTATACTGTACACATGGATGTCTTCCGCTGCGGCGTAACGAAGGTAAACAGAGTAGATCAGCGCGGAGACGCGTTCATATTCCGCCATCCGGGGCGTCGCGATGCAGTAGAGGATCCGGGTATGGTGGGTCTGTTCGTAGAGCCGGATCGCCTGTTTTGCTTCAAAAAGCCTCGGCCGGGACGGGACCCCGATGGCCTTCAGGGCCGGGCTGACAGCCAGGCAGATGGTCTTGTCCGAACGGGTGGGGTCGGCGACCAGCAGGTTGGCCCGCAGCGGATCCATGCCGCGGGCCACGCATTCGATGCTGGCGTAAAACGATTTCTGGTCGATCGCGATGAAAATATCTTCTGAGAGCGGGTCTGCAGTCTGAAATTGGTCGTTTTCGTTTCTCATAATATCAAAAAAGGGAACATATGTTCGATTGCAGGGGCGAAAGAGAAGGCAGACGATCGGCAGCATCTTCGGGGATGCAGGCAGCCTGCCCTCTTTTTTCTTTATTGTCAGTTGCTCCCTGTGCGGTCCCGGAAAAAGGATGCCGGGATACAGGGGTAAATCATATTATAACGATAGTGCATTATGCGGGAGACGTCAAGCGTTTTCCGCATTACGCTTCGTTCAGTAAACAAAGGCCCTGTCGTGGCCGGAATGCAGCGCGTCATAGATCTGTCCGGGCTTTGCGGAATCGCCGACCAGGATCACCTTTCCGCCGAATGCTTCCCTGAACGCATCCAGGTCCGGACGGTTGGAGCGGACGCCCATCGCCAGGATGACTGTATCGGCAGGAATCGCGCTTGCTTCGCCGGTCTTTGTGTCTTCCACAGTCACCGTGACGCCTTCTATAGCAGTCAGTTTCTTTCCTTTGGCGATCATGCCGCCGTTCTTCATGATCTCCTGTGCCAGATGCATCACGACGGACGGATACAGATTGCCGCCGATCTTGTCAAGCATCTCCACCACGGTCACATGGCGGCCGGGCGCCAGATATTCCGCTGTCTCAAGGCCGGTGACGCCGCCGCCGATGATGACGATATTCTCACCGCTTACCTGTGCTTTGCCGGACAGCACATCTTCCGCCGTGACAGCATTTTCGATTCCGGGGATCGGCGGGAGAACGGGCTTTCCGCCCGCGGCGATGAAGACGGCTTCCGCGCCGGTCTCTTTGACCAATTCAGGAGTCGCGCATACGCCGGTACATACTTTGACGCCGGCTGCCGCAAGCTGCGCTGCCATTGTTTCGACAAATTCGTTCAGCATCCCCTTGTTCGGAGGGATCGCCGCCAGATTCGCAGTGCCGCCGAGCTTATCAGCTGCTTCGAAAAGGGTGGTCTCAAATCCGCGTTTTGCCAGCGTCAGCGCGGCTTCCATGCCTGCGGGGCCTCCGCCGACGACCGCGATCTTCCGTCCGGTCCCGTTCTTTACAAGTTTCTCGTCGCCGTACTCGAATTCGCGGCCGATCACGGGATTCAGTGTGCAGCCGAGCGGGAGGCCGTCGTTGAGGATGCGGAAGCATTCCATGCAGCCGATGCATTTGCGGATCAGCTTATCCTGGCCGGCCTGTGCCTTGACGCCCCAGTCGGGATCCGCCAGATGGCCGCGCGCGATGCCGATGAAATCCGTGTCGCCGGCTTCGAGCATTTCTTCGGCAAAGGCGGGATGTTTGATGTTGCAGACGGCGATGACGGGAATATTCACCGCTTTTTTGATGTTCGCTGCGAGATGGCGTTTCCAGCCTTCCGCAAAATAGTTCGGCTCGATGATGGTCGCGCCGGAATCATAGGTGCCGCAGCTGACGTTCAGACAGCTGATGCCGAGCGCTTCCAGATACTTTGCCTGGTGGATCGCGTCTTCTTCGGTAATGCCGTCTTCCAGATAATCACTTCCGTTCATACGCACGGAAATGGGGAATTTCGGACCGCAGTATGCCTTGATCCCCATGATGATCTCGGTGACGAAACGCATTCTGCCTTCAAAGCTTCCGCCGTATTTATCAGTACGTTTGTTGGTGTGCGGGGACAGGAACTGGCTGACCAGATAACCGTGTGCCGCATGGATCTCCACGCCGTCCAGGCCAGCTTTCTGGGCGATGACTGCGCCGGTCACGAATTTCTTTACAAGTCCTTCGACTTCCTCCGTCTTGAGGGCACGGGGCTGTTCGCCGATGACCCTGCAGGTCACATCCGACGCGGAGACTGGCTGCTTTCCGCCGATCAGGCGGCTCGGCGTCTGATTGCCCGGATGGTGCAGCTGGACAAAGATTTTGGTATCGTAGGCATGGACCGCCTCGACAAGGCGGGAGAGCTGCGCGATCATGTGCGTATTTGTGACACTGAGCTGGTTCGGCGTGCCTACGCCCGTCTCATCATCCACTCTTGTGATCTCGGTGATGATCAGCCCGGCGCCGCCTCTGGCGCGGTCAGCATAATATTTGATGATCCGGGCGCCGGCTTCGCCCGTTGATTCTGCGAGCGAGCAGCCCATTGCAGGCATGACAATGCGGTTCTTCAGTTCCAGTGAGCCGATGAAACCCGGTGAAAACAGTTTCTCGTAAGACATCTGTACTTCTCCTTTCTGTACTGCCGCAAAATAATACAATGACAGGTTTTTGATACAGTATCAATATATCACTGATCGCTGCAGATAAAAAGCAAAAAGTACGGGAAAAGCCGGAACAAAACGCATCGGCCTGCAGGCGGAATGCGGAGGGGCGCATAAGCGTACAGGTGTGCCCCGGGGGACGCTGCAGGCATGAAAGGGTAGACTTAAAGCAGAAAATCGTATAAGATAGCGGGGGGGATAGTCAGACAGAGACTGTAGTCAAATTATGTTTCTGGCGTCTGCAGAGACGCTAAAGGAGAAGAAAGAACATGGGAAATTATGTACTGACCTGCTGTTCGACAGCGGATCTTTCGAAAGAGCATTTTAAGGAAAGAGACATCAAAGTAGTATTTTTCCACTTCGAACTGGACGGGGTGGAATATCTGGACGACTGCGGAGACAGCATTTCGCCGGAAGAACTGTTTAAGCGGATGGACGCCGGTGCGGATACGAAAACATCGCAGATCTCCGTCAGCGAATACAGTGATTTCTGGAAGCCGTTTCTGGAACAGGGGCTGGATATCCTGCACGTTACCGTTTCTTCAGGCATCTCGGGGACCTATCAGTCCGCCATGATCGCAAAGGAAGATCTGAAGGAATTCTATCCGGACAGAAAAATCTATGTCGTCGATTCCCTCGGCGCCTCGAGTGGATACGGATTGTTCGTGGATAAGCTGGCCGATCTGAGAGATGCGGGAATGGGCATCGATGAACTGTATGCCTGGGCGGAAGAGAACAAACGCAAGGTGCATCACTGGTTCTATTCCACAGACCTGACGTATTATATCCGCGGCGGCAGAATTTCCAAAACAGCGGGCATGTTCGGCCAGCTGCTGAATATCTGCCCGCTTCTGAACGTGGATCATGAAGGAAAGCTCACCCCCCGCGAGAAAATACGCGGGATGAAAAAGGTGATGCAGAGGACCGTGGAAATGATGGAGAAGCATGCACAGGACGGCGCGGGGTATTCCGAAAAATGCTTTATTTGCCATTCGCTCCGTCAGGAACAGGCGGAAATGATCGCTGCCATGATCGAAAGAAAGTTCCCGGATCTGAACGGGAAAGTGCAGATCTTCCCGATCGGCGCGACGATCGGCAGCCACACCGGCCCGGGGACGCTCGCCCTCTTCTTCTGGGGCGATCCGCGAGAAGACTGAACGTAAAAAGCTGCCGCGGCAGCTTTGGTGCGTCTGCCCGTAATTTTTACAAATTTAATGCTTGAGATATTCCACGTAATCAGGTAATCTTATGATATAGCAATTTCCACTAAAATAAGGACAAGAAAAGGACGGGATGAATATGTATCAGGATGAATACAAACGCTGGCTCGAAGCTGATCTGCTGGATGTGGATCTCGGCACGGAACTCCGTAGGATCGAAGGCGATGACGACGCGATCAAGGAAAGATTCGCCGTCGCGCTGAAATTCGGTACCGCCGGACT
Organism: uncultured Lachnospiraceae bacterium; assembly: GCA_946631165.1. GTDB lineage: Bacteria > Bacillota > Clostridia > Lachnospirales > Lachnospiraceae > UBA3305. The sequence goes on along the minus strand of CAMOZZ010000075.1, from coordinate 1,524 downwards.
TCGCGGCACGCTCGGTGCCGGTACGAACAGAATGAATATCTGGGTCGTCCGCCAGGCAACACAGGGCGTTGCCGACTGGGTGAAGACGCAGGGCGGCACGCAGACCGTGGCCATCAGCTATGACAGCCGCCTGAAGGGCTGGAATTTTGCCAGAGGCGCTGCCGGCGTACTGGCGGCAAACGGCATCAAGGTACGGATCTATGACGAGCTGATGCCCGTTCCGGCGCTTTCGTTCGCGACACGTTATTATAAATGCAATGCCGGCATTATGGTGACCGCTTCTCATAATCCGGCCCAGTATAATGGTTACAAAGCTTACGGCCCGGACGGCTGCCAGATGACAGATGATGCCGCAGCGGTCGTTTACGATTCGATCCAGAAGACGGATGTGCTGACAGGCGCGAAGTACATGAGCTTCGCGGAAGGCGTGGAGAAAGGCCTGATCAAGTTCGTCGGCGACGACTGCAAGGAAGCACTGTACGCCGCGATTGAAGCATGCCAGGTAAGACCCGGTCTCTGCAAGACTGCCGGCCTGAAACTTGTCTATTCACCGCTCAACGGCACCGGCCTGGTCCCGGTCACTCGCGTGCTGAAGGACATGGGCATCACGGATATCACGATCGTTCCCGAGCAGGAGTATCCGAACGGCTACTTCACCACCTGCTCCTATCCGAACCCCGAGATCTATGCCGCACTGGAGAAGGGCCTGGAGCTTGCGAAGGAGACCGGCGCGGATCTGATGCTCGCGACCGACCCTGATGCGGACCGTGTCGGCATCGCCATGAAGTGCCCGGACGGCTCCTATGAGCTGGTCAGCGGAAATGAGATGGGCGTTCTGCTGCTGGATTACATCTGCGCCGGCAGAATCGAGAAGGGCACCATGCCGAAGGATCCGGTCGCGGTGAAATCCATCGTTTCCACGCCGCTGGCGGATGCTGTCGCAGCCCATTACGGAATCGAGATGCGCAATGTTCTGACCGGCTTCAAATGGATCGGCGATCAGATCCTGGGCCTGGAGCAGAAGGGCGAAGAGGACAGATTCATCTTCGGCTTCGAAGAGAGCTACGGCTATCTGGCGGGACCGTATGTAAGAGATAAGGATGCGATCGTGGGATCGATGCTGATCTGCGAGATGGCTGCATACTATCGTTCGATCGGCTCTTCCATCAAGGAACGTCTGGAGGAGATCTACGCACAGTACGGCCGTTACCTCAATAAGGTCGACAGCTTTGAGTTCCCGGGACTGTCCGGCATGGACAAGATGGCCGGCATCATGAACGGCCTCAGAGAGTGCCCGCCCGCGGAATTCGCAGGAAAGAAGGTCGTGAAAGCGACAGACTATGCGAAGCCCGAGGAGACCGGACTGCCGAAGGCGAACGTACTGATCTACGGTCTGGAAGACGGCGCGACGGTGGTCGTGAGACCTTCCGGCACAGAGCCGAAGATCAAAACATACTTCACTACACTCGGAAAGGATCTCGCAGAGGCGCAGGCGGAGAAAGACGCGCTGGCCGAGGCGATCAA
>CAMOZZ010000074.1 GCA_946631165.1 uncultured Lachnospiraceae bacterium | reverse complement strand
TTTGCCAGATATTCGGCCTGCTTATGGCAGTGCTCCATGACGTTCTTTACGAGCCTGTCAATGTCCTGCTGGGACCATGTTGACAGCGCTTCCAGCGCCTTTTTGGAGCTTCGGATCTGATCACGCACGCCCTGTATGGAACGAAGATCATCATCCATGTTCATATTCACCTCGATTCTGTTTTGTTCAATGTTCATAAAGCCCCCGGATCGTTTCGCTGCAAGCAGCTCTCACGCTCCGACAAGTATTCGCAAATCGCCACGCTCTCAGCATAACATCTTTACTGTACCTATAGTGTCGCGTGCCTTTTTTGCTCATACTTGTTTAGCATCGCTAAAGCGTACATAACCTCGAAAGCAAGCTTTCTGCTTATGTCCGCTTTGCGATCGGGCTTTATTCATCTACGTCAACACCTGCGGATTCTCTGCGGCGTATTCCACCGCTTCCGCGAATGCAATGCACGCCGCCCGGCATGCGGATTGTTCTCCCACCAGAAGGCCTCCTGCGAAGTTCGTCTCCGTGGGCGGCCCGTAGAACACTTTCATTTCCACATCCGCTGCCTTCAGCGCGAAATCCATCGCATACATTGCTTCCAACGGCGGTGCGATCAGATAGGCCATCGCCGTCCCTTCCGGAACCTCCGCCATTTTCGAAAGATAACTGCCTGTACGCGAAATGGTCTGGTTGAAATATACAACACTGTCATCGTCATTCGCACTGTAGAAACAGCTGTCATTCTCGATGTACTCGACCATCGCGGCGAGCCCGCTTCTCACATCACTGGGACTCGGTCCGGATAGGATCCCGATGAATTCTCCCGCGAATTTTGTATTGGCATTGGCAGATCCGGCATACATTGATCTCGCATAAGCCACCTGTACATCCGCTTTCTTTGTCGCTTCATCAAGCGCTGCGTAGGAAACATCATCGATATCCGTGGTGATCAGACCGAGCGCTACATGCCCTTCCGGCACTTCCAGTCTGGCGAGCATGGCGGGATCGGCATTGGGCAGTATCTTCATATTTAATACGGTTGCCCGTACTGGATCTCCTCTCATTGTGATTATCCTCCTATTCGTTACACTTCACAGTCCGACTCATGCGAAAATCCCGCTGCTTCGCAGCTCTATTGCCGCTTTGCGGCTGATTTTCTTATGAGCCGGCGGTTCCTGCTTCGCAGTTCCCATCTGAAAATACATCTCTCCCCGTGCAGGCACGGTCAGGCTGTATTTTTCAGATGCTCTGTGAATCGTAACTCTATAAACTCAGATCTACGCCGCTGGCTTTCTTCTCCAGCATAATGCGGATGATCTCCGCTACGTAAGCGCCGGCTTCCACCGAGTTGATTCCATCCTTATGGATGTTGCTGACCACAGTCCGGCGGGATTCCGGCATGCCGATCGTTGCCCGATAGGCCAGATAGGCGCTCATGCTCTCCGCCGTAGAAAGTCCGGGGCGTTCACCCAGAAGCACGCAGGTGACTTCCGCATCCAGCAGCTCACTGATCTCATCCATCACGCCGACGCGTCCGTACTCCACAAAGAACGGTGTTCCCGTACTGATCCCGAAACTTTCCAGTCCGCTCATGATCGCGGGAAGGATATCCCTCACATTGGCTTCGACCGCTTTCGAACTGAGCCCGTCACTTACATATACCTGCGCCTGCACATGTTTCTTGCATTTCTGCTCCAGTATGGCCCGGCCTTCGTCATCCAGCCTGCGGCCCATATCCGGCCTGGTCAGGTAATTGTTCTTATCCGTACAGCGGGTCTTTACGGAAAACAGATTCATTTCATCGAGCAGCGCCTGGTCGACTTCACTGAATACAGAATCTCTCGCCTGCGCATGATTTGCTCTCAGCGTGAGCATCGTGACCGTGTTCAGTCTCGATCCGGCGCGTCCCGCACCGATACGGGCGTTCGTCATCTGCCGCATCCTGTCCATCATCTCCGTATCCATCGGATGCGCGATGAGGATCCGCTGGCGGACTTCATGGCTGCAGATATCAACGAGCTCGTCATCGGGGATATCGTCGATCACGGTCTGGCTCTGTGCTGCTGCCTGTTTTACAGTACTCCCGACATCGTTTACGAGCGCGGCCGGAACATCGCCGGTCTTCGCGCCCATGACCTCCGCGACTACCTCGCGGATCAAAGCTTCCAGCTGGTTCTGATCCATTGATCACTTCCCCCTTCCCATAAAGATCGTCGGGTCGCCGGCATACTTGGTCAGGCGTCCGTTCTCCATGATCCCCATTTTCTCGCACCAGATCTCAAATTCGCGGATGGGCCTTAAGTTCAGCACTTCACGGACGGCATTGGCATCGTGATAGGAATTCGTCTGGTAGTTCAGCATGACGTCGTCGCTGGCCGGAATGCCGATCACGTAGTTGCAGCCGGCGGCTGACAGAAGCGTGGTCAGATTCTCTATATCATTCTGATCCGCCATCATATGGTTCGTATAACAGCAGTCGCAGCCCATCGGGATGCCGGTAAGCTTGCCCATAAAATGATCTTCCAGGCCTGCGCGGATGACCTGCCGGCTGTCATACAGATATTCCGGGCCGATGAAACCAACGACCGTATTGACCATGAACGGCTGGAAGTTCCTCGCATAGCCGTAGCATCTGGCTTCCATGGTCACCTGGTCCGCACCGTAGTTCGCGTCGGAAGAAAGCTCGGAGCCCTGCCCGGTCTCAAAATACATCACGTTCGGACCGGTGCCGTGACCGACTTTCTTCATCAGATCCCATCCTTCCATTATGATCTCCGTATTGAAGCCGAAGGCCTCATTTCCCTTCTGGGATCCGGCGATACTCTGGAAGATGCAGTCTGTAGCCGCGCCTTTGTTGACCGCTTCGATCTGGGATGTGATATGTCCAAGCACGCATGTCTGCGTAGGAATCTCGTATTTGTATTTCAGCTCGGACAGCGCGTCCATGCAGCGGGCAATGTTGTCCGCCGTATCGTTTACCGGATTCAGGCCGATCAGCGCATCGCCGACGCCGTAGGACAGGCCTTCCAGCGCGGAAGCAATGATGCCTTCCACATTATCTGTGGGATGGTTCGGCTGCAGTCTCGTGGAAAGTGTTCCCCTGAGCCCGATCGTGGTATTGCAGTGCGCGGAAATGCGGATCTTGTTGCAGGCATAGATCAGATCCAGATTGCTCATGATCTTGCATACAGCAGCGACCATTTCCGCCGTAAGCCCCCGGCTCACGCGCTTGATATCCTCTTCCGACGTCCCGTAGGAAAGGATCCATTCCCTGAGTTCGGCGACCGACCAGTTTTTGATCTGGTTGTAAACGGTCATGTTCAGACCGTCGATATTGAGCCTGGTCACTTCATCGTCCTCATAAGGGACCGCCGGATTGTTGTACAGATCGCTCAGAAGAACGTTCGAGAGGACTTCCTTTGCGGCGATCCGCTGCAGTGCGGTCTCCGCTGCGATGCCGGCCAGGATATCGCCGGATTTTTCCTCGTTGGCCTTGTTCATCACGTCCTTCAGGTCCCGGAAGCGATGGATCTCGCCGGCCAGTTTTGTTTTGAGTCTCATAATTCGTCTCCCAGTTCAGTACCGTTATTCGTGTTGACATTCCTGTCATTCCGCGGAAAGCCTTCTGCTCTGAAAATCCGCTGTTTCTCACCTTTGGCTTTCTTAAAACCGCTTGTTTCAGGGCGAAGATCCTTCGTCGTTTCACTCCTCAGGATGACAGCTTTTTCTTTTACAATCAATTACTTCAACTGCCTGTTTATCCCATGACCAGTGTCTTAACGACCACCGGTATTGCCACTCCGTTCATGATCGGACTTCCCAGATCCACATAATCTCCCTCTCTGATCCCGACGCTGTCGATGCAGATCAGCTTCCGTTCGGGAAGCAGGATCCGGATCGACTGTCCGAGGGATTTTGCCATATCCTCTTCAATGATCAGGATGATCGGCAGTTTCTTAAGATCCGGGGCGTCATAGACATTTCTCACCCGCTCCGCCATTTCCTTTATTTCCTTAAAGGTCGGAGACTTCCATCCGTTCCAGCCAAGCGCCAGGACAGGATCGTCCGTCGCCTGGGAGAACCAGCGGAGACGGTCCGCGATATAGCCGTCATCCCCGCTTCTCCAGCGCGCGACCTCCTCATCCGTCAGTTTTAATACCGGAACATTTCTTAGCGGAAGAAGATCCGGCGTGTATGTTATCGTCGATCCGCTGATCGATACCAGATGCACTCCTGCTCCGACAACGGTCGCACGGATCATTTCCGCGGAATGTTCCACCTTCGATTCCCGGAACCAATGATTCTTCGCGATCGATCTGCCGAGCAGCACGCCGATATCGCCGAACGGAAAATCTTCCTTATGATTTCCGAACACGCACGCCGCCACGCCGCCGGACAGGAATACCGCCGCATCCCTTCCGGGACTCTGGATCGACCCTGCGCTTTTCGTACGGACCGCTTCCAGCAGCGGATCCGATCCCGGTTCGAACATCTGCAGGAAGATCAGTTCCGCCATACGGTCCGTCAGCTGCGTCAGTTTCCGGAGATCGGCATCCTGCCCAAGTTCCAGGCCGAGCCGCATGTCCTCCGCGATCCGCCGTGCTGAAGGGCTTATTTAGGTGATCTTCCCCTGGTCTACCCTGATCTGCCGCCCGCCGATATCAATGCAGGTGCAGGAAACGGTCTCGCCGTTTTCATAGACCGCGATATTGGTCGTGCCGCCGCCGATATCGGCATTCACTGCTGTGCATTTGTGCTCTTTTGAATACGCGCAGGCACCGGAACCTTTTCCCGCGATGATCGATTCCAGATCCGGTCCCGCGGTCGATACCACGAACTGGCCGGCCAGCGAGGACAGCCTGGTCAGAATCATTTCCGCGTTCTGTTTTCTCGCAGCTTCACCGGTAATGATCACAGCGCCGGTCGCCACGGTATCCGGCGTAAGCCCTGCCGCTTCATACTCGGTCTGAATGATCCGGTACACACCGTCGCCGTCGATATCCAGTTCATTCAGGAACGGCGTAAAATACACTTTGCTGCGGTAGATGATCTCCTTGCTGACGATATGGATCCGGGGGACAGTGAAAGCAGACGCCTTGTTCTCGATCACAAGACGGCTCGCCACCAGCTGGGTGGTGGTGGTGCCTATATCAATGCCGACGCTTAATATTTCCATGGTGTCTCCCGGTATGCATAATAAAAAAGCAACAAAACCCGATCGAAGCATACTGCTTCAATCCTGGCTCCGTTGCCGACCATTGCCACTCTGTTGTGGCACTGTATTTCAATTGTAATTGTTATCTAAAAATCTATGCGCGCACTGACGCCGCCGTTCATGCCGGAACTGATGCTGAACACGCCTTTCAGCTTGTCCCGTACCGTCGCATCCACGATACTGAGTCCGAGAGAACGCACATTTCTGGCATCGCTGTCAAATCCGATTCCGTCATCGGCAATCAGGATGCTTCTGTATGGAGGATTCTCCAGCATCTTTATATCGATCCGGCCGGTCTCCCTTCCGGGGAAAGCATGTCTGGCACTGTTCGTAAGCAGCTCATTGACTGCCATCATCAACGCAGCAGCCATACCGGCGGAAACCGTAAGATCACTGCCTGTGATCACAAAATCGATGTCGCATCCGTCCCCGGGAATACAGGTACGCACACACTCAATTACTTTTTCAATGAGCGGTTTCACGAAAACATCGGAACCTGCCCCCAGTGTAGTTAACATATCATGAAATGACGCGACCGTCAATATTCTTGCTACATTTTTATTCAGAATTGTCTCTGCTTCAGCATTCTCACACCGTCTGGCTTCCATGCTCATCATGCTGGAGAGCATCTGCAGATTGTTCTTGATCCGGTGGCTCATTTCCCGCAGCTGCACCGCCATATACTGACGTTCTGCAATATCGGCAGACGGCTGTTCCTCCAGGCTCGCGATCGTCTCCTGCAGCCGCTGGTTCGTCTGGGTCACTTCCTCATATTTCCGGTTCCTCGCCAGCTGGTCTCGGATACTCTGTTCGCGGATCAGAACTGCGGCAAGTTTTCCGCTCTCTGTAAAAACCGGGGCGGCATTCTGCTGGACCGGTACGTTTTCCTGCGTGACGGCCCGCAGTTCCCTGCATGCTTTCCCGGTCTGGAAAGCCCGGAATACGCCCGGCTCATTGTCCGGAAATGCCATCTTCCCGACAACATCTTCCTGATAAAGAGAATGGCCGTCCGTACGCCTTGCTTCCGCAACAACGACTGCGCTTTTCCCGTCCCGGCAAAGGCAGTCCAGGAAGATATCCGCGCCGCTGATCTCGGCGATCGCAGGAAGCCCCGCCGCATAGTTTTTTATAAAGATCTGATCCTCTTCCGAAAGATCTGTATATTCCGAACAGAGGGAAAGAACATTTTCCTGCATATCCGCTCCTTCATTCTCCGAGGATCTTTGCAGCCATTTCACCGATGGTGCAGCCGTCCGTTTCAGCCATGCTTCTCAGCCGCTTATAGGCTGCCCGGTCAGAAAGATTATATTTCTCCATCAGCAGTTGCTTGGCTTTCAGGATCTTTCCGTCAGGTGAATAGGTCTCCACGATCCTCGCAGCATACTCCGCCATGGATACCCTTTTTCCCATGCTTGCTTTCTGCAGAAAAGCGAGCGCTTCTCTTTCACTGATGTTCTGCTTCCGGGCGATGATCGACTTCGCTCTGCCGATCATTTTCTGCTCTTCGATCTTTTTAAGCGCTTCTTCTTCCCGTTTTCGCGCTTCCTCAAAACGCTGGCTCTGCCCCATGGCGATCTCGATCGCAGGCAGCAGGTTCTCGCTGCGGATCGGCTTGACAAGATACCCGCCGACACCGATCTTACTCGCCCGCGCCACAAAATCATCGTCACAGAATGAGGTGATCATGATGACCGTTTTCGCGAGATGCTCCTCCATGATCTGTCCGGCTGCGGTAAGCCCGTCGAACATCGGCATATTGATGTCCATCAGGACGACATCCGGATGATAACGTCTTGCGAGATCGACGGCATCATACCCGTCGCCGGCTTCTCCGAGCACCTGAAAACCGGCAGAGGCCAGCTGGTCTGCCAGATCCATGCGGATGATCGGTTCGTCATCAATAATAAGCGCTGAATAGCCCATGGTTCCCTCCGGGAAGAACGTATTTACTAAACAGTATACTTTTGAAAAGCGGAGATTTCAACATTGACATGGTCAATAGACAGTCCTAAAATACAAATACAGCACTTCGGAATCCGGGATTCAGCCGCCGGAAGAAGTGCTGTTTTGTTTTTTATAGTGTCCTTAGCCGGGCAGCCGGAGGACGCGCTGCACCCGATCCGAGCCTGTTCGGAAAGGGGGGATCTTATGTCTGATTTTGAATTACTGTATCTTCTTCTGCAGTTTGCATTAGTCGTTATTGGAATTCTTTCTCTGTACAATAAGAAATAGCCGTCTGATCTTTGGCGAGACAACGGCTATTACTTAGTCAACACTTCGCCGGGTCGGGTGCCCTAACCACCCTTCCAGCTGTCCTGTTAAGGATATTATAAATCAATCATCCACAGAATTCAACCAAAATGAATATCCCACAAACAGCACCCTGCTTCCTGCATTGGAATTTCCTTTTTTCAAAATGCTCCTTCCGTCCGCAGCACTGTAAATCATGCCGGCTTTACTTGTATTTTCGCTCTTTATATACTATATTTTTAGTAATCATATCATTTATATGAGGTCTCTCCCATGCGATGCTGCAAATGCCGATTTGAATTAACAGCCGATCAGAAGTTCTGCCCTCGCTGCGGCCAGCGGCAGGCACCGGCCCCGGAAACCGTACAGACAGACATTCAGCCATAAATAAAATTATAAATTTTTTTCAAAACCTTAAATCCGTTTCCGGGATTTCCGCGTCTATAGAGTGTAAACAAAAAAAGCAATCCATTCCGCCAGGAATATGAAGGAGGAAATTATGAAAACATTAAGACCCATCATGACAGTTATCGTTCTGACGCTGCTTTGCCTGCTCGCGCCGCTGACCGTAAAAGCGGAAGATCCTGTGACTGCGGACCGGGGATCCGTTTCCCCAAACAATCCCGAAAAGTCTGTTGTCTATCAGGAAAATACCATCAGCCGCTATACGCTTAACGTGACCCAAAACGGTAAACTGGATATCTCCATCTGGGATTCCACCCGCAATTACACCATGTTCTACTTTCATCTGCTGGATGCGGACGGCAAATCCCTTGTTTATTCCTATACTTCCGATTTTGCCGATCAGCCTGTCTATGTGATGCCCGGCACCTACTATATCGATATCCAGCCGATGGGAAGCGGCATTTCCCTGAAAACATCTTTTCTCCCTGTCTCTTCCGGTGACAGCGAGCCGAATAATGATCAGCAGCATGCTCAGGCACTCACCCCTTTTAAGCAGGTCAGCGGATTTGTCACCGCGCAGGGCGATGCAGAGGAGAGTTTATACAAAGACAACGAGGACTGGTATACCTTCACGCTGAAGAAGAAAGATACGATCGCTTTAAGCCTGATCTTCGAAGAAAAGGTCGGCAGCGCGATCCTGTATGATCAGTATATGCAGGAGGTCCAGGCCATTTACAAATTTGATCCCCATGCTGCTGCCCTTGGTGAAAAGGTAAATGTGTCCAAAGGAAAGTATTATATCAAAGTCACCGCATGGGATATCGGAATCGGCGGCCGCTATTATCTGATGCTCGATTCCGCACAAGCCAGAAAAGTCCCGAAAGTGACCGGCGTTAAAGTGAAGGCTGCCAAAAAGAAACTGAATATCACCTGGAAAAAAATGACGGATGTAAAAGGATACCAGGTGTATGCTTCCCTGAAAAAAAAGAGCGGTTATAAAAAAGTCACCGTGATCAAAAAGGCTTCCACGGCAAAAGCATCGATCAAAAAAGTCGGTGGGAAAAAGCTCCAGCCAGGCAAAAAGTATTTTGTCAAAATACGTGCTTATAAAAAAGTGAACGGTGAGACTGTTTACGGAAAATACAGCACGCCGAAAAGCGTGAAAGCAAAGTAATGCCGCCGGCAAAAAGGCACTTTCCTCCGGAGAATGATTCCGGAGGAAAGTGCCTTCTTTTTTATACTGTCTTCATGATTGTCTGCTGCTTTATGCGAACGGATTCTCTGTCGGATAAGGCAGGCTCTTGGGCTGGTTGTAAGCGATATCCTTCACGCCCAGGAACTTGAACACCTCGAACAGAGCCTTTCCATGATGCCCGAATACCACTGCGCCGTGATGAGGATATCTCTTCTGGATCAGTACGTGACGGTAGAATCTGCCCATCTCGTGGATCGCGAAGATACCGATGCCGCCGAAGGACTGTGTCGCTACCGGCAGTACCTCGCCCTCTGCGATGTAGGAACGGAGATCACCGTTGCTGTCGCACTGCAGACGGTAGAAAGTGATCTCGCCGGGTGCGATATCGCCTTCCAGCGTTCCTCTCGTGAAATCAGGATCGCTGCCGGCGGGCTCAAGCAGTCTGTGCTGGATCAGCTGATACTTGATGGCTCTGTCCGCGCACATCTTGCAGGAAGGGGTATTGCCGCAGTGGAATCCCATGAAGGTATCGGTAAGGACATAATCGAACTTGCCCTTGATGCTCTCTTCGTACATGGACTTCGGTACGGAATTGTTGATGTCAAGCAGGGTGATCGCATCGCCGGATACGCAGGCGCCGATATACTCGGAAAGCGCGCCGTAGATATCCACTTCACAGGATACCGGGATGCCGCGGCTTGCCAGTCTGGAGTTCACGAAGCAGGGCTCAAATCCGAACTGCTCCGGGAAAGCGGGCCAGCACTTGTCAGCGAAAGCAACGTATTTGCGTGCGCCCTTGTGCGTCTCTGCCCAGTCGAGCAGGGTAAGTTCGAACTGCGCCATTCTCTCCAGCATCTCGGGATAGTACTTTCCTTCTCCCATCTCCTCCGCCATATCCTTGCAGACATCCGGAATACGGGCGTCTCCCGCATGCTCCTTATAGCTTACGAACAGATCCAGTTCGGAATTCTCTTCCACTTCCACGCCCAGCTCGTAAAGTCCCTTGATGGGCGCGTTGCAGGCGAAGAAATCCTGCGGTCTGGG
>CAMOZZ010000073.1 GCA_946631165.1 uncultured Lachnospiraceae bacterium | reverse complement strand
TTTTACTATTTGATCTTCATCGTCTTTTTGAAACCGGTCCCGGAAGAGAACAGTTTCTGATACTTCTTCAGCTGTTTCTTCGGCACCGCGATGACGGCGCTCTTGTCTATGCTCTTGATCGCATTTCTTCCGACCGACTTCAGTTTAGCTGATTTTATCTTTATCGTCTTCAGCTTTTTATCCCCCGAGAAAACATTCTTCTCAAGTTTGGTCACGCTCTCTCCGATCGTCACCTTGCCAAGAGCGGTATCTCCTTCAAAGGCGCCTGCTCCGATCACTGCAACATTTTTCCCGACGACAACAGTTCCCAGCTTCGTATATTTCCTGAATGCCTGCTTTCCGATGGCATTGACTTTGAATACTGCACCGCTGATCTTCACAGTCGCAGGCACCGTCAGCTTTTTCAGTTTGCTTTTCTTTGTCGTGGTCCCGGTAAGCATCACAGTGCCTTTGCCGTTCATGTCAGCATTTGTGACCTTGTACTTCATCCCGGAAATGGTATACTCTTTATTTTTTGTGACTGTTTCTTTGACAGCTGGATCGGCGGAAACCTCCTGCCCGTCATCATCGCTTTTTAAGGTAGACTCCTTGTCCTCGCTTGTCACCTGCCCGGCCTTGCTCCAGACCGCCTTTGACAGATTGATATGCAGCGCGGGCCGCACGCCCGGGAAAGAAGAGGTTACGGCAACGCCGCCGGATTCTCCGGTAAACACCGGAAATGCGCCATCGTGGCTTATGAAGGAAGCACTTTTGTTATAATATCCGGGCGTCCTCAGCCACCACCATGAATTTCCTTCATAACCGGCCGCCTTTGCTACGAGCACGCCCTTCTCTACCGTGTAATCAGAATTTCTTGCGATCCGTGCATCTGCCTTATTGGTATCTGCCGGGAAACCATAGGCAGGATTCACAAGGTCTTCCCAGGCCAGGCAGAAGACCCGGTCCTCGGTATCATTTCCGCCATAAGCTTCGGTAAAATTGGCATACGGACTGATCTCCGTCTTATTCGTCACGGTCTTGATGGCAGCTCTCTCCGCAGAAGTAAATGCCGTATTCATGAAATCATTGTTCAGCCATTTTCTGAGGCTGCAGCCCTCCCAGGTAATATAGTCATAGGTATCATGATAAGGCTGGCAGTCAAGATTTACATCCGCAAGAAGCAGGGCATCGCCCCCGCTCACATGCAGCACACGCCATTTAACAGGTTCCTTCTTATCGGAACTGCTCTGATAATAATTGCCGAACCAGATGCAGTCCCATGTCGTCACACCGTTATTGATGACCGGATTGTGCAGCTCGTTATCGGCGGCTTTTACGCTGCAGGGCACGGCGGAGAGAACCAGACAGACTGCCAGGATCTGCACCGCGAGAAACCTGACCATCTTCCTTTCGAACCGTTTTCTGTTTTTGATAACCTCTTTCCTGTCCATAATCTATCCTCCTCTATTGAGCCAGGCAGAGTGCCTGTACATCTACACACTACAATAAATCGGCCGGCGGCTCAATACACGGGAGACAGAAGCTGTCCATTAGGAAGGGTAGTTTTGGGATAGGGCGCATTTTTATCCGGTCAGTCATTGAAAAAAGCAGAGTACAGTTCTTTTCGGTTCCTGCATCCCGTCTTCTGCAGCAGGTTCCGGACATGGAATTTCACCGTATTCTCAGATATAAACAATGCTTCTGCGATCTCGGCATTTGTTTTCCCTTCAAAAATCTGCCGCAGCACTTCTCTTTCTCTCACAGACAGATCATGTTTAAGGGCGAACTGCTCAAAATGCGCCCGTTCATTCTGCTGTTCCGCCCGGGAAACATACAGTTCCTGATAAATAAAGAAGAACAGGATGACCGTAACGGCGAACAATAATGCTGTCAGCACAACGAGCACTATGACATGCTCCCGCAGGGCAAGGCAGATTCCTTCTCCGGCTGCTTCCCCGATCCTTCCGATCATAAGACCGATACCGGCCAGATGAAGGATTCCCCGTTCGGAAGCCATGTCAGAGAACAGGATCACTCTGTACACAGAATAAAAACCGAAAGTAAAGTAGCTGAGAGCCCAGAATATGATTGCAGGAACCGATTCCCCGTTCAGTGCCAGCAGGACAAACGGGATCACCAGCACGGTCAGCGCAGCGGCTGCACCATACCGCCGGCTTCTGTCCGTCACATACCCGGCGATAATCAGGCCGGCGGCATAGACAAGCCGTGAGAATTCCACATTCACAGCTCCGCCGATATCCGAGGAAGGGAACGAAAAACCGCTGCTGTTCAGCAGACCAAACAGGAACACCAGAACGGCAGCATAGACGAGGATATTTTTATGGGATGGGCAGGCAGCTGCCGGTTCCGCCCCGGAATCTTTTTCGCCGATCAGTGCTTTTTCTTCAGCAGCGCCGTAGTCAGGAAGATCCAAACGTATGGCAAGAAAGGACAGAATGGACAGGACTGCACAGATGATCATCGCTGTCCCGGAATAATACGCTGTCCCTCCGCATACCGACGACAGCAGCCAGGACATCAGTATGGACAGTCCATAACCGAGTCCGAACGAGGAGGCTCTCTTTTCCACGGAAACGGTCTTCGTCATAAAATACAGATAATAGCCGGCAATCAGTCCGCAGGCAGTATTCATAAGAAGTCCGAATACAATCGTTCCTGCCGGCTGTTCGCTGACGGCAGCCGGCACCAGTGTGATCATGTGTACAAGCAGGGAAATATATACTGTATATTTTGCCGCTCCCGGATGATTCTTCAGGAGAACATAAAACACGGCAATTCCCAGGGCCTGCGCAAGATATCCGCCCACCATAGTCAGCAGTTCCAGAACACCCGGCCGGATCTGCCCGGCCAGATGATATGTCCATGCAAGATATCCTGTAGACGTTAAAAGAAAGCACAGAAAAATAATACCGGAAACGTACAAATATGGTTTTTTCATACTATCTAATGCTGATGGAATATCCATTGACCGGCAGGATTTACTGATCATCCTTCTCATTCATCCTGAATGCGAGCATCGTCAGATCATCGAACTGCGGTTCCTCACCAACGAAAGCATCCACATGTCCTCTGACATTTTTCAGAAGATTCTTCAGACTCTCTCCGTCCCAGCTCTCCTCCAGGGCTTCCAGCATCCTTTCATTCCCGAACAGTTCCTTTTCGGCGGACGTCGCCTCCGGCACGCCGTCCGTATACAGGAACAGCATGTCTCCCGGATCCATCTGCCACTCATTTTCCCTGTATCTGATGCCTTCCATGGTCCCGAGCGCGATGCCGTGGGTATCCTTTTCCAGCACGAAACCTTTGTCCTTCCGGTAAAACACCGGATACTCATGTCCTGCGCAGGCAGAAACCATATGTCCGGTGGATATGGTAAGGATCCCGAGCCATACGGTAACGAACATGCACTCTTCATTGTCCTCGCTGAGCCTGTTATTAACATCCGCCAGGATCGCGCCCGGTCCGGAATACTTTCCGGACAACGTCACGTTCTTCAGCAGCGTTTTGGATATGACCATGAACAGCGCAGCAGGGACGCCCTTGCCGGAAACATCCGCCATCACCAGAGCCAGATGATCGTCATCGATCATAAAGAAATCATAGAAATCGCCGCCGACCTCTTTGGCGGGATCCATCACGGCGTACAGATCGAATTCGTGCCTGTCAGGAAATGCCGGGAACTGTTTCGGCAGCATGTTCGCCTGGATCTCTGAGGCGACCGACAGCTCCGTATCCAGGCGCTGCTTTTCGGCAGTGATCGTGACGATCTCCTTTACATAACCGCGCATCTCATGCGACATTTTGGAAAATGCTTTTGCAAGCACCTCGATCTCATCGCGGGTGAGGTAGATATCCTCTACCTCGAAAGTCATATCTTCTCCCTGCATTTCGGATACGCGCATGGTCATTCTTTTGATCGGCTTCACCAGACGGTCCGCAAAGACCAGCGCCGTGAATACCGATAATGCGATAAGCGCGCCCGCAACAGCAAGGATAAAAAGGACCGTCCTTCTTTCTATGTCGTGCGTCTTCCGGATCGTATCTTCCATGACCTCATCCGTCTGTTCGGCAAGCAGGACAGCCGTGCGGTTAAGATTCTTCTGGCTGATCGTCAGAAAAAGCGTCCATCCTACCGTCTCAAGAGGCGCGTATGCAATATAGGTCGGCTCTCCGTCTATGGTTATAAGAGAGAACCCCTGCTGTCCTGAAAGCGCATTATTGACAACCGGGATCAATTCCGTGTTCGTACTCTCCTTCAGGCTGTTCAGCCTGTTGGTAACGATGCCCAGTTCTCCTCCCCTCTTTGAAGAATAGATCACGTTTCCGGTCTCATTGACAAGACAGGTGTCGCTGAGTTTACCGAGCTGCGACTGCACGATCACGTTTTCCAGATCACTGATATTGACAGACGCACCGCACACCGCAGCCAGTTCTCCTCCTGTATATACCGGGACGCCTGCCATCACTTCCTGTATGTCGTTATAATTATCGATATTGACAGGCGAAAAATACGTTCCCTTGCGGATCAGTGCGCCGACATACCAGGGGCGCCGGTCCGCATTATACGCCATGATCCTGCCGTCATCGCTGATCTTCTGTTCGGGCGTTTTATCTGCAATGATGCTGGCGCCTCCTGCAAGCGAGACCATACAGTCCATTGTTGTATTGCTGCCATCCACGATCTCAAGGATCATGTTCCTGAGACTTCCCACCCGCTTTATGCGATCGGCCAGTTCCGGATCAGCCATATCAGCATCTTCCGAATACAGGAGCTGAAGCGTCAGCCGGCCGGCATCCGACGCCTGCGGCACTTCTACGGGTGCGGGGGAATAATCCGCCGGGCTTTCCAGCACCATCCTGACCTGGCTGGCAAGCACTTCAAGATCATGCCGTACGATCCGGAACTCCCCGTCGATCACATCAGCCTGCGAAGTCACATATTTCTTGAAGCTTTCCGCAGCCATGTCATGCATTGAATCGGAAGTCGTATCCATGATGACCTGATTTTGTTTCCTGCTGGTCTCCTCCACCAGGACGCCGAATCGCCACACCTGAAAGATACCGACCGCTGTGAACAGGATCACTGCCGCGGCGATCAGATTTATATTCATCGTAAAGATCTTCGCTCTGAGACTCTTTTTTATATTGCTTTCATTTTCCTTATTCATTTCAGCACAATGTCCTTAAAAACAAGATCTTCCCATCCTGCCCAGTACGGCGTAAGGCTTTCCACCCGGTTCCCGAGTACAAAAAGCTGGTTTGATGACAGGAGCGGTACCCAAAGAGCTTCTTTTTTAATCAGCATTCTTTCCAGCGCGGCATATTCGCGGAGGCGCTTTCCCTCATCCTGGATCTTTCTGGCGGCTCTGATCCGCTTCATAACTTCTTCTCCGGAAAAATTCCCCGAACGGAACCTGGTCTTATCCCTGCTTCCGAAAAAGGTATAGATAAAGTTATCCGGATCATTATAGTCAGCTGACCAGACGCCCGTATAGGCCATCAGCTTTCCGGCTTTTCTCAGATACATCCGGCTTTCCGAATCATAATTCACGATGGAGACATTAAAGCCGGCTGCCATAAGATCTTTACATATCATATCGATCATGGAAAGTTCTGTGACACTGCTCGTGGAATCCGCCGCCAGTTCTATCCTGGCACCGTTTTTCACGCCGGCTTCCTCAAGCAGCGCCTTCGCTCCCTCAGGATCATAGGCAAGCCACCCCTGATTTTCTTCGGTATAACCGTTCAGGTTCTTCGGATAGATCCCGTCTACCAGCGTGCCTTCCCCGTTGTACAGTTCATCCAGGATCTTCTGCCTGTTGACCGCCATCTGTACAGCTCTTCTAACGCGCACATCCTTAAGCGGACCGGATTCCACATTCAGCATAAGATATCTGATATTCGCGCATGCAGCCGAGACCAGCCTGTCTTTCCATTCCTCTGACTTGTATACCGATTCAAGGGTCTCCGAACTGATATCGGATACGTCCAGGATATCCAGTTCCCCCGCGCGGAATTTCTGTTCTACGATCGCGGGATCCATGACCCGGATCTCCACCTTTTTCACGGAAGGCGCCGTTCCGTGATAATACGGATTCAGTTCAAGGCAGATCTTTTCGCTGCTGAATTCGGTTACCATATACGGACCGGATCCAATGGTCGCTTCCGCGACTGCTCCGAATCTGAAGCCGTTTTCGTTGACGCATTTCCTGCTCAGGATGCTGCACGACGGGGTAGCAAGCTGATACAGATATCCCGCAAAAGGTTCGGTAAGCGTGATCTTGAAATGCGTATCGTCGATCACCTGTATGCCTTCGAGTTTATCTGTCTCATGCGCTAAAACAGCTTCCGCACCAAGGATCGAATCGGCAAAATCCGTCTGCTGGCTGTCGGAGAGAGACAGCATCCTTGTGAAAGAAAACTCCACATCCGCGGCAGTTACCGGCGTACCATCGGAAAAACACGCATTGTCCCAGATTGTGAAAGAATATGTCCTGCCGTCCCGTCCGAGAGAATAGTTCTTTACGAGCCCCCCGACCAGTTCTGTCGTCCCGTCCTCTTTCAGTCGGATGTCAAAAAGGCGCTCAAAAATGTTGAGCGGCAGCATATAGTCGTTTGTGGTCCTGTCTATGTCCATCGTTTCGATGGGTTCGGTGATTGCCAGCCTGAGTACACCTTCCTCCGCATCCGCGGCAGGCGCTGCGTCTTCCGTCTCCGCAGCAGTCTGTGTCTCCTGGACGGAGGTGGTTTCCGTCTGCCCACCCTCGGGGTCTCCTGCCGTACCGGCGCATGCCGAAAGAAGCAGCGCCGCCGTCAGGAACGGCAGAAAAAGCTTTTTCAGAAATGACCTGCGATTAAGCATCCTTTCTTCGTCCTTCCGTTACGTATCCGGATAATCTGAAAAATGATGTATCCTGTTGTCTCTGTTATGGTCAGCGGATTTGCCGCCCTGTGTCATATTCCTGTCAGGAAGTAAATACGAAAATATTATATCATAATTTTTTATTCCGTATAGATACCGGTGACAGTTCATTGTGAATTGTCACCGGTTTTTTTGTAAAAAAACAGAACCCATTGCACAAGGCTTCGTTCGATCCATATCCGGGAAAGACGTTATTTATGTTTGCTGTGTATTTCCCGGTAAGCGCCGGGGGTGATTCCGTTGAAACGTTTGAAAACCTGTCCGTAATGACTCTGTGAGGAGAAAGCGAATGTCGCAGCGATCTGTTCCAGGGAAACATCCGGGCGCATCAGCAGGTATTCCGAGGAGCGGACCTTCGCGCGGAGAATATAGGAAGAAAGACTGAGGCCTTCCTGCTCCTGGAACAATCCGGAGAGGTAACTGCGGGACAGCCCCATCTCCCGGGCCAGTTCCTCCACAGATATGCGCTGATGCAGACGATCATGGATCAGCTGCTTGCAGCGGGCCACATGCGGATTAGACTGATTGCCGACCGCCGCCCTTTGAACCAGCTCGGCAAAGTGAATCTCAGCGGAGCGGATCAGTTTGGACATCCCGGCGATATCCCGCATTTCACTGATTTTCATCGTATAAGCATCTGCCAGCGAATACGCGACTTCCGGCAGCACGCCGCCCTCCATAGCACTGCGAGAGGCAAGGGTGAGTACTACCACGGATAAATTGCGGTAATGCGTTACATCGTCCCTGCCCAAACGCCCGAGCTGCCCCGTCTGAATCTCTGCCCAGCTTTCCCGCAGCGCCTCCACATTTCCTTCCCGCACTGCTTTCTGCTCCCGCAGTTCCTGCGCATAGGAATTGTGAGCGGAATTGGTCTCCCGCAGCTGATAGATCCGCGAAAAGGCATCAGAGCGCGCCGGCTCTGTATAATCCTCCTCTTTCATCAGCTGCATGGTCAGATCTGCCCGTGACAATGGACGGTCACTGTACGCATGGAACAGCAGAAGAACCGACTCCAGCGCATATTCCAATGGAAGAAACGTTACCCGGCAGGCTTGCGGATGTTTGAGATGATGGCTCTTCGCCATAGTTTGAAGGCTCTTCTTTTCGGCCTGCATGTAACAGAACGGCCCCATCACGACCGTCTGATCATTTTCCGCAGGTATCACCGCATAGACAAAAAGATCCTGTTCAAGATGTAAAATCGGCTGCTCGCTATTTCGCATGGCCAGAAGATCCCCGGCAAAGTCCGGATCACAGACCAGCGGGTCCTCCTGTTCTCCGTCGGAATCCCCCTGCACCACCAGGATACCATCAGAATCATAGAGACGGACCGGCATCTGAAGCATAAAGCAAAGATGAGTGATCAGCAGCTTAAAGGAAGGCATGTTACTTCTCCTGCGTTCTATAATATGGACCTGACATTTATGATAGACAATTGTTTGGAGAAAGGATAACATGGAAGAAACGATTATGCAAGAAAAGAGGGTATTCACATGATCCGCAATCCGATCCTTCCGGGTTTTCACAGCGACCCGTGCCTTTGCCGCCGGGGCGATGACTATTATCTGGCACTGTCCACCTTTGAGTGGTTTCCAGGGATCCCCGTATATCATTCCCGTGATCTGAAGCACTGGGAACTTCAGACCCATCTGCTGCGGGACGCGGAGAGCCTGTCGCTGCGCGGCCTTCCGTCAGCTAAAGGAATCTGGGCTCCCTGCCTGACATGGTGCGAGGCGGACGGGCTGTTTTATCTCGTCTACGGTGTGATGCGCTCCATGAATGCACGCTTTTTTGATATCGACAATTACCTGATCACCGCACCGGAGATCGACGGTCCCTGGTCCGAGCCGGTATTCCTGCACGCGGCAGGGTTCGATGCCTCCCTCTTTCACGATGACGACGGGCGGAAATGGCTGGTCTCTCTGGAGTGGGAAACCCGGGAGGACCGCCGCAAGCCCGGCGGCATTTGTCTTGTCGAGTACTCGCCGAAGGAACAGGCTGTGGTCGGATACCCCCGGCGGATCTCCATGGGCGCCACGATGCGCGGCTGCGTGGAAGGCCCTCATCTGTATAAGAAAAACGGATTCTATTACCTGCTCTGCGCTGAGGGCGGCACCGGTTACTATCACTGCGCCACCCTGTCCCGCGCCAGGGATATTTTCGGTCCGTATGAATCCTGCCCGCAGAATCCGCTGATCAGTTCCGTCCCGGAGAATCACGACGAAAGTCTGGATACTGATCATCTGAAACCCAGGTATTATAACCCTGACGCCCCGCTGCAGAAAGCAGGCCACGGAAGTCTGGTGGAAACACCGGCGGGAGAAGTATTCATGGCTTATCACTGCGCCAGACCTTTCGTCCCGGAGCTTTGCTGCACGCTTGGCCGTGAGACATGCATCCAGAAATACGCCTGGACGGAAGACGGCTGGCTGGAAATGTGCGGCGGAGGGAACCTGGTGCGCGCGGAAAGCGAGGAGGCGGATCTTCCTCCTTTTGAGGCAGCAGTTCTCCCCGGTACGGATGATTTTGACAGCCCGATGCTCCGGTCAGATTATTATGCACCGCGAATCGATCCCAATGATTTTGCTGATCTTCTCTCCAGACCCGGCTGGCTGCGTCTGCGGGGACAGGAATCCCTCAGTTCCACCAACCGTGTAAGCCTGCTGGCACGAAAACTGACCACGCTGCAGACCCAGATCACAACGAAGATGACGTTTGAACCCGAACTCTATCAGCACAGCGCGGGACTGGTTCTGTACTACGACAATATGAACTACGTCTGGATCCGCAAGACCTGGAGCGAAGAACAGGGATGCCCGGTGATGAGCGTCCAGGAAGTGGACCGGGGCGTGAAATACGACCACCGGGACTGCGAGATCCCCGCGCCGGACGGTCCGGTGCAGCTGCGGCTTTCCATCGCGGATAAGGAATTCCGTTTTGCCTGGTCCGCAGACGGAAACACCTGGGAAAATATCGGTCCCATCTTCCCCACCTGGCATCTTTCCGACGAGCACAGCGGTTATGGAGAATTTACCGGGACCATGTTCGGAGTGGCCTGTGTGGACGCCATGTTCCGGAAAAAGACGGCGGATTTCGACTGGCTGAACCGTATATGAATCACGCCGGTATCCAGGCCGCGCACCGCAGAACTGCGCGCTTCATATAGCTCGCCAAGCCGTGCCAGTTCCCGAAAAGTAGGCAGCATGCGTCTGCAGTCTTCCGTGGGAACAACGCCGCTCTTGCTGCGAAGAAGCAGCGGAAATCCGCTCTCCGTCTCCAGCGCAGCCATCATCCGGCTGATGCCGGAAACGGTATATCCCAGTTTATCTGCGGCAGCTGTAATGCTGCCGCTTTCCAGAACACAGAGTAAAGCCGCACATTTTTCAGTATCCATAGTCAAAGCACTTCCTTGATTGTTATCTTTATGATTTAAATTAATACAAAATAATCC
>CAMOZZ010000072.1 GCA_946631165.1 uncultured Lachnospiraceae bacterium | reverse complement strand
GAATTGATGAAGCAGATCGATGCTGCTGACGAGGATATCGCAAAGTGTGCCGGGTTCGACCGCACCAACATCAGCCATCTCCGGCGAGGCAGACGATCTGCAAGCCCATCCGGCAGAACCACGCAGAGACTGATCGGAGGAATCTGTCTCTTTGCGAACCGGAATGACCGTCTGGATGAGCTTTGCGCGCTGATCGGCGTCACGCCCGATACACCATCGGAAGAACTTCAGACAGCGCTCACATCCTGGCTGTTTAACGAAGTGAAAACGGTTTCCGAACCATCCTCTTCCCGTAAGAAACAGCATCCGAAAGCCTCTTCTTTCGGCGAACGGCTTGAAACTGTTATGGAACTGGCTGCGCTCTCCAATGTCCGCCTGAGCAGGCTGATCCATACAGACGCCTCTCTGATCAGCCGTTATCGAAAAGGTGTCCGGACGCCGCACTCCAATCCTGAACTGGCCGGCCGTCTCTGCGGAGTTCTCTTCGACCAAATCCGGAAGAACGGAAAAATGAACGCTCTTTCCGGATATGTCGGTGTCCCCCCGGCAGAGCTCGACACAGAGGATCTTTATGTCTGGCTGTTCGAAAAAAAAGAGTATCCTGCGCACGATATACAGCTGGCGGAAAACCTCCTGTTCACCTTTGATTCTTATCAGGCCGAATCGGGTACTGTTCTCCCTGCTCCGGACGAAGTTCTCCGCGCCATCGATCTGACAGACAGAAAGTCCGTTTACTATGGACAGAGCGGCATCCGCAATGCCGTACTTCGTTTCCTTGGAGAGGCGCTGAATACCAATGCCTCGGAGCTTCTTCTGTATTCTGATGAAGACCAGAACTGGCTTACCGTGGATCCCTCTTTCCGACTCAAATGGGCTTCGCTGATGGATGCCCTGGTCAGAAACGGAACCCGCATCCGCATCATCCACAGCATCAACAGGGATCTCTCGGAGATGCATCATGCCATAACAAGCTGGCTGCCGCTTTATATGTCCGGCATGATCGATTCATGGTACAGCAAAAAGAATCCGGATCCCCGATTCTCCCATACGATGTTTCTCTGCCCCGGAACAGCCTGTATTGAAGCCTCTCATGTCAGGGGGAATGAGGCGAACGGAATTTATCATTACTATACGGAACCGCAGCCGCTGAAGACCTGTCGGGCTGCCTTTGGGCTTTTGCTGGAAAATTCCAAACATCTGATATCTCCTGCTTCTTCCGGATACGGCAGTGACAGCACCGAAGTATTTGCCGTCCAGCGCACACTGTCCGTCGCCACCATGCCGGAAGCACTGGTCAGGGAACTGAATGATCCTGTGCTGTGGAAAGAATGGCAGGTCTCCCGCCGGCAGTTCATCGATCATCTGAAAAGCGGAATCATCAATGAATGCATCCCTCTTGCAGCGAAGGAAGAACTGCTTGCCGGAAGAGTTCCGATGGAAACAATCGATGGAATGGAACCAGGGTATTATACCCCGGCACAGTACTCGCTTCATTTGCGGGGCATCCTTGATCTGCTTGCATCCTGCCGTAATTACCGGTTCTGTCCGATTCCGGCGTCGCCGTTTCCCCATACGAAACTGCTTCTTTCTGAAACGGAATCAAGGATCACGCATGTGGCCGAAAGATCGGTCAGCTTCTCTTTCCGCCATTATCTGATGTGCGGTGCATTCTATGACTATGCCCGCAAGCTGATGGAAACAGGGAAAATGGATCGCAATGCTTTATGCCGGCGGCTGGAAGAGATGCTGTAATAAACAAAGAGAAGGATCTGTCCCGCATTTTATCACGCAGACAGATCCTTCCTTTATTACTCTGTATTCAGTTTATTTTGAAAGCCGGTCATGAGACTGCATCTCCTGCCGTCTGTACTTCTGCCGGAATAACGATCTCAGTAGATGCATCTGTGTACAACGAAATCACGAATTTTGTGAAAGTTGTTTTGGTACCTTCCGTGGCGGAAGTTGTTTCAATGCCGCTCAGATCCATATACAGGCTTTCCAGCATGCCGTTTTCCACAAAGAGCATATAGCAATCCTCATCAGAGGAGATTTCGCCGAATATACTGTCAACGCCTCCGAAACCGGTGCCCATTACATCACTTGTTTTGGCTTTCATGACGTAATAGTTCTTTTCTCCGTCTGTATATTTCTTTTCAAGAAGCTCGAACGGCCCCGTCAGATCATCAGAGAGCACCGAATCCGAATCTGCAGATTCCTCTGCCTCTTCTGTGCCCTCTGTCTCAGCGGCTGCTTCTGTCTCAGCGGCTGCTTCCTCCGGTTCTTCAACAACAGCTTCAGCAGTCCATTCCGCGGTATCCTCTTCCCCGCTCTCAGACGATGCTTCCTTTTTGACAGAAACCTTTTTCCCGCCTGCATTGGTAAAAATGTACTCTTCCGATGTCTCTTCCATATCCATTCCCATCATAGACATGGTCATCTTCTCTGATTTGTACTCAAGACCGTTGTTCTTGTTGTCCAACATACTCATCTTCATTACCATGTCCATGGACATATTCGTGTCATTTCCTTCATACGACACGTTTGCTTCCACATCCATGTTCATATAGAGAGCATAATTATCCATATCCTTCATCAGATTCTGTGTTTTCTCAACAAGTTCTTCTTTTGTAAGATCCACATCACCTGCTTCCGTAAGGACGATCTCCTTATCACCCTTAAAGGTATGGATTTCTCCGGCAGCAAACACAGGCAGCGCCGTGCTCAAAAGTAATCCGATAACAACGAAAAATGCAATCCCTTTTTTTACATTGCTTTTCACCTTAAAGCCCTCCTTGATCTTTCTGTTTCTGCACAAAAACGGTATCCGCAGTGATTTCCGGGACAGACCGATCATCGAAAGGACCCTGGTCTGTTCCGGAGAACTTCCTTTCAGGTTAATTATAATGTTTCGTCAGCAGGCCTGTAAGATGTGAGCAATTATTTGTCATTGACATTATTCTGCTCACAGAAAAACACCGGGGACAGTCTTCAGGAACTGTCCCCGGTATCCACAACATTTATTCTGCTTTTCCATGATACTGATGCAGATTATGAGTTTTCTAAAAGCTGCTATCAAAATGCGAACTGCAGCATGGGGAATGCCAGAATCACCATCAGCAGTTGTGTGGGTATCTCATTATTTGTTGTGACCTCAAAATAGGGCTCAAAGTCATAGATTGTATCTGGCAGTTTTGGATACATCGATTTGTCGTCCACTTTTTTTATTGTCGCTATTACTCTGCTATCTTTATAAAAAGTGTATTCCCCCGGTGTGCAACGAACTTTGATTGATGCATCTATCTCATATTCACCCGGGCGCTCATAGACGATCCGGGCGATCTGTTTACCATGTCTCGCATCGTTAATGCTTCGCGAAAGCCCGGGAACAATCGTAGATTGTACAAAATTACTTTCCCATGCTATCCCATCGCTATGAATCATAACAGGTACTGAGGGTGCGACTATACTTGATACAGTGCATATACTGGAGCCATTTTGATAGAATTCATATCCGAACCATCCCGTTATGTCAATGCGATAGCCAATTAATCTATTGTCTTGATTTGCTCTTACTTCGGTTCTCTTAATTTGTTGTTTTGTTTTCTTTCTGATTCTGAAGAACATCTGCTGTCTCCTCACAACTGCTATCCTGAAAACACCGGGGACGGAAACACAAGAACCGTCCCCGGTGTCTTTTCACCCCCTTAAGTGATGTGACGAAAGCATATGATGCCGCATGGCTTCCAGTACGCTGTTCATATGATAACGGATCAGGAACAGTTGATTTGAATATTCTGGATATTCATCCCGGGCTTTCTCCATCAACGGATGAATGTATTTCTGCGTTTCTGTTATGTACTCAGCCATGTGCTTATCCGTAAAACTGGTTGCCATACTGCTGATATTGTTGCAGCGGTCCAGGAGCTTTACCATAGTCGCGATCCGGTTCCCGGCGATCCCGTCATAATAGGCCTTCTCATCCTTCTCGGTTTTCTCGAAATCGTCCGGTTTTGTCAGCAGCCTTACCGCTTCTTTTGTTTCTTCATTGACCGGCAGTTCATCCGGCTCTACACCGCAGTCTTCACATACATCATGCAGCAGGCAGGCTGAAAGCAGATCATCCTCTTCCAGGCCCAGCGCCAGCGCATGACATGTCAGCAGCAGCGGATGATAGATATACGGTATCTTCTCCTCTCCGTGCCCGGGTTTCCGGTACTGGCCGTTGTGCTTGTCTCTGGCAAAAGCCAGTGCTTTTCTCGTCTGGTACAAATGCTTCGCGTTGCAGTACGCGCCTACATAAGTCATCATCCGTGTTTCGCTGAACAGACGATCTGACAGATTGGAAGTCACATTCACGATCTCCGCTGACGGCAATGAGCCGGTCAGCAGCCAGTCCGTTGTAACACCGTACAATTCCGCGATCTGCGGGATCTTCTCTGTATCCGGAACAGAGGTGCCGCATTCCCAGGCACTTACCGACTGCGTCGTGATATACAGGCTTTCCGCCACCTGATTCTGTGAAAGTCCGCAATTTTTTCTGGCTTCCGCCAGACGATATCCTAATGTTTCCATCCTCAGTCCCCTCCTTCTTTCTGCCTTTCTCCCTGCTGCATCTTTACTATAATCCATTTACGGAAAAAAACATAGCAGACAGTACTTGATTCTTACGAGGGAGCATCAAATATCGGTTGACTGGAATACAGTTGTTCCTTCCCTTACTCATCCATCATCCTGTACCCGACCCCCAGCTCCGTCTCTATATATTTCGGCCTTACCGGGTCTTCCTTCAGCTTCCTTCTTATATTCGCCATATTCACTCTCAATATCTGATTATCCGTGGAAACATAACTGCCCCAGATCTGATTGATCATATAGGAATACGTCAGCACCTTTCCCTGATTCCGGAACAGCAGCTCCAGGATCTGGAATTCATGGGCTGTAATATGGATCCGTTCTCCCGCAAGTGTGACACGGTGGTGCGGTACATCGAGGACCAGATCGCCTCTCTTGAATATGCCGTCTTCGGCTGGGGTACCGGACTGGATCAGGGAAGCATGCCGCAGCGCTGTCCGGATCCGGGCTTTCAGCTCCGATATGCCGAACGGTTTTGCGACATAATCATCCGCGCCCATATCCAGCGCTTTCACCTTCTCATCTTCCCATGTCCTGGCGGACACAACGATCACCGGAATCTCCGGATGCTGCATTTTCATCTCCCCCAAAAGCAGCATGCCATCCTGATCCGGCAGTCCCAGATCCAGCAGAACGAGCGAGGGGAGATGCGACAGGAAGATCGCCTTCGCATCCCGTGCGCTCTCTGCGATCACGACCTGATACTGCTCATCCTCCAATGCGCGCTTCATAAAATGAACGATACTTCTGTCATCTTCAATGATCAATATTTTCTGTTTCATCATATATATTGTCCTCCGCCGCATCGAGGCTGAAATAAAAACACGTTCCCTCGCCTGCGTCTACCGCATACAGTCTTGAATTATGTGCTTTCAGAATACTCTGACATACAGAAAGACCGATCCCCATTCCTCTGATGGAATCGCCGCGTCTCTCTACCATGACAGGGCTGTCTTCCGTGATCTGGTTCAGTATATCTTCCGGAAGCCCTTTTCCGTGATCCCTCACCAGAAAACGGACTTTACCGCCCTCATATTCCAGCGAGACCTCGATCGGTTTCGTACTGCCAGAATGTCTGACAGCATTTTCGATCAGATTGATCAGCACCTGTTCGATGAGAAGCGGATCCATCATTGCCAGCACGATATCGTCCGGCGGAACGAAGCTGATCCTCGACGCAGGGAATCTGCGGCTGATCTTTGCTATGCTGCTCCCGATGATCTCTTCCGGGATCTCCGGACGCAGTTTCAGGCCTTTCTGCATATCATTGACTCTTGTAACGGAAAGGATATTCTGGACCATTACTGACAGCCAGTCCGCGTCTGTTTTGATATCTTCGATCATTTTCGCGCAGTCTTCCGGGATCTCGGTCTTCCTCTCGGAGAGGATATAGGAAGCTGAACCGGAGATGGCCGTCAGGGGCGTTCGGAGATCATGGGAAACCGCCATCAGGATATTGCTCCGCACCGCATTTTTAGCATGCGCTATCTCGATCTGGTTCTTCTCCTTCTCGAGTTTCGCATTCATTTCAAAAAGTTCTCTGGTCTTCTTCTCTCTTTCCTCCGCTTCCGCCGCATGTTTTTTCAGATTTCCCGTCAGTGCGCACACGATCAGCGCCGGGATCAGCATACTGATCATGGCGACCGGGTAGCCGTTGAACGACAGGTTGAATTCCGCATAAGGCACCATGAAGTAGATATTGATGCAGAAAACACCGATGATCGATGCTGCGATACCATACAGATAACCGTCGGTCAGCGAAGAAATGATAACGACTGCGGCGGCAAAGATCAGCGCCGAATTATTCTCCACACCGGTCTTCGGCAAAAGAAGCTGACTGATTCCGAACGCCAGGAAAAGCACCAGCAATGTGATTCCCGCATCGCGAAGTCTGATTTTACTTGTAATCTGTCCCATCTCTCTGTCCTTTTGTCATCCCCTGCAGAAGGTTATTATAATAATATACTGTAATTCTCTTTCTTTTTAAATAAAGATACCATAAAAAATGGAGCAGGCTCTATGCCATACTCCACTTCTTTCCTCTGAGTCTCAGCAGAAATACAACGCCTCTGGTAAAAAGCTCTATTCCCATCGCCGCCCAAGCGCCGCTCAGCCCATATCGGCCTGACAGGATGTACAGCAGCGGCAATCGTACGACCCACATGCACAAAAATGTCATCACACTCGGGATCAGCGTATCTCCCGCACCGCGCAGTACACCGGAAATAACGATCGCGCCTCCGAAGAACGGTTCGGCAAAGGCAATGATTCTCAGCACCGCAGTTCCGGCTTCCCGGATCGCCGGATCCGGAGAAAGCAGCCCGATCAGCACCGGTGCAAAAATGAACAGCAGAAGACCTGAAACAGCCATAATGCCCATGCCGAGCGCGGTGATCATATAGCCGAGAGATCTTGTCATATCATCCCGTTTCGCGCCGATACTCTGTCCAATGATAGCAGACGCGGCTACTGCAATTCCATAGCCCGGCATATAGCAGAAGCTCTCAGCGGTGACCGAAAGGGAATGCGCGGCGACCGCCGCAGCGCCAAGTGATGAGATCATGGCGATCTGAACGACCTGCGCAATATCCTGGATAATGGTATCAAAAGCCACCGGCAGGGCAAGTCTTACGGCTTTGCTGATATCATTCCGGTTAAATACCAGCCGTTCGCCGGATCGTTTTGCATAAATGTCCGCCCGCAGCATCGCTCTCAGCATCAGCAGGGAACAGACAAGCACAGCCAGCGCTGTACCAAGCGCCGCACCGGCTACAGCCAATCCCGCGCCGGGGACAAAAATCCTCGCGCTTCCGATCTGCACATACCGTGACGGAAAGATCAGGACTGCATTGAAGATCACATCCAGGAAGCACATCATGATATTCAGTGCGGACGGCACCTTCATATTGCCGGAAGCCTGCAGCATCCCGCCGCAGAAATAATTCAGGAATACTGCCGGAAGGGCAAATGCATAAACAAAGAAGTATCTGGTCGCATCGCCGGTCACTTCCGGCGCACCGTTCAGCCATACAGGCATCGGAAATGCAAGGATCACACCAAGCAGCGCCAGCACCGCGGCTGTGCATAAGCCCATGACAAGGCCTTCCTTCATCAGATTCCTGGCCGCAGCATCTCTTTTCCCGCCAATCGCCTGGGCTGTCTGTACCGTAAATCCGATACTGACGGAAGTACACAGTCCGGAGAACAGCCATGTCGCGGGAGCCATCATTCCTACTGCAGCAGCCTGCATCGAACCCAGATGGCCTACCATCGAAGCATCGATATACTGCATGACGATCGAGGAGAGCTGTGCCATGATCGCCGGAAGGCTCAGGCTGAAGACCATCTTCGCCTGTTCCGGCAAAGACATCTTCCTGCCTTCCCTGACGCCGGCCAGCAGATCGGCGCTGTTTTCTTTTTTCTGTGCGTGATGCTTCATAGATCTGTTCGCCGGCAGCAATACCGTCCTCCTTTTCAAAACCATAACATAAAAATAAGGACGGCACAAAGAGACTTTTTCTCTCCTGCCGTCCGAAATGGTTTATCCTCAATAAGCATTACTCCTGCTGGTCATGCCATCGATCACGGTTTTCGCCACAGGCTGTTTGCAGCTCTTATAAACACGGCCGCGGAGAAGCAGTTTTTCCACCTTCAGATTTTTGATCTCTTCCGCAGGAATCTCGTACGGATCCGCGGACAGAATGACCATGTCGGCGATCTTTCCGGCTTCCAGGCTTCCGCGATGCTGTTCATCAAAGGTCGTATAATACCCGTTTATGGTACACATTCTCAGCGCATCCTGCATCGTGACCGCTTCGTCCCTGTTCGGATTGTTGACTGCCTTATCCAGCCAGACGATCGGATCCGGGAATGTGCACGGTGCATCAGAGCCGAAGGAAACATTGATGCCGTTTTCCATAAATGTCCTGATCGGGTTCAGGCGGCTGCATCGTTCCGCCCCCATGATCTCTTCCAGGTACTCATCCGGCTCCTGCTTCCAACCGATGAAGGCACTCTGAACCGGCATCTGAATCTTGTATTCACGGCAGATCTTTATGCCCTCTTCCGTAGGCAGGCAGTCATGAATAATGCCGTGACGATGATCATCTCTCGGAAAATCATCCAGTGCTGCTTTCAGCGCACGCGTTGCCTGATCGAACGCCTTGTCACCGATGGCATGCATCTCGATCTGCAGCCCCGCGCGATTGGCTTCTTTGCAGAACTCCGTGACTTTCTCATCCGTATAATACAGGACGCCTTCTCCGCCTTCTTCATCTGAATACGGTTCATTCATTGCCGCATCATGCGAACCGAAGCATCCGTCCAGAGCGCTCTCAAAGCATCCGCCGATACGGGGAAGCTTTCTGGATGTCGCCACCCTGATATTCATTGGCTGCGGGAAAACTCTCAGTTGGAAACCATTTTGCAGGGATTTCGCGAAGAGCTTCTCCATCGTGATATCAAGATTTCCGGCAAAGCCGACACCGCTGACGGTGTGCACCATACCGATACCTTTTGAGGCCATCAGATCAACCGCGTCCTGCATGTCGGCAATCAGTTCGATCAGCGAAAGGGAGCTGGACATATAATCCGAGAACTTGAAAAATGCTTCCTGATTCATCTCTCCGGTGTCCGGATGATACCCCCTGAGATCCTTTATTTTACTGTCCATTTTTGCGAGCAGTTTTGAATTGACGATGCATGCATGCCCGTCGTATTTGACGACCATGATTTCCTTGTCCGGACAGACCGCATCCAGTTCTTCCCGGCTGATCAGGCGCTTTTCTTTCACGGAGTACGGCGACGCACCGAAGGCGATCAGCATTTTCGATTTGGAACGGGCCGCGAAATCTCTGACCATCTTCGATATCTCTTCATTTGATTCGGCATCCATCACGTTCAGGCCGGCCTGGAATGTCGAGAAGGACGCGAAATGCTGATGCGTATCGACAAAGGCCGGGATCAGCGCTCTGCGTCCCAGCTTCAGGCGCTTCACGTCTTTGTACTGCTCCGGAAGCTCATTTCCGACGAAAACGATACGGCCTTTGTCCTCGACCAGATACCTGAAAACATCGTTGTTTTTGTTTACAGACAGTATCTTTCCTTCAAAACACTTCATGATCGCTCCTCCTTGTAAGCATGGGACGATTTGGCTGTCCCGGTTATTTATTCAGCATTTCCAGCAGTGCCTGGCATCCCTGCAGCACGTCCTGCCATGTCTCTTCAAAATCTCCCGTGTACCAGGGATCCGCGACTTCCTGCCCCGTTCTCCCGCAGAAATCAAGCAGCAGAGATAATTTCCCGTCCGGATCCCCGCCGTAAATTCTCGACATGTTCCGGATATTGGCATGATCCATGCCGATCAGGTAATCGAATCGGTCGTAGTCCGTCCGTTTTGTCTGTCTGGCGGTCTTTCCTTCACAGGAAATTCCATGTTCAGCCAGCTTGCGCCTGGCCGGGGGATAGACCGGATTGCCGCGGCCGTTCCAGATTTCCTCGGTGCTGGTGGCGGCGGATTCAATGTAAAATGCGTCCTCCAGGCCGGCTTTGCGAACAAGATCTTTCATAACAAATTCTGACATAGGCGACCGGCAGATATTGCCGTGGCACACGAAAATGATGCGATGCATACGGATTAGTCCTTTCTAACTGCCCCGATTTGCGCCGATTTGCCGCAATTTGCGAGGGCATTTCTCCGGTTCAGCAGACCGTTATTCTGCCATGAAATATATGCAAAACGGCAAATCACGGCAAATCGAGGCAAATCACGGCAAGCAAACGTAGTCAAAACGTAGTCAAAATCGAGGTGTTTTACTACCGTGGATTTCAGGGGTAAGAAAAA
>CAMOZZ010000071.1 GCA_946631165.1 uncultured Lachnospiraceae bacterium | reverse complement strand
AGATGCTTAAAGAGCGAGCGTCAGGGACGTTTCGTATTCTACGGCGCCATGGTCGCTGAAGGTATCATCGCGCTGATCTGGGCTGCTGCAGGATGCACACTTCTTGGCGTAGATCAGCTTGCTGAGATGGGCGGCGGCAATGCGAACACCGTTTACACCATCTGCACAATGACCATGGGCAAGATCGGCATCATCCTTGCGATGCTCGGCGTTATCGCCTGCCCGATCACTTCCGGTGATACTGCTTTCCGTAGTGCCCGTCTTACCATCGCTGACTGGTTCAAACTGGATATGGGCAACTGGAAGACCCGTCTTGCGCTCTGCATCCCGGTCCTCGGTGTCGGCGCGATCCTGGGCTTCGGCAACACCCTGGGCTTCATCGATTATCAGATCATCTGGAGATACTTCAGCTGGTCGAACCAGACGCTGGCGATGATCGTTCTGTGGGCCGGTTCCATGTATCTGGCACAGAACAAGAAGAACTACTGGATCACAGCGATCCCTGCTACTTTCATGAGCGCTGTATCGTCCACATACTTTGTAATGGCGCCTGAGTGCCTCGGCCTGATCCCTACATTCACGAACAATAAGATGATCGGCTATCCTGTAGGCATTATCGTAGCCATTCTGTTCCTGGCTATCTTCCTTTCCAAGGCAAAGAAAGCTGCTGCATAAGAAGCTGCGTCTGCCCGGAAAGCATAAACTAAATGATCAAAGGGCAGGAGAATATCCTGCCCTGTTCTGTTTACGGAAATCCTGTTTTACGGTTTACAGAGACTATGTTTACCGTTTACACAGACCACTTTTACGGAAACCATGAGGAGGCTGCCATGCTGATGCCGTGTTCACCATTGGGAAATTATACACTTCCGAAAGAAGCACTTGCCGCCGACCGCGCGGCCGTGAAAAAGTTCGGTCCGTGCGGCGCAGGGGAAAAAGCCCTGTATATCGGCAGCAAATATATCAGCCGGAGATATTATATCCCGTGGGGCGAGGTGCGCCGTGTCTTTAAGCGGGTAGCGATGAGCGCCGGCGGTTTTTCCGGAAAAGGGATCTTCGGCGCCATGGCCTATCTGGTCGTCCAGTTTGGAAATGGGCGCGAGAAGGACTGTTATTTCAAGATGGAGAATGAGCTGGACGCGCTTCTTTCGCTGATCGAAAAGGTGCATCCGGAGATTCCGACACACAGTGCGGCGGCAGAGAGAAAGCTCGCTGCAGCGGCAGCCGAACGGAAAAAACAGCGCAGTGTGACGATCTCTGCGGAAGCGGAAGAGACGGCAGCTTATCTGGAGCGGGCGGAAGCTTATCTGGAAAAGGAGCCTTCGGTCAGTCAGAATCTCACTCTGTCGGCTAAGCAGAAACGGATCGTCGACAATATGAAGCCGCAGATGATCGTGATCGGCACGATCGTCGGCATCGCGGGGATCCTGGCGGCTGTCTATGGGGCATACGGATTGCTCACGGGCAGCGGTACCGCCATGTATTTCCTGCTCGGAGGCGGTGTTTTATTCTTCTTTGTCTTTTCGGCAAATCTGTTCCCCGGCAAATACAACAGCCGGAAATACGCGGATTCCGTGTGGAACGAAGCGGTGGAGAAGAGCCGGAAATACATTTCATCCTGGGAAGAACCATTCCCTGTTCCTGCACAGTATGCGCATGTTCTGGTGCTGGAACGGATGCGCAGGGCGGTCCGGGACGGCAGAGCGGATGATGCGGGACCGGCGCTGGAGATCGTAAAGAGCGATCTGAGAGCCCTGAATTCAAGTGTCACGGTATCGCAGGAAGAGCATGATGAAGTGGTGGAGATCAAGCCGCTGTTCCTGGTGTGTGATTATAAAGACTGACTTATTTGTCCTGGGAAGAGACACGGCCTGAGGGTCTTGCAAGAAGAGGTAGAGACATGAAAGAACTGTTCGCATTTCTGGAAACGGAAGGGATCGATCCGGGGCTGCTTGCCCGCGTAAAAGAATTCTGTGAGAAGCATCCTGCCGCAGAGGAATCCAGGGAAAGGATCCCCGATCCCGAATACTTTTATTATGGAAAAAGGACGTGGGAACTGGCGCTTGCGGCGCTGCTTGCCGGCAGGAATCTTCTTCTGGCAGGCCCGAAGGCGACCGGAAAGAATGTGCTGGCAGAGAACCTGGCAGCGCTGTTCGGACGTCCGATGTGGAATGTTTCATTTCATGTAAATGCGGACGCGGCTTATCTGATCGGCACAGATACCTATAACGGCCAGGCGGTGGTGTTCCGGCCGGGTCCGATCTGGCAGTGCGCCGACAAAGGCGGATTCGGCGTTCTCGATGAGATCAATATGGCGAAAAATGAGGCGCTTGCCGTCCTGCATGCGGCGCTGGATTTCCGCAGGAGCATTGATGTGCCGGGCTATGAGAAGATCGATCTGAAGCCGGAGACCCGTTTTATCGCCACGATGAATTACGGCTATGCCGGGACCAGGGATCTGAACGAAGCCCTGACATCCCGTTTCGCCGTGCTGGATATGCTGCCGATTTCGAACGCCGATCTTTCCAAACTGATCTTAAGGCGCTATCCGGCGATGAATGAACAGATCTGCGGGCAGATGGTCCGGCTGTACGAAGAGCTGCAGAAGAAAGCCGGGAGTGCGGAGATCTCCGAATCTGCGCTGGACCTGCGCGGCCTGCTGGATGCGATTTCGCTGATGGAACAGGGACTGAAGTCCGGCGACGCGCTCGAGATGTGCATCGTGAACAAGTCGTTCGATCCGTACGAGAGAGGGCTGATCCGGGATGTGATCAATGCCAGGATCCCGGCGGATCTGACAAGGGAGATCGTGTTTAAGAAGTGATAAGACCACCGGGTCATGAGCATGCAGTGAAGCGGAATGCGTATGTCCGCTTTACCGTCCTGCAGTATTAAGATCGTTCTTCTGTACGGAGTGATCCGTATCATTTTTACTGTGAGAGAATGAGAAAATGATCAAAAAACAGTATTCCGGAAGCGCGAGGCGCGCGCGCAATATCATATGGAACGCAGCAGGGAGGTACGATTTCGAACCTCCCTTCATGGCGTTCTATCCGAACGGCGCACCGGATCTGTATTTTGACATGGTCGTCGGTTTTACCGACAAATGGCTGGATCTGCCGAAGATATGGGCTTTCTTTGAGGAATACGAAACAGACAGGCGGGCGGAGGAATTTGATGAATTTCTCTGGCTGGGTCTTGAGAACTGTGTCTATGAGAAGGAAGTGCGGGAGCGTCCGATCCTGGCGGATCTGCGGCGCGCCAGAGCGGAGGAATTCTATAAGGAACAGCAGAATCTCTCCAGACAGCAGATGGAATACCAGAGCATGCCGGTCTATACCCAGCAGGAGGCAAGATGGGCAGAGGTGCTCGGCAGAAGATCTCCGGTCATGTCGCCGAAAGAGAAAAAAATGGCGGAAATGCTCCGGTTCTCCGGAGACCTTGACACGGATGCGGTCATCGGAAGTATGCGGACATTTCTGCAGTCATTTTTCCGGTATGACGGATCATCCGCCGCGCCGGAACAGAAAAGAAGAGCCGGTATGCTGGCAAAGCTGTTCCTGCGGCATGAACACCGCAGGCAGGACCGCCTGATCGTGCGCACCGGGACCGGGGAAGGCGATCACCCGAGGGCTGTCAATCTGGGACATCTGGGGCTCGGGAAGTATACCGGGCCGACTGCAGAAGACGAGGCGTATATCCGCACCGTTTTCGGAGAAAGCAGCCTGAACATGCATGAACTGCGGATCCTGCAGAACGAACTTTGTATGCAGGGGGATGAAGAATGCAGGATCTGGGTCACGAAAGGAACGGTTCCGAAGTCCGGCAACGCAGCGGGAGCCGCGGCCGGCAAAGCGGAAAAAGAAGCTGCCGAAGTGCTTGCGGCGAGAAACAGGCAGCGCCTTTTGAACAGTAATTTCCTGAAAGAGAATGCCGCGCTTGTCAAAAGCGCGGAGAAGAATCTGACCGCCAGGATGGAGACCGTTTTTTCGTCTTATCTGAAGCATATTCCGGAGGCGGCGAGGGCCGGCAGGATCAGCCCGGAAAAGGCGTATCGTCTTCCCGTGCTGCAGGATGCGAAGGTGTTCCTGAAGGATGGTGAAGAGACGGAGCAGGATATCTTTGTGGATCTGCTGCTGGATGCCTCCCAGTCCAGGATGAACAGTCAGGAAGTGATCGCGGCGGAAGCCTGGATCGTCGCGAAGAGCCTCATGAATCTGCGGATCCCCGTGAGAGTGTGTTCTTTCCGGAGCATGAAAGGCTATACGATCGCGGATGTGCTGAAGGCGCCATCGCAGCGTGACTGCAGCGGTATATTGAATTACTACGCGGGCGGCTGGAACCGGGACAGCCTGGCGCTCCGGCTGATCGGAAGGCTGAATGACGATCCGGCACTGGCCGGGAAAAGGCGCATCCTGCTGATCATGACAGACGCCAGCCCGAATGATTCTGCGCCGATCGCGGCGGCAGACCGCATGCTCCCCGTGGAGTATGAAGGCGCGGCGGCGGTCAA
This sequence comes from uncultured Lachnospiraceae bacterium, assembly GCA_946631165.1. Classification (GTDB taxonomy): domain Bacteria; phylum Bacillota; class Clostridia; order Lachnospirales; family Lachnospiraceae; genus UBA3305. The sequence continues at coordinate 5,969 of CAMOZZ010000071.1, read as the reverse complement.
TGCGGTGAAGGAGACAGTCAGGGAGCTGAAGGAGAACGGGATCAGGACAGGAGCTGTATTCCATGGGAATACGTCGCACCTGGCTGATCTGCATACCATCTATGGAAACACCTGCGTCAGGATCAAGGGCGCGGCACAGCTTGCGCAGGGAGTGAGCGACCTGCTGCTGATGATGATGAGAGAGATGAGAAGAGACTGAAGGTATCAGTCAGAGTGAATATTTACGGATGCAGAAGCCGGAAATCGACGATGCATCCGTATTTTTTTGTTATAAGAAGCAGGTTGCATAGTGGATTTACGGACGAAACAGGGAGAAGCAAGAGTTTCGTCCGTAGGATACAGGCCGAAAGAAGTGCGGAGCGGAGGAAATATACGGACGAAAAAGAGAGAAGCAAGAGTTTCGTCCGTAGGAAACAGGTCGAAAGTAGCGCGGAGCGGAGGAAATTTACGGACGAAACAGGGAGAAGCAAGAGTTTCGTCCGTAGGAAACAGGCTGAAAGGAGTGCGGAGCGGAGGAAATTTACGGACGAAAAAGAGAAAAGCAAGAGTTTCGTCCGTAGGATACAGGTCGAAAGTAGCGCGGAGCGGAGGAAATTTACGGACGAAAAAGAGAAAAGCAAGAGTTTCGTCCGTAAGAAACAGGCTGAAAGAAGCGCGGAGCGGAGGAAATATACAGACGAAAAAGAGAGAAGCAAGAGTTTCGTCCGTAGGAAACAGGCTGAAAGAAGTGCGGAGCGAAGCAATCACCAACTCCGTGTAAAAAAATGACAATATGTAGTCTGTGCTACAGAATAAAAAACAGGAACTCGTTAAAATAAAAACGTATCAATATTTATGCCGCGCACTATAAGCAACATTACAGGAGGTTAGTATATGAGTTTACCTGCATTTGATTATGTCAAGGCCGGATCATTACAGGAAGCTTCCCAGCTTGCGAAAGAAAAAGCAGGGAAGGCCGTGATCATGGCCGGAGGCACAGATGTGATCCTGCTGCTGAAGGACAGAGTCATCGCTGCCGATACCGTCATCGATATCAAAGGCATCGAAGGGCTGAACGAGATCGCTTACAAAGAAGGCGAAGGTTTCCGCATCGGCGCGCTCGTGACACTGTTCGAGCTTCAGTCTTCGGAAGTCATCAAGGAGAAACTTCCGGCACTGGCTGACGCTGCCCATTATGTAGCATCCGCACAGATCAGAAGAAAAGGCACCATGGTCGGCAACATCTGCAACGCTTCCCCTTCCGCCGACACGGCACCTATACTGCTTGCCATGAATGCAGTAGTAAAGGTAGTCAATGGCGAAGAGAAGAAGGATATCCCGATTGGTGAATTCTTCAAGGGCGTGAAGAAGACTGCCCTGCAGCCCGGCGACATTGTTACCGGCGTATTCATTCCCGAACTGAAGAAGAACGAAGGTTCCGCTTATTTCAAACATGCTGTCAGAAAAGCCATGGATCTTGCGATCGTCGGCGTAGGCGCATGGGTGAAAATGGACGGCGGAAAAGTTGCTGACTGCCGCATCACCATGGGCGGCGTAGGCATCACCCCGCTTCGTGCATACAACGCAGAAAAGATCCTCATCGGAAACGCGATCACAGAGGAACTCCTGGAGCAGGCCGGTGTGGCTGCCTCTCAGGAATGCAAACCCATCAGCGATGTCCGTGCATCTGCTGAATACCGTACCGATATGATCCGTGTTTACACTAAGAGAGCCGTTAAGAAGGCTGTCGAGACATTAGCATAAGAAAGGAGGAGATCGGAATGGCAAAAAGAGTTATCAGCTTTAAGTTAAACGGCGTTGACAGAGACGAGCTCGTCCTGGACAACATGACGATGGTCGATTTCCTCAGAAAGCAGATGCATCTGACCGGAACCAAGAGAGGATGCGAAGAGGGTGAGTGCGGCGCATGTACGATCCTGCTGGACGGCAAGGCTGTCACATCCTGCACCATGCTGGCCGTGGAAGCGGACGGACATGAGATCGTTACCATCGAAGGCGTCAGAAAAGACGGCGTCCTGCATCCCATCCAGAAAGAGTTCATCGACAAATGGGCTCTGCAGTGCGGATTCTGCACCCCCGGCATGATCATGTCGGCAATCTCCCTGCTCAATGAGAATCCCAATCCCACCGAGCATGAGATCCGCGACGGCATCGCCGGAAACCTCTGCAGATGCACAGGTTATGTAAAGATCGTTGAGGCTATTGCTTCCGCTGCGAAGATCATGGCGAAGGAGGTGGCGAAATAATGGCTCAGACCAGAAACGAATATTGGAGCGAGATAAGAAGCGTCTATAAGGATCCCAAGGATTATGTGCTTGCCGGCCGCGGAAACGCTTATGTCCGTATCGATGCCGAAGCGAAGGTCACCGGCACAGCCGTTTACACGGATGATGTCTATCTTCCCGAAACATGGTACTGCAAGCTGGTGCATTCCCCTTATGCGCACGCGCTCATCAAGAGCATTGATTTTACAGAGGCTGAGAAGGTCCCCGGCGTCAAAGGCTTCCTGACCGGCGCCGATTTCCCGGAAGGCCATAACCTCGGAAACCCCGAAGCTTTCAAGGAACTGGCAGATAAGGAGCCGCTGTGCCGCCGCAAGGTCAGAATGGTCGGCGATGAAGTCGCCGCTGTCTGTGCGACCACAGAAGAGGCTGCCGAAGAGGCTGCCCGCCTTGTCAAGGTCGAATACGAGCCGCTGCCCGTCCTGCTGGATCCGTTCGATGCCATGGCGCTCGACGCGGAGCCGATCCATTATCCGGCAGACCAGCCCGGCACGGCCAACAACCTGTCCATCTTCACCGTCATGAAGGCTGGTGATCCGGACAAGGCATTCGAAGAAGCTTATTATACCGATAAGTCTTATTATAAAACGCAGGAAATGGTCCATGCAGCGATCGAGCCGCACGGTGCCATCGCGAAATACGAGAATGGTGAGTATACGATCTGGTCCACTACCCAGGGCGCTTATGTATCCAGATACTGGGTCGCATGGGGCCTCGGCGTACCGGAATCCCAGGTCCGTCTGATCAAACCCATGGTCGGCGGCGGATTCGGCGGCAAGCTCGATGTTTTCGCACACGAGCTCTGCCCCTGCAAGTTCGCAGAGAGAACAGGCCATCCTGTAAAATGCATCCTGAAGAGAGACGAGGTCTTCAAGTGCACCAGAACCAGACATCCGATCTCCTTCCAGATCGAGTCTGCCTTCAGCAAGGACGGTAAGCTTCTTGCGAAACGCTGCAGACATATCCTGGACGGCGGTGCCTACGGCGGATCCGGTATTGCTGCCAATACCCTTTCCCTGATCTGCGCGACATTCCCCTACAAGGTAGAGAATATCGACATGATCGCGAGAAGACCGTACACCAACCATCCCGCATCGGGCGCCATGAGAGGCTATTCTGCCTGCCAGGTGCATTTTGCGCATGAAATCCACATGGACGAAGTTGCGAACCACCTCGGAATCGATCCGCTCGAGCTGCGTCATAAGAACGAGATCACGCCTTACTACACCGGCCCTACGGGACTGGAGTTCACATCCTGCCGCTTCAAGGAGTGCATGGATGCCTGCGCAGAGGCGATCGACTGGAAGAACAGATGGAGATATCCGAAGGGCAGCGGCCAGGCGATCGGCATGTCCGGTTCCGGCTTCATGTCCGGTACAGGATTCCCTGTTCTGGTAACGCCGCATTACTGCTCGTCCACCACGATCGTCCGTCTGAACCGTGAAGGCTACGCTGTTGTTTACACCGGCGCGAACGATATCGGTCAGGGCTGCGACACCGTTATGGCGATGATCGTTGCCGAAGAGCTCGGACTGAACATGGACGAAGTCAAGGTCGTACAGTCCGATACCACGACGACCCCCTGGGATGCAGGTTCCTTCGGAAGCCGTGTTACATTCCTTGGCGGAAATGCATGCCACCATGCCGTCGGCGATGCCAAGCTGAAACTCCTGAAGCACTGGGCAGAGGAGTGGGGCTGCAAGCCTACTGATATCAAGATGGCTGACCACCGTGTATTCCTTCCCGGCGACGCTGAGAAGAACATCTCCTACAACGAAGCATGCTACGGCTACGAAGAGAAGAACTTCGGCCGCTGTGTAGCCGGTGTCGGCGCTTACAACCACGAAGGCGACAAGGATGTTTATGTAAAGAACGTCGGAAACTATGCTACGGCTTATTCCTTCTCCGCATCCGCTGCGAAGGTCACCGTAGATATGGAGACCGGTGCCGTCACGCTGGATGACTTCATCTTTGGTCATGACTGCGGACGTCCGCTGAACATCAGAGCCGTGGAAGGCCAGATCGAAGGATCCGTTCTGCTTGGATTCGGCTTTACATGCTACGAGGAATGCGTATATGATAAGGATGGAAGACATCTGAATCCTTCCTTCAGGGATTACCGTTTCCCGACCGCACTGGATATGCCGAACATCACCACAAAGGTCTGCAGTGAATACGACGAAGAGGGCCCTCTGGGCGCGAAGGAAGCCGGCGAAGGCTCCACAGCACCTGTCGGTTCCGCAATCGGAAACGCGATCAACTATGCGACCGGCCTTGTGATCAAGGAACTGCCGATCACGCCTGAGAGACTGTGGAAGGCACTGAGAGAGCACGAGAGGACTGGAAAGACCGAATTCGGCGGAGAGGATCTGCCTGAGAAATTCGCGAATATGCCTCCGCTGCCGAAGAGATACAACGTGTAAATTTAAGTTGATCGAAAGGGCGGCCCTAAGCGGCCGCCCTTGTGTTAAGAAGCATTATTATATGCTATGCTGTCATCCTGAGCCAGCTGAAGGATCCACCGCGTGGAGACAGCGGTTTTACTGCAGACGGCTTCAGAAAAGCCGAAGACGGAAGGGCGAGGATTCTTCCTCCGGCGAAGCCGTCGTCTGAATGACAGACACTCGCAAGGACGACTAAAGTCTGTCATCCTGAGCCTGCCGAAGGATCCACCGCGTGGAGCAGGCGGTTTTACTGCAGGCAGGTTTGGAAAAGCCGAAGACGGAAGGGCGAGAGGCCTTCGGTCGCAAGCTCCCACAGGATGACATGTTTCTGTAAATAAAAAGGCCTGAAATAACATATTCCTATGAACGATAAAAAGTATGACAACAAAGAGTGGGAAGTGAGCAGTGCCCGGCTCCGGAAAGCGCACGGCTACGCGGATGGTTCCGGCAACGCGAAGAAGGCATTCGAAAATGCGCACCTCACCGAGGAACTGGCCAGGGATATTCTGCGCCTTTCCCGTCATACGCTTTTTATCAATCTGCGGTTCATGGAAGCCGCATTTATCAGGATCGTCACCGGTCACGACATGGATACGCTGACCATGGCGACGGACGGAAATTTCCTCTATTACAATTCCGTCCATATCTGCAGGCAGTATCAGAAGGCAAAGGAGATCCCCGCCCGCGACTACCTGCACACCGTTCTGCACTGCGTTTTCCGGCATCTTTTCGTTTCCCCAAAGGTGGATGCCGCCGTCTGGGATCTTTCCTGCGACATCGCAGTCGAGAACGTGATCAATACCCTGAACCTGAAATCGCTTTACTGTGAACGCCAGGCGTCGCAGGAATGGCTCCTGAAGGATCTGCAGAAGAAGATCCCGAAGCTGACAGCGGAATGGATCTATAAGCACTTCATGGAGGAAGGGCTTTCGGACGCCGATATCGAGCAGCTGCGGCGGAACTTTCTGGCTGACGATCATTCGATCTGGCACAATAAGACTTTTGTGGAATCCGGAAATGGCGATAAAGATGAGAATGCTGCCGGAGAGCAGGAAGATGACGATTCCGGAAAAGAGACTGATGACAATGAGGGCCTTTCGGAAGAAATGGAGCCGGAAGGAGAAGAAGGCGAAGACGCCGGTTCTTCCGATGAACTGAATGCCGTTATAGAAAGCGAAGACGGCGGCGGGATCGGCGGGGAAGGTTCCGGTGATTCGGACCGGGCGGACCGGAAGCCTGCTTT
>CAMOZZ010000070.1 GCA_946631165.1 uncultured Lachnospiraceae bacterium | reverse complement strand
CCCCTGCCATATCGGGGACCATGACAATATCCGCGGAACCCTTCTGTGCCGGAATATCATGTATGGAGAAAATGATCCGCTGCCGCTCTGTGATGCGATCGCCAGGGTCTGGCATTACGGAACATCGCCGGAAGAGGCATACAGGGAAGCACTTGCGGTTTACTAAAACATTAAAAAAATGAGCGCAGACCTCGCCTGAAACTTGAATCCCATTCTTTTCACAGTTATACTGTATGGGTTAAATGCTTTAATCTTGTAACAGGAGAAGAAAGAGATGAGAGACAGCGATATAGCTTATGAGAAACTGAAAATGATGATCGTCACCGCGCAGCTGAAACCCGGGGAAGCTCTCTCGGAGAACAGCCTGATGGAACAGCTGCAGCTGGGGCGGACGCCGATCCGGGAAGGCCTGAACAGGCTGGCCTGGGAAGACTTTATCAAGATCATTCCCAGACAGTGCATTCTTGTGAATGATATATCCATTCAGGATGTGGAAGCGGTATACCAGATGCGTCTGGCGCTGGTGCCGCTGGAGTCTGAGCTGGCCGTGAAAAACCATACGGAAGAGGATCTGGAAAAGCTGACGGAAGTGTTCGAGCAGATCAGGGAAGAAAAAGATCCGTATAAGAGAGTCGTACTGGACCGAAGCTTTCACAGAGTGGTCTCCAGCATGACACGGAATCCGTTCCTTGAAAAGGCCATGAACAATTATCAGGATCTGAGTATCAGGCTCCTTTTCCTGAACAAACTGAATTCCTCTTCGGTAGACGATCTGAAGTTCGAGGAACATGAGAGCATTCTGAAATATATCCGGGAGGAATCCCCGGCGGAACTGATCACTGTCCAGCGGAACCATGTTCTCAGTTTCAGACGTAAATTCATAAATTAAGCCGCGCGTACTGACCGTGGAAAGACAGAAAGGTCAGTAAGACCGGCACTTATAAAAAAGAAAGGACTTATTGATCATGAAAAAAATAGCATTCATCGGCGGCGGCGTGATGGGCACTGCACTTTCGACATCTGCATGCAGAGGGATCGATCCTTCTGAAGTCATTGTTACGGATATCGTGAAGGAAAAAGCACAGAAACTGGCAGAAGATCTTGGCTGTGTGTATGTGGAAACCAATGAGGAAGCAGTCACAGGTGCCGAATACCTTCTGTTTGCCGTAAAGCCCCAGTTCTTAAAGGGCGTGCTGGACGGCGTAAAGCCTGCTTTCGAAGCCTGCCGCGACAGGGGAGAGAAGAAAGTTATCATTTCCATCGCTGCCGGCGTGGAAGTGCAGACTTATTATGATGTCCTCGGACTCAGCAGAGAGGAACTGAGCGTGATCCGTATTCTGCCGAATACAGCCTGTCTGATCGGCAAGGGCTTCACGATCATCGAGCAGAGGGATACCTATACAAAGGAGCAGGAAGACGAGTTCAAGTATATCCTGAGAGAATCCGGCGGATTTGAGAGCCTTCCGCCCAATATGTTCACAGCCGGCTGCATCCTGACTTCCACCTCTCCGTGCATTATCGCGATGTTCGCGAATTCTCTGGCAGACGGCGCTGTATACAACGGACTGCTCCGTCCGCAGGCCAGAAAACTGGCGCTCGAAGGCATCAACTGCGCGATCCAGCTCTTCCTGTCAGGCGACAAGCATCTGGAGCAGTACAAGGATGAGGTCTGCTCGCCCGGCGGTCCTGCGATGTATGCGGTCAAAGAGCTGGAGGACAGGGGCTTCCGTTCCAGTGTGATCAATGCTGTGAAGGTCGCTTATGAGAGATTTGATACGATCGGAAAGATCAAATAAGGCTTCCGTGGACGTATTTTGCTGACTAATACACGCTGCAAATGACGAAATATAAATAAGATATCAAAAATGCTGCCTGTTTTACTGACGGGCAGCATTTTTGATTTGTTTGGGCCATTTGAAATAGGCTCGTGATATATCAGGAAAAAAGAACTGACTGCCGGTCAGGCGCAGATCATGAGCGGTGTATGATCTGCCGCCGTTTAAACGGGTTCAGAGAAGAGCGTTGAACAGATGAAAACCGTGGTTTGAAAGAAAAAAGAGCGCGCCATGTTCAGAATTGATAAATTATCCACAAAAACAGTTGCGGAAACGGGACAAATGTGATAAAATAATGACAGATATATCAGTGATATATGACGATTACACTACAAAAATAATCAGACTGTTTCACTACTGATATGTCAGGCAAATATTTTTCACAGGAAATGATGAAAGGAAGAAGAGCTATGAGCGAGAAAATGAGATTCGGCGTGATCGGCGGCGGTATGGCAGGTCCCCTGCATCTGGGAGCGATTGCACACATGGATGATGCTGAAGTCGTAGCATTCTGCGATGTAGTGGAGGATGTCTGCAAAAAAGTATGCGAAGAGTATGGCATTGCGGACTACTATACCGATTACCACGATCTTCTTGCGAGAGACGATATTGATGCCGTCTGCATCGTAACCCCGCCTTTCCTGCATGAGCAGATGGTCGTGGATGCAGCAAAGGCCGGCAAGCATGTAATGTGCGAGAAGCCTATTTCCGTAGACTGCAATGCGGCTGACAGAATGATCGCTGCCTGCGAAGAATACGGCGTGAAATTCGGCGTGATCTTTATGTATCGCTTCATGCCTGAAGCGGTCCTGATCAAAAAGGCCATCGATGAAGGCCGCCTCGGAAAACTCCTTTCAGTAGACTGCTCAGGAAAGTGCTTCCGTTCCGATGAATACTATGCTTCCGGTGCATGGAGAGGCACATGGAAGGGCGAGGGCGGCGGTTCCCTGATCAGCCAGACTGTGCATTTCATCGATCTGATGCTGTTCCTGGTAGGCGATGTAGAGCGTCTGTACGGAAACTATATGACCACCCTGCATCCCGACATCGAAGTCGATGACGTTGCAAATGCTGTATTTAAACTGAAAAACGGCGCGCTTGGAAGCTGCATCAGCTCCTCTGCTGTACGTCCCGGCTATCCCAGACATATCGAGATCCACGGTGAAAAGGGCACCATTAAGATCGTGGAAGAAAAGATCGTGGAATGGAAAGTCGAAGGCGACAATGAAGCCGATTATCTGACCGGAGAGAAGGAAGATTCCGGAGATACCGCTTCCGGCGCCGGCTATACCGCATGGCAGCTTCACAAAGACCAGCTGGAAGACTTCATCCAGGCGATCAAGGAAGACAGGGCGCCCGCTGTTGACGGAAAAGAAGGCCGCAGAACGCTGGAGTTCATCCGTGCGATTTATCAGTCTTCTGACCTGCATCAGGAAGTCACTTTCCCGATCAAGGATGATGAGAAGTACGGCGTAAAGACCGCCTGGTAAAGAACATGATAACGGGGAGGTCGGGGAGGACCTTCCGCCATTAAATATATTCCTGAAAGGAGAACGAACCATGCCGATGGAAAAAAGAATGTACACGAAGGAACTCGAAAGAGTGCGCAACGTTGATGCGATCCGTCCGATCGACGAACTGAAGGACGCCATTGAAAAGGGAGACAAGGAAAGAGCTCTTGCCGCATACGAAGTGGTATGTGCAAAGAAGCAGGCGTTCCATCACTTCGGCGTACGCTGGGTCAATCAGACGCTGAAGAACTTCAAGAAGTATGCTCCCGACGAAGCGATCTTCGAGTGGGGCGAGGATTATGCCCTCTGGTGCTATCCCCCCTGTCTGCAGGGCTGGATCGCTGACTTCAAGGCCGGCAAGGCGACCTATAAGGATTTCCCGATGGATGAATTCCTGACGAACCGCGCCGTGCTGTGGGCCGGTCTGCATGACAATGAAGACCAGATCTGGGAAGAGGATGAAGAAAAGATCACCTTTACGCTCGAGCGCTGCAACTCCGGCGGATGGCTTACGACGGAATGCACCGATCCCGTTGTGACGCTGGACGGACCCGATCACCGCTGCTATGACCGTGACGGTTTCCAGTGCTACTGCCTGAACTGCACCACCATGTGGGAGTTCGGATGGTACAAGTGGTTCGGATGGCCGCTGTTCATCATGGATGTTCCGAAGGTCGGCGGAGACGGCAAGTGCGTTATGGTAATGTACAAAGATCCCAAGGATATCCCGGATTCCTATTACGAGAGAACAGGTCTTACCAGAAAGATCTGATGCTCCGGCGCGGAAGCAGTTTTAAACCGCAGTATTTCGGCAGCCCGGAGCCCTGTCCGGTGACGGGCTGCCTTAAAGGAAACCAGGGAGGAAAGTGAATGGCTATCATTAAAGTAATCCGTAAAATCAATGATATTGCGGTCATTATCGTAATCATGCTGCTTTCGTTGTTCGTGATCATGCAGGTCTTTGCAAGATATGTATTCAACCATCCTCTGATGTGGTCGGAGGAAATTTGCCGTTATCTTCAGATCTGGATGGTCATGCTCGGCGGGGCAGTGGTCATGAGGAAAGGCGGACATCTGGCGATCGATATCGTCACCGCCATGCTCCCGAAAAAGGCCAAATGGTGTACCGATCTGATTGCTTTTATTGCTACGATCATATTTTTTGCCATCGTATTTTACTTCGGTATTCAGGTAGCGCAGAACGCCGGAAGGCAGACGTCGCCGGCTGTCCGGATTCCTATGATCTATGTTTATTCAGCGCTTCCGGTGGGCGGCGTACTGATCCTGATGGAAACACTGATCCGTTTCGTGCGGTTCCTGCGGACGGGAGACGCCAATGAACCGAAGGAAGAAAAGGGAGAGGAGGTCTGATCCATGATAGGTATTCTGTTCGGAAGCATTCTGTTCCTGTTTATTATCGGCGCGCCGATCGCGGTCGGACTCGGAATGGGAACCACCCTCTCAATTATTATCGATGGAAATTTCCCGCTTGTACTTATTCCGCAGCGTATGTTTACCGGTCTGGATTCCTGGCCGATCATGGCGATCCCGCTTTTCATGATCGCCGGAAATCTGATGGATGAAGGCGGTCTTTCCAAGAGAATCATTGATTTTGCACAGGCATGGGTAGGCTGGATCAAAGGCAGCCTTGCCATGGTGTGTGTTCTCGGCTCGATGGTCTTCGCCGGCATTTCCGGATCGTCGACAGCGGATACCGCAGCAGTTGGTTCCATCCTGATGCCGCTGATGCGTGACAAAGGATATGATATGCGCTTTGCGACCGTACTGCAGGCTGGTGCAGGCGCGATCGGTCCGATCATCCCGCCCAGCATCCTGATGGTCCTGATCGGTTATTCCACCAATACTTCTGTAGGACGGCTGTTCCTGGCAGGCTTTATCCCCGGCGTTATCGTGGGACTCTGCCTGATGGTCTATTCCTATATTCATGCATCCAGAAGAGGCGAAGCTTATGCCGCCACGACAAAGTTCAACTTTAAAGAAGCACTGAAGCAGACCTGGTCGGCGCTTCCCGGCATCGGACTTCCGTTCCTGATCATCTTCGGTATCGTGGGCGGTGTGTTTACCGCTACTGAAGGCGCGGGCGTTGCTGTTCTGTACGCGTTGATCGTTTCTCTGTTCATTTACAAGGAGATCACCATCAAGGATCTTCCCAGACTGTTCCTGAAGTCTGCGGAAAGTGCATCCATGATCATTGTCATTACATCTGCTGCGTACATCTTCTCATGGTTCATTACCGCAAAGCAGATTCCGGCGTTGATCACTGCCTTTATGACAGCGCATGTGCACAGCAAGTTCGTGTTCCTGATCTTCCTGAACGTCGTACTCTTCATTGTCGGTATGTTCATGGAAAGCTTCACGGCGATCATCGTTCTGATGCCGATCTTCTTCCCGGTAGCTACCGCTTTCGGGATCGACCCGATCCATTTCGGCGCAATCGTCTGCGTAAACCTGGCAATCGGATATGTTACGCCGCCATACGGCGCAACGCTGTTCGTGTCCTGCGGACTCACGGGTAAGAGCATCAAGGAAGTTGTTCCTTTCTGTCTTCCGGTCATCGGATTCATGCTGATCGCACTGATCTTTACCACCTATCTGCCGCAGGCTTATCTGTGGCTGCCGGCACTGGCAAAATAAGAAGGATCATTTCTTCCCGGCCGCTGCGGCTGCGGAAGTTGTGATAAATACATTTCATCATAAGATCTAAAGGAGGGATCGATTATGAAGAAAATTTTGGCACTGGTTCTTTCACTGGCTATGATCTGCGCGCTTGCAGCATGCGGATCAAGCGCACCGGCAGAGACCGAAGCACCCGCTGAAACAGAGGCTGCTGCTGTCGAGACCGAAGCACCCGCAGAGACCGAAGCACCTGCTGCTGAAACAGAGGCTCCCGCAGAGACCGAAGCTGCAGAGACCGAAGCTGCCGAAGCAGTCACTGTTGACGGTGACCCCGTAACCATTAAGTTCTCCCTTTCCCATGCTGCAACAGAGCCTGCCTGCGTAGCCGCTTATGAGTTTGCTGAGGCAGTAGCTGCAAAATCCGGCGGCAACATGACTGTGGAAGTATATCCCGACAACCAGCTTGGTTCCGAGCGTGACGTTGTTGAAGGACTTCAGCTTCACACTGTACAGATGGTAGACCCCGCAAACGCAGTTCTTTCCAACTTCGTTCCCGAAGTAGGTATCTTCTCCCTTCCCATGCTTTTCGAAAGCAAAGAGCAGCTTTACAACGCACTGGATACTGTCGGCATGACATTTGTTGACAAGTGCGCAGAGCAGGGCCTGCAGCTTCTCGGATGGTTCGATATGGGTACCCGTCATATCATGACAGTCAACAAGCCCATCGAGTCCATGGACGACTTGAAGGGCCTGAAGATCCGTACACAGGAATCCACCGTTGAGCTGGCCGGTATGGCTTCCTTCGGTGCAGCATCCATGCCCATGGCTTACAACGAGCTGTACACAGCGCTTGAGTCCGGCGTTCTGGATGGTGCTGAGGCTGCTAACACCAACTATCTTGCAAAGGCTTTCTATGAAGTAGCTCCCAACTGGGCGATCGTAGGATGGCTCGAGGTTGTCTGCCCTGTTCTGATGGACAAGCAGTTCTATGACAGCCTGACCGATTCCCAGAAAGCAGTTCTTGAAGAGTGCGTAGCAGACATGCTCGTTTCCGAGAGAGAAAAATATGCGCAGTCTGAGGAAGACGCTCTTGCAGAGCTTGAAGCCAACGGCGTGAACATCACTCATCCCGACCGTGCTCCTTTCCAGGAGAAGGCTGTTGAGATCTACAAGCAGTTCGAAGGCGATTTCGGAAAAGAGAACATCGAAGGTCTGCTTGGACATTCCTACGAATAATCTTGTTCTGAATGCAGAAAGCTGAATAAGAAATAATGAAAGCCTTCCGGTCCGCCGGAAGGCTTTTTGCAATGAACTACAGTATTTTATCGTTCTGAATGACGGGAACGCCGTCTTTCAGAAGCAGCTTTACGCCGCGGGCGTATTCCCTGTTCTGCCCGGAAGCGGCGAATGCAGGCAGATCCAGCAGGATGATGTCCGCCGCGGCACCCGGGAGGATCCTCCCGATGTCATGCCTGCCGAGTCTTTCCGCAGGTGCCATCGTGATCTTGTGCACTGCTTCCGCAAGCGGCAGGACGGGATCGTCCAGAACATAGTTCCGGAACAGTTCCGGTACCCATCCGTAGCATCCTTCTGCCCAGTTCAGGCTCCCCAGGATCCCGTTTTTGCTGAGCGCTGTTGAATCTGAGATTACGGAGGCAAGGGGATGTTTCATCATCAGTTTCAGATCCTGCGCGTTTTTAAAATGTCCGAGCATCATGGTGCTGCCCATTTCTTCCCCTTCGCGGATGAGCACCTCCAGCATGGCGAAGAGAGGATCGGTCCCCAGGATCTTTCCGATCCTGTCAAAAGTCAGCCCTTCCCATTCTTTGGCGTGGACGGAATCATACAGAATGATCTCGTCAAATTTCCGGTCGGTGATGAGCCGCCAGAAATAATCCTTTTTTCTGCGCAGCCGTTCTCTGACGGCCGGATCTTTCAGGATTTCCGCCAGCTCGCCGGCCGGATGCGTGAGAAGATCAGGCGGGAGGATGGAACGCATGACGGCCGAACCCCAGGTATACGGGATGACGTCAAAAGCAATGTCGATATCCGCTGACGCCCTGTCGATCCATTCGAGTACTTTCTCAGCACCGCCTTCGGGGACGCCGTATTTCGGCACCGCGTGGGAGATCTGCAGTCTGACGCCGGTCTTATAAGCAGTATCAATGGCCTCTTTATATCCTGCTTCAAAATGGACATCGCGGTTCCGGATATGGGTTGCATATAAACCGCCGTGCTTTGCAACGACAGTACAGAGCGCTTCGATCTCTTCCTGTTCAGCTGCATTTCCGGGGAAATACTCCAGGCCGCTGGAAAGACCGAGCGCACCCTGCTCCATGCATTCCGAGAGCAGGCTGCCCATAAGGCGGATCTCCTCCTTTGTCGCGGGACGCTTTTCATAGCCCATGACGCAGCTGCGCAGCGCGCCATGCCCGACATAGGATTCCGCCCGTCCGTATAAGCCGTCTCTGAGTTCAGTCAGATAATCCGAAAAATGCTTCCAGGGCCCGAAAGAAGTATCCGTTTCGACGTACCCGTAAATGTTGCGCCGCAGATCAGCTTCTCCGCGCATCGGAGCGGCGGAATAACCGCAGTTCCCCACCGCCTGTGTGAGAACGCCCTGGTGAAGATGGGAAGCCCCCGTTTTGTCTATCAGAAGAGTTTCATCGGAATGGGTGTGCAGATCGATAAAAGCCGGCGCGGCCAGCAGACCCTCTGCATCGATCACCTGGACGGATTCGGCCTCGATCTTTCCGATCGCTGAAATGATCCCGTCTGTGATCAGGATATCTGCGGCTGTCAGATCCCTGCCAGTGCCGTCTGCCAGAGCAGCGTGTTTGATAAGGAGCCTGTGCATAATGTGTCCTCCCGGATTGCCGTTCGTGAAATGAATTGCTGAAGCTGCGGTTTATGTTTTCTTTGTGATATATCTCTGGTATAATTATCCATGAAGAACCGGCGCTGTCAAGGCGGAAGGACAGAAAAACGACGCCTCAGCTTTGCTGCAGGAAAGCTGAAAACAGGCAAAAAGACGAAACCCTGATCACCTTGCGATTGACAAAATATCTGCTGATTTTTATAATAATAAAAGATTTAACAGGGAAAGGGATGGTGTACTTGGCAGCAGGAAGAGAGATCTCTAAGGCGGTAATCAAAAGACTTCCCAGATATTTCAGATATCTTCAGGAACTTGAAGCAGAAGGCGCAGAGCGCATTTCGTCGGAAGAACTCAGCCGCAGGATGAAGGTTACGGCGTCCCAGATCCGGCAGGATCTGAATAATTTCGGCGGATTCGGCCAGCAGGGATACGGTTACAATGTCGTATATCTGAAAGAGGAGATCGGAAAGATCCTCGGATTGAACAAAATCCATAATATCGTGATCATCGGCGGAGGCAATCTCGGCAGGGCGATCGCGGGATACACACGTTTCGAGAACAGGGGGTTCCTGGTGCGCGGAATATTCGATGTCGATCCCGCGCTGATCGGGAAACAGGTCCGCGGGATCAATGTCATGCCGATCGGGGAGATCGAAGATTTCCTGAAAAACAATGAGATCGATATTGCAGCGCTTGCGATTCCGAAAGCGGAAGCCCAGAAAATGGCGGATCTTCTGTGTGCCTGCGGCATAAAAGCCATCTGGAATTTCGCCCATAAGGATCTGGAAGTTCCGGATGATGTCTATGTGGAAAATGTAAATCTTATTGAAAGTCTGATGCAGCTTTCCTATAAGCTGAATAAAGATAACTGATCATTCAGGAGGCGGGGGCTGTTCCAGTTCCCGCCGTTTTGCTATATGAGCCTGCGGAAGGAGAGCAGAGCCGCAGGGTATATCGGGAGGATCTCATGAAAGAACTGCTTGGTGCAGCCGCCATGAAGGAGGCTGACAGACGAACGATCCAGAATATAGGCGTGCCTTCCCTTGTGCTGATGGAGAGGGCAGCGCTCAGTGTATTTGAGGAGATAAAGAAACGCAGGCAGGGGCAGATCAAGGCACTGGTTTTTGCCGGGACAGGGAATAACGGTGCAGACGGCCTGGCAGTAGCCCGGATGCTGAAGCTTGCAGGAGATGACGTCAGAGTGACCGTTACCGGCAACCGTGCGCATGCGACGGAAGAATGGCTGACGCAGTACAAGATCCTGCAGAAGCTGAATGTTCCGGTGACGCCGGAGCTCCCGGACAGGGAACAGCTTCATATGGAACATACGGATCTCATCGTTGACGCCATGCTGGGAATCGGACTGATGCGGGATCTGCAGGGCAAGACGGCAGCTGCTGTAAGACTCATCAATGACAGCGGTGCATTTGTCTGTGCGGTAGACATACCGACCGGTATAAACGCGGATTCCGGCGCAGTGATGGGCAGTGCGGTAAAGGCTGATCTGACGGTCACATTTGCCTATAAAAAAATCGGACATGTGCTGTTTCCGGGAACCGAATATTCCGGGGAAACAGTTGTCAGCGATATCGGAATTCTTCCGCTGCTGCAGGACAGCAAGGATCAAAGGGTGTTCGCGCTTGAAGAAGAGGATCTTGACGTGCTGAAGAAGCGCCCGGCGGACGGTCATAAAGGCACTTTCGGCAGAGTCCTTGTTGTCGCCGGTTCGTTTGATATGGCCGGCGCGGCAGTGCTTTCGGGAAGTGCGGCATACCGTTCC
>CAMOZZ010000069.1 GCA_946631165.1 uncultured Lachnospiraceae bacterium | reverse complement strand
CAATTACGGAAAAAGCACTGTTTCCGACGCGGGAAATAATCAGGTCGGAGGGATTGCCGGGGAAGCCACCGGAATGCTGACGCGCTGCGCGAATTACGGCAATATCAAAGCGTCCGGGAGAAATATCGGGGGAATTGCCGGTCAGTCAACATCCTCAGCTGCGGTATATACCGATTGCTGTAATGTCGGCGAGATCACCTGTGAAAACAGCATGAGCGCCAATGACAGCATGGGCGGGCTGGTTGGTTTCGGCAGTTATTACAAGCTGTACAACTGTTACAATTACGGAACTGTTAAGAAAATCAGCGGAACCATGGAAACGAATATCGGTTCTGTGATCGGAAGGAACAATACCTATTCGGCAAATGTTCTTTCCAGGGTGTATGCATTGGAGAACAGCTGCGAGGCCGGTCGGGTGATTACCGGATCAACGATTGCAGAACTGAAAGCACAGAACAGTTCCTACTATGGATCCGTGTATGAAGCAAATGCGGATGATTTCAGTGATCCCGTCAAGGTTCTGGCAGCGATCAATGGAAACGACAGCTTTGTGCTGACGAACAGCCGGTATCCGGAGCTGAAGCTTGCGGCGACGTCCCATAAGCACACCGGAGGAACGGCAACCTGTGTGGACCGCGCTGTCTGTACGGAGTGCGGGCTGCGTTACGGAAGCCTTGATCCTGATCATCATACAGGAACAGAGATCAGAAACGCGAAGGACGCTGTATGGGTCTATGACGGTTACACCGGGGATACCTGCTGTCCGGCCTGCGGGGCGGTCATCTCCGCAGGCGAAGCAATTCCTGCAGATCGGGAGAAAGAGGCGATCCGCTTTGTCCTGAAAGAAAACGGCAGGGAGGACGTGACAAAAGTCTACACGGCAGGGGAGTTTGATCAGCTGAAGACGACAGATCCGGTCATCTGCTACAGATACGGGTTTAAAACCAGGCAGGCAATGGCAGCAACGGAATATGTCACTCTGGATGATGTTTTTGAGGATCTCGGAATCCAGCTCAAAAATGTGGATAGCATTAAGGTGATCAGTTCCGGAGACACCTCCACAGTGACAAGAGAAACACTGACGGACTGTGCGTATTACTTTGATGAGGACGGCGTCAGGAGCGATGCACCTGCTGCGTTCGCGATGAACTATGCGACGGAGAACGGCTCTCCGGAGACGATTGCGGCGGTAGCCGTACCTTCGAATGATCTCCGGTTCGGCTACGGGATCAGCCAGAAGCAGTTTGATGACAAGGAAGAGATGGGCGGAAGACGCTGTGTATCACCGGTAAAAACAGTGGAGATCAATCTTGTCGGATCTCATATCAGGATCAGTGACTATACTGCCGGAAGCGAAGATATAACCAATAAGACAGTCCTGGCAGAAGGCAGATTGATCACGGAAAATATGTTCTTTGAGGGGGAAACTGTTTTTGAGATCGATTCCGAAGAAGCAGCTGTCGTTGCCGTTAAGAATGCAGACGGATCCTGCAGCCGTCTGTACGTAACCCTGGAAGAAGGGCACTGCCGCTGCCGCATCACTGTCGGTGAAGAGGATGTTGAACTGGTTGTTGTGTTAAAGGGCGATTCCAATCTGGACGGTGAAGTGACATCGAAAGACGCATTGTTCGCCGCACAGATAGCAGCCGGAATCGCTGCTGCTTCAGCGGCTGAAGGATTGGCTGCAGATGCTGATTCGGACGAAACGGTCACGTATGAGGATGCCATGCTGATCCTGGACAGAGTAGTGGATAATATCATTTTTGGCTGGGATCAGCAGTAAGCGAAACCTGATCTTTGCAAGCCGGCCGGGCCGGCTTGGGAGATTAAAAATAAAATGAAACCGAAAGGAGCAGAAATGAAACTGAGAAAGAAACTGACAGTATTCGCTGCAATGCTGACAATGATGTTTGCCGTGTTTGGATTGGCATCATTCGCATATGCAGCAGAGGATCCGGAAAAGCCGACGTTTACCGCTTATGCAGAAAATGATAACGTGGTTGTGGAACTGAAAGCAGCAGATGACATGACGGGGTTCGGCGGCTTTGAGATTGATTCCGTAGTGTATGACATGGATGCGTTTTCTTATTCACGGAATGACGTATCTGTTGCGGCCGGCATGGAATTAGGTGCGAATATTGCAGCCGGAAAGTTTGCGGCATACAGTACGAATGGTGTGAACCTTGGTGCAGGCGATACTATTTTCAAAATCAGCTTTTCGAAGGGACCGGAGTATTCTATAGAGTCACATTATTCCTTTGAGCTGACAGTGAAAGAGATTTATGACATAGAAAGAAATGAATATACGTCCTGGCATAAAAATAATGATGGATCAAAGCCTATCAGCTTTTCTGTCTATTATATTGAAGGAGAGGATTACTTCACATTTGTTGATACTGCCGGAAAACCTTATAAGCTTTACGATTCTGATATTATAAAGGAAAACATTGACCCGGAGAAATGGCTGGGATACGACGTATATATGCTGAAAGACGTCCTTCCGGCAAAGGGTGTTGATGAGGCGAAGCTGGCAAACTGCTGCTATAAAGCTTCCGATGGAAAAGGGTATGATATCAGCATTGACGCTTCTTCCTTTGATAAAATGGGAGTATTCTATGACGACGGATATCAGTGCTGGAGAAATGCTGATATCTCTTTGAATAAGGCGAACTGGTCCGTGGTAACAGGACTCACGACAATTACTGCGTATAATCACGCTTATACGGACGGTATCTGCACGAACAAGATCAGCAACGGAAGACCCGGCAGTGAAGTCGCGTCCGGTCATGAAGTCCCCGGTATTACATTTATTGATACAGCCGGAAACGAAAAAGAACTTTCTTCGTCAATGATCGTGGGAGATACAGAGGGCAAGCCCTGGACAGCCACTTTGAAGAACGGTACAGAGGTTACTTACACAATCTATATGTTAAGCGATGTGCTGAATGCTAATGGAGTAGACGCAGCAAATCTTGCCGACTGCTGTTATATTGCATCAGATTGTGCGGATAAGAATGAGTACAAGATGACATTTAAGGCCGATCGTTTTAGTAATATGGCACTGTTCTATGATCCGGATAAGCTTGGCTGGAGAAATACGTTTGATGATGAGACCCAGGTAGCTTGGTTCGCTGTGACGGGATTGAAGGCTGTCACTGCAGTCAATCATTCGTATACAGACGGTGTATGCCATAATCAGATCAATGTCAAGAAGAACGATTTTGAAGAATGCGGTGATAAGATCCTTCTTGAGAGCATTGCTCTTAATAAGACAGAACTTACGCTTGCAGCCGGAAAGACGGAAACGCTTACGGTAACCTTTAACCCTGCGGATGCTGCAGATAAAGACCTGACCTGGACCTCCGACAAGGAATCCGTCGCCGCCGTTGACACCGCCGGCAAGATCACTGCCGTCGCGCCCGGCACCGCGAAGATCACCGCAGCAGCCGGAGGGAAGACCGCAGTCTGCACTGTTACTGTCGTCGAAAACGCAGCCGACAATGCTTCTGAGGCGATCACTGCGCTTCCGGCAGCGGATAAACTCACACTTAACGACAAGGCTGCTGTGGAAGCCGCCAGAAAGGCGTATAATGCCCTGACTGACGAACAGAAAGCGGATGTCCCTGCTGAAACGCTGAAGAAGCTGGAAGATGCCGAAAAGCAGATCGAAAAGCTGGAAGGGGATACAAAGAATGCAGATGATGTTTCCGCCAAACTGAACGCGCTTCCCGCAGCGGACAAAGTGACTGCCGCGGACAAAGCAGCGGTAGAAGCGGCCCGCGCCGCGTATGATGCGCTGACCGATGAGCAGAAGGCAAAGGTCCCTGCTGAAACGCTGAAGAAGCTGGAAGATGCCGAAAAGCAGATCGCAGCGCTCGAAAAGGCAGCGGCGGATGCACAGGCAAATAAGGTCGTAAAGGGAAAGACTTATAAAGTCTCTTCCATGAAGTACAAGGTCACCAAAGCCGACATGACCGGTAAGGGAACCGTGACGCTGACCGGAACGACAAAGAAGAAAGCCAAACTGACCAAGCTGACCGTTCCCGCAACAGTGAAGATCAACGGCGCGAAATTCAAGGTGACCGCGATCGGCAATAAGGCGTTCAACAAGTTTAACAAGATAAAGACGCTGACCATCGGAAAGAATGTGAAGACGATCGGAACCAGTGCTTTTGCCGGCAATACCGCCCTTACAACGGCCACGATCAAGAGCACAGTGCTGACGTCGATCGGAAAATCCGCTTTCTCCGGCGACAAGAAGCTGAAGACTGTTAAGATCTCTTCGAAGAAACTTAAGAAGGTTGGCAAGAATGCAATTAAGGGCATCGCTGAGAAAGCAAAGATCAAGGTGCCCAAAGCCAAAGTCAGTGCATACAAAAAACTCTTTAAGAGCAGCACGGGATTCAAGAAGACAATGTCCATCAGCAAGTGATGGAAGAGAACAGCGTCTTTTGCCGGGGGATACCTGCGGGCTGCGGTGTAAGCCGCAGCCCGGCACTTTTCCGCCGGAGAATATCGGGGGAGAATGATGGAGAAACGTCATATACTGATAAGCGGAGACCGCGGTATCGGAAAATCCTTCCTGATCCAGCGGATCCTGAAAGAAAAGGGAATGCCTGTCAGCGGATTCCGCAGTAAAAGCGAAAGCCGGTTCCGAGATGACGGATTTCATGACATCTTCCTGCATCCGGCATCTGAAGCGGATACGGAATGGAAGTTCACGAAGGAGAATCAGATCGGGAGCTGCAATTCGAAGATCCATAATGTGGATCCCGAAGTGTTTGAAACGCTTGGCGTGCAGTATCTGAATGAGATCCGTGAGGACAGCATCATCCTGATGGATGAACTCGGTTTCATGGAGACAAGTTCACCGAAATTCATGGAAAGAGTACTGGAACTGTTCCGCGGCGATCAGCATATTCTGGCAGCGATCAAACCCAGACATGACATACCGTTCCTGGAGGAAATAAGAGCATGTCCGAAATGTATGGAATTCTGCCTTACGGCCGGGAACCGCGATGAGATCTGTGAAAAGGTGTCCGGCATTGTAAAAAACTGGGGCAGTTCCTGCTGATAAGAGCCTTCTTCTTGACAACATAATCCCACCGGTGTATAATCCGCACCATGAGAGGCAAAGACGTCTTTCGTGTTTATTCACGGACGGCGTCTTTGCCTTTTCTATTGGGAAAAAGGAGGATGATCGGATGAAGAATGTACAGGATCTTTTTGGCAGCATGGTCTTCGACGACAGAGTGATGAGAGCAAGGCTTTCCGCCAATGTCTATAATTCGCTCAGGAAGACCATCGATGAAGGAAAGAAGCTGGATCTGTCTGTGGCGAATGCCGTTGCGGAGACCATGAAAGACTGGGCCGTGGAAAATGGCGCCACACACTTTACGCACTGGTTCCAGCCGCTGACCGGCGTGACTGCCGAAAAACATGACAGCTTTATCGCACCTGCCCCGGACGGCGGAGTGATCATGGAGTTCTCCGGAAAGAATCTGATCAAAGGCGAACCGGATGCGTCCTCCTTCCCGAGCGGCGGCTTAAGAGCTACGTTCGAGGCCAGGGGTTATACCGCATGGGATCCCACATCCTACGCGTTCATCAAAGGCCGTACATTGTGCATCCCGACCGCATTTTGCTCCTACGAAGGTCATGCGCTGGATAAGAAAACGCCGCTGCTGCGTTCCATGCAGGCACTGAATATCCAGGCGCTCCGGATCCTGCGGCTCTTCGGAAATGATTCCGCAAAGCGTGTGATCCCGTTCGTCGGTCCGGAGCAGGAATATTTCCTCGTCACGAAGGAAATGTATGATAAACGCCCGGATCTGCGTTTCTCTGGAAGAACACTTTTCGGTGCAAAGCCCCCTAAGGGACAGGAAATGGATGATCACTATTTCGGCGTGATCAAGCCCGATGTGGCTGCTTTTATGGAAGAACTGAACGAAGAACTCTGGAAGCTGGGCGTGCTTGCGAAAACGGAACACAATGAAGTGGCACCCGCGCAGCATGAACTGGCGCCGGTCTATACGGAAGCCAATGTGGCGACGGATCACAACCAGATCACGATGGAGATCATGCAGAAGGTCGCCGCAAAGCACGGCCTGGTATGTCTGCTCCACGAAAAGCCTTTTGAGGGAGTGAACGGCAGCGGCAAGCACAACAACTGGTCGCTGGGAACGGATACCGGTCTGAACCTGCTTTCTCCGGGAGAAACGCCATATGAGAACGCCCAGTTCCTTCTTTTCCTTTGTGCCGTGCTCAAAGCGGTGGATGATTACCAGGATCTGCTGCGGCTGGCTGTAGCTACTGCAGGCAACGATCACCGGCTCGGCGCAAATGAAGCGCCTCCGGCAGTCATCTCCATTTTCCTGGGGGAGGAACTTGCCGCGATCCTGGAAGCGATCGAAAAAGATATTCCGTATGAAGGTACGGCGAAAGTAAGGATGCGGCTGGGTGCAGATGTTCTGCCTCGTTTCAACCGCGACACGACGGACCGCAACAGGACTTCTCCTTTTGCCTTTACGGGAAACAAATTCGAGTTCCGGATGGTCGGTTCTTCCGACAGCATCGCATGCACGAATATTATGCTCAATACAGCGGTCGCGGAAAGCCTGAAGATCTATGCGGACAGGCTGGAGGCGGCGGAGGATTTTGAAACAGCGCTGCATGAAATGATCCGGAAGACCATCAGGGATCACAAGCGGATCATTTTCAACGGAAACGGATATGACGATGCATGGATCCGGGAAGCCGAAGAGGAAAGAGGACTGCTGAACCTTAAAACGACGGCGGATGCCATGCCGCATCTGCTGGATCCGAAAAATGTGAAGATGCTGACGGCACACCGCGTTTTCTCTGAAGCGGAACTGCATTCCCGCTGCGAGATCATGCTGGAGAATTACTGCAAGAGTGTAGTGATCGAAGCCAATACGATGATCCGCATGGCAAGATCCCTGATCGCGCCGGCAGTGGAAGAATATGCTGCGGATGTCGCGGGAAGGGCTTCGGTAAAAATGACAGCGGTGCCCGGGCTCAGCTGCAGATATGAAAAAGAACTGATTGAAAAGCTTTCCGATCTGACGGAGGAGATCGACCGGAAAGCGGCGGAACTGGAAACGGCGGTCTCTGCACTGCAAGCGGCGGAGGATATTATTCGGGAAGCTGCAGCAGTAAAAGACGGGGTGCTGGTAAAAATGGATGAACTCAGAGATCCGTGCGACAGGGCAGAGCTTCTTACGGCAAAGAAATACTGGCCGTTCCCCACTTATGCGGATCTGCTGTTCTCGGATATCTGAGGAGGGATCATATGTGTTCCATCATGTGCTGCTGCGGAAGCGTTTTATCCTTTGAAGCCTTTAAGGAAGCCTTTATGCGGTCTAAAGAAAGAGGACCGGATGACAGCCGGATCATTGAGACCGGAAACGGGATCCTGGCTTATCACAGGCTGGCGATCATGGATCTGTCTTCGGACGGCATGCAGCCGTTCGAACTGGACGGGAGTTATTCGATCTGCAATGGAGAGATCTATGGATTTGCAGCGATTAAGGAAATGCTTGCAGAGAAGGGCTATACATTTACAAGCGACAGCGACTGCGAGATCCTGCTGCCGATGTACCGGGAATACGGTACGGATATGTTCGCGATGCTGGATGCGGAATATGTCTGCGTGATCTATGACGGGGAGACAGGGGAATACATTGCTGCCAGGGATCCGATCGGCATCCGTCCGATGTTTTACGGTTATGATGAAAACGGAACGATCCTGTTCGCCAGCGAGGCGAGGAACCTGATCGGCCTGACCGATAAGATCCATCCGTTCCCGCCCGGTCATTATTACAAAGACGGTACGTTTGTCTGTTATTGCAATATTGCGCAAGTGGACAAAATATGTCATGATGATGTGGAAACAGCCTGCGGAAAGATCCGTGAAAAGCTGAACGCTGGCGTGAAGAAAAGACTGATCTCGGACGCGAAGGTCGGGTATCTTCTGTCCGGCGGCCTGGATTCCTCCCTGGTCTGCGCCATCGCGGCGGCGGAAAGCAGTCAGCCGATCGAGACTTTTGCCATCGGGATGACGGAGGACGCGATCGATCTGAAGTACGCGAAGATGGTCGCGGAGCATATCGGAAGCCATCACACAGAGATCTATATGACGCCGGAACAGGTGATTGCATCACTTGAGGGCGTGATCCGGATACTCGGAACGTATGATATTACCACGATCCGCGCCAGCATGGGCATGTATCTGCTGTGCAGGGCGATCCATGAACAGACTGATCTGAGGGTGCTGCTGACCGGCGAGATCTCGGATGAACTGTTCGGATACAAATATACGGATTTTGCGCCTTCGGCGGAGGAATTCCAGAAAGAATCCGAAAAACGCGTGAGAGAGCTGTATATGTATGACGTGCTCCGCGCCGACCGGTGTATTGCAGATAATTCACTGGAAGCCCGTGTACCGTTCGGGGATCTGGATTTTGTGCATTATGTGATGAGCCTGGACCCGGCGACTAAGAGGAATACTTACGGCAAAGGAAAATATCTGCTGCGGCATGCATTCGAGGGCACGGGACTGCTGCCAGATGAGATCCTCTGGCGGGAAAAAGCCGCCTTTTCGGATGCAGTGGGACATTCCATGGTGGATTACCTGAAAGAATATGCGGAAGAAGTATATTCCGACAGTGATTTTGAAACAGGCTGTGAAAAATACACATTCTCGAAGCCGTTTACAAAGGAATCGCTGCTGTACAGGGATATTTTTGAGAAATACTATCCCGGGCAGGCGGAGATGATCGCGGATTTCTGGATGCCGAACAGGAACTGGGAAGGCTGCGATGTGAACGATCCTTCGGCGAGGGTGCTTTCAAACTACGGAGACAGCGGGAAATAACAGGAGAGGGTATCATGTGCGGAATAGTTGGATTTACAGGCCTGCGCCACGCAGCGCCGGTACTCTTAGATGGTCTTAAAAAACTGGAATACAGAGGCTATGACTCTGCGGGACTTGCCGTAATGAACGACGGCGTCCTTTCCGTCAAAAAAGTCAGCGGCCGCATCGCGAATCTGTGCGAGATTACGAAGGACGGGGACACAATGCCCGGTGAAGTGGGGATCGGCCACACCAGATGGGCGACGCACGGCGCGCCGACGGAAGAAAACGCCCATCCGCATCTTTCCAACGACGGAAAATTCGCGATCGTTCATAACGGGATCATCGAGAACTATATAAAGCTCCGGGAAGAACTGACGGAACGCGGCTATCATTTTGACAGCGAGACCGATACGGAAGTGATCGTCCATCTGCTCGAGATGTATTATAAAGGCGATATGAGAAAGACGCTCATCAAAGTCGTGAACCGCCTGAAGGGATCCTATGCGCTCGGCGTGATCTGCGCGGACGAACCCGGAAAGATCTTTGCCGCACGCGAAGCAAGTCCGCTGATCATTGGCCTGGGGCTGGATGAGAACTATTTTGCATCCGACGTGACGGCGCTTGTGTCGAACACCAGAAATGTGATCTATATGGACGACGGGGATTTTGCTGAACTGACATCCGATTCTGTCGTGATCTTTGACGGTACCGCAAGACCGGTCGAAAAGAAGAGCAGCAGGATCAACTGGGATGTACAGGCGGCAGAAAAAGGCGGCTTTGATCATTTTATGCTGAAGGAGATCATGGAACAGCCTGCCGCCGTAAAGGCGACGACGGCGCCCAGGATCCGGAAAGGCCGGATCGATTTTGAAGAGATCGATATTTCCGCTGCGGAACTGGCAGGCATAAGAAAGATCGTGATCACCGCCTGCGGATCGGCTTATTACGCGGGATGCGCCGGCAAATATGCGCTTGAAAAGCTGACCGGGATCCCGGTGGAAACGGAACTGGCCAGCGAGCTCCGCTACAGCGATCCGCTGATCGATGAACATACGCTGGTGATCGTGATCTCCCAGTCAGGCGAGACAGCGGATACCATAGCAGCGATGAAAGAATGCCACGCGAAAGGCGCAAAGGTATTGGCCATTGTAAATGTTGTGGGAAGCACCGTCGCAAAGCTTGCGGATTACACGGTCTACACCTGGGCGGGACCGGAAATCGCCGTCGCCACGACAAAAGGATATACCACGCAGGTGACTGTATTGTATATGCTGTCGATGTTCTTTGCCGAAAAGCTGGAAAGACTCACCGGAAAAGAATATGACCGGCTGATGGTCATGATCGCCAGACTGCCCAGACATATCCAGCAGGCGATCGATATGAATCCGCGGGTGACGGAACTGGCGAAGAAGTATCATAAGAGCAAGGCGCTGTTCTTCATTGGCCGGAATACCGATTATGCAGTCGCGCTGGAAGGCGCCCTCAAGATGAAGGAGATTTCCTATCTGCATGCGGAAGCGTATGCCGCCGGCGAATTGAAACACGGAACGATCGCGCTGATCGAGGAGCATACGCCGGTCGTTGCGCTCTGCTGCAACAGGAAAATCATGGAAAAAACGCTCAGCAATATCGTGGAAGTAAAAGCCAGAGGCGCGGAAGTGCTGGCGCTGACGTTCCGGGATAATCAGAAGATCCTGTCGGAGGCGGATGATCTGCTGTTCATACCGAAAGTGGATGAGATCTTCTCGGCAGTGATCGAGATCCTGCCGCTCCAGCTCCTGGCATATCATGTTGCGAAGGAGAATGGCTGCGATATTGACAAGCCGAAGAACCTGGC
>CAMOZZ010000068.1 GCA_946631165.1 uncultured Lachnospiraceae bacterium | reverse complement strand
CGCCCAGCATGGTCTCCGGACGGGTCGTTGCGATCTCCACATAGCCGCTGCCGTCCGCGAACGGATATTTGATATGCCAGAAATGGCCTTCCTGCTCCTCATAGGCCACTTCGGCATCGGAGATGGAAGTCTGGCAGACAGGACACCAGTTGATGATCCTGGATCCTTTGTAAATATAGCCTTTGTCATGCAGACGGATGAATACTTCCTGCACAGCCTTCGAGCAGCCTTCATCCATGGTGAAACGCTCTCTGTCCCAGTCAGCGGAAGAACCCATTTTTTTCAGCTGGGAAACGATGCGGCCGCCGTATTCCTTCTTCCACTCCCAGGCTCTCTTCAGGAAGCCTTCTCTTCCGAGATCTTCCTTCTCAATGCCCTCCTCTTTCAGCTTTGCAATGATCTTCACTTCCGTTGCAATGCTGGCATGGTCTGTGCCTGGCTGCCAGAGCGCGGAATATCCCTGCATCCTCTTATAACGGATCAGGATATCCTGCAGCGTATTGTCCAGG
Organism: uncultured Lachnospiraceae bacterium; assembly: GCA_946631165.1. Lineage (GTDB taxonomy): Bacteria > Bacillota > Clostridia > Lachnospirales > Lachnospiraceae > UBA3305. The sequence goes on along the minus strand of CAMOZZ010000068.1, from coordinate 10,314 downwards.
GCATGGCCCATGTGCAGCTGTCCGGTGATATTGGGCGGCGGCATGACGATCGTAAAAGGTTTCCTGTCCTGATCGATCTCTGCATGGAAATATTTCTTTTCTTCCCAGCGCTCATAAAGCTTTCCCTCGATCTGTGAGGGATCGTAGGTCTTTGCAAGTTCTTTTGCCATCTGTGCTCTCCTTTTCTGACGGGACGTAAAAACGCCCTTCCCGCAAAAGCGAAAAGGGCGTGAAAATACGCGGTACCACCTTTTATCTGTCTTATCTTATCCTTAACGCGGACGATACGGGAAAGGTTACTGACGGTTCACCCTCCGGCTCCGAAGCCACTTTCCGCAGGTTCCTTCCGAAAAGACCTCCCAGCCGCGGGTCTTTCTCTCTGACGGGGAAAATGCGTACTCCTCTTCTTCAACGCTTTTGCATAACAAATGAAAATATACCCTTTTCTTAAGGGTTTGTCAACCGTTTATACCTTCCGGAGCAGGCCGTTTCAGTCTCTTTCCCCGAAATGCAGCTCATACAGCTGCTTGAAGATAAATACAGCCGTAAGCGCTATACCTGCCATATCCCATCGGTAGACCAGAAGGGCCGCTGCAATATAGACTGCAGCACCGATCACAAATTTCCGGTATACGCGCCGGTGCTTTCCGACGGAAAATTTTGAATACCGCTGGGTCATCAGAAGACAGATGAAGAACACCAGCACAGAGACGACCAGGAATATTGTTTTCGGCAGGCGCGGGACCAATGGTTTCTCCATGAACTCCGTCGCCGTAATGATTGATATAAATCGAACTGAGATACCAGATCTGGAGGGCTACCATCGTCGAAGTCATGTAGGAGAAATAGTCGAGCGGTATAATAAAACCGACCGCTGTCGTATAAAGCAGCGAACAGTTCCGCCCTACCAGATACACAAAGATCAGATCATAGATCAGTTCGATATATTCGACCTTCCTGTCCTGAACCTTCGGAATAAACTCCTTCATGCCATCCCCCTCATCACATCAGCGTGCAGACTCTCAGACTCTATCTTGTCAGTTCCTTTGTATCCATAATAATGGTCACCGGTCCGTCATTGACCGACGCCACCTGCATGTCCGCGCCGAATTCGCCGTGCTCGACCTGCAGGCCATAACCGCGCAGCAGCTCCATGAACTTCTCATACAGCGGAACGGCAATGTCCGGTCCCGCCGCTTTCACAAAGCTGGGGCGGTTGCCCTTGCGGCAGTCCGCCATAAGCGTGAACTGGGAAACGACCAGCGCGGCGCCGCCGACGTCAAGGATGCTCAGATTCATTTTCCCGGCTTCATCCGCGAACACTCTGAGTTTGACAATCTTGTCGGCAAGCTTCTTAGCCGTAGATTCATCGTCCTCCGGGACGACGCCGAGGAGGATCAAATAGCCGTTCCCGATGCTGCCGACAGTATTTCCTTCTATTGTTACGGATGCCTGCGTAACTCTTGTAATAACTGCTTTCATAATACTATCCCGGATTTATTAAAACCGCACGATTTACGCGGTGGATCCTTCGGGCGCTGCCCTCAGGATGACAAACGGAAGGTGACTGAAATCAGATCATTTTTCTGATACCAAATTTAAACTATCCTATATATCCTATTCCCGGCTTACCAGGCACGATGTGCTGGTCATGGTCAGCAGAACTGTGTGTGAAGAGCGACAGATTCGAGCGAAATTGCCGACTGAGAGCAAACGCGTCCTTTGTTTGATCGAAGGAGTGCAGATATTTCGTCTCGAATCGAAGCAATCTGAGGACCCTGTTCCGCTGACCATGACCGGTACATCGGACTGAGAAGCCTCCCTTTCGCCTGTTCCGGCAGGGAAAACATCCTGCGCCGGACTCGGATCTGTTGTATGTAACTCCTTCCGCCAGCTGACGCTGACCCCTTTCTTACCTCTTCCGTCACTAACGTGACACCTTCCCCTAAAGGGGAAGGCATTGGATATGTTCCGCTAATCCTCCACGATCGACGGATCACTAACGTGACACCTTCCCCTAAAGGGGAAGGCATTGGATATGTTCCGCTAATCCTCCACGATCGACGGATCACTAACGTGACACCTTCCCCTAAAGGGGAAGGCTTTGGATATGTTTCGTTAATCCTCCACGATCGACGGATCGGTCAGGTCGACCGACACCAGCGCCGACACGCCGCGTTCCTGCATGGTGATGCCATACAGTCTGTCCGCGATCTCCATCGTACCTCTGCGATGCGTAATCACGATGAACTGCGTATTTTCTTTCAGCCTGTTCAGATAGTCCGCGAACCGATCCACATTCGGTTCGTCCAGCGCCGCCTCGATCTCATCCAGCAGGCAGAACGGCGAAGGTTTCAGGTTCTGGATCGCGAACAGCAGCGCGATCGCCGTAAGCGCTTTCTCTCCACCCGAGAGCTGCATCATATTCTGCAGCTTTTTCCCCGGCGGCTGCGCGTTAATGATAATGCCGGCTTCCAGAAGTTCCTCCGACTCCGCAAGTTCCAGGCTTCCCTTTCCGCCGCCGAAAAGATCCTTGAACACCCTGTCGAATTCCACCTGGATCCGCGCAAAATTCTCCCGGAACCGCTTCCGCATGCCTGCATCCAGATCCCGGATGATCTTCTTCAGACTCTCTGCCGCTTTCACCAGATCTTCATGCTGTGCATGAAGGAACTCATATCTTTCCTTTACATCCTTGTATTCTTCGATTGCATTGACATTGACCGGCCCAAGCTCTCTGATCTCCTGACGCAGTCTGCTGACCGTCCGCCGGCTTTCCGTAAGCGAAGCATCCGAAGCTTCCATGCCGGCTGCTTCTGCCTGGGAAGGCGTCATCTCATATTCCGTCCAGATATATTCCGTCAGCTTTTCGATCTGATCGGAAAGTCTCTGTGCCGAACTCTCCAGCCTGTAAGCCTCCTTATCCAGTGTACTGATCTGTTCGTTCAGCTCTTCTCTCTTCCCGAAGATCCCCTGCTGTTCCGCCGTCAGTGCATCCTTTTCGGCTGACATTTTCTCAACACGGCTCTTTAACAGCGCAAGAGAAGCATCCAGCGTTTCTGTTTCCGCCTTCAGTTCCTTTACTTTTTCCCTCTTGGCTTCATACAGCGCACCGGCGCCTTCCAGCGCTTCCGTGATATCGGAAAGCTCTGTTTTCATTGTTTCGCGTTCTGCAATAACGCGGTCCTGGTTCTCTTTTATGAACCCGGCCTTCTGGGAAAGCGTTGCCTCTCTGCTGCGCTCTTCCGAGAGCACCTTCATCTGCTGATCCGACAGTTCTCTTAAATGCTCCAGTTCACTGTCGGTCTTTCCCGCGGATTCCTCCAGCGAAGACAGTTCTCCGGATATACGTCCGATTTCCTTTTCGACCGCTTCCAGCGACCGGCAGTATCCGGTCAGATCTGCCTTAAGCACTTTCTCTTCCTGATCCTGATTGCCGAGAAGCACTTTCAGGTTCTCTTCCCGCTCTCTGAATCTTGCCAGATCCAGCCTGATGGTATTCTGCTTCAGCTCGATCCTGTGCAGTCTCTCCGTAAGCCTGATCCGCTCATCAAGCAGTGAGGCCACTTTATTCTTCAGCGCTGCCGCAGCCGTCTCGGCTTTCTGAATACGCGCTTCTTCCGCCGCGCATTCCTTTTCCAGCTCGTCGATCTCGCGCCTTCTTCCCAGCAGATTACTGCTGTGCTTATAGGCGCCGCCGGAAATGGCACCGCCGGGGCTTAACAGTTCTCCTTCCAGTGTGACCAGGTTATAACGATACTTTGTCTTTCTGGCAAGTGCCAGCGCATTGTCCATGCTGTCGACAACAACCGTATGGCCCAGCAGATTGCTGGCGGCATCTCTGTATTTTTCATCACATGTCAGCAGAGAATCGGCTGTCCCGATCACACCCTTTTCCGAAAGGGCTTTCCTGTCAGGGAATTCCCCTCTGCTTTTGACAGCGGTAAGAGGCAGGAATGTCGCTCTTCCATACCGGTTCTCTTTCAGGAAAACGATCAGCTTCTTCGCCGTATCTTCATCCTCGGTGATCACGTTCTGGATCCTGCCGCCAAGCGCAGTTTCTATGGCCGTTTCATATTTTCTTTCCGTATGGAACAGATCCGCGACCACGCCGCAGATGCCTTTCACGGAATCCCTCTGCTCCATTACACGTTTTACGCTGTTCCCGTATCCTTCATACCGTTCGGCAATATTTAAGAGGGAATCACGCCTGGCTTTGATCTCCTGGAAATGCTGGCGCAGCCCTGACAGCGCCCGCTCCTTTTCGGACCGTTCGGCCCTCCTGGCCGCGATGTTTTCTTCCGCCGTCTTTATGGCATTCTTTACGGATTCCTCTTCGTCATTCAGTTTTTTACGGTCCGCCCGTTTTTCTTCGATCAGACTGCTGAGCGAGTCTCTCTCTTTCCGTTCATCCCCCGACTGTGTAAGCAGACTGCTGATCCGCTCTTCCGTCTGCTTTCTGAGCGCTTCAGTCCGCTCCCATTCCGCGCGGGTCTCCGCGCGTTCATCCGTCAGCCTCAGCCGGTCAGCCTGCAGCCGCTGCTGTCTTTCGGACAGCCGCTGGATCTCTTCCTGTGTATTCACAAGATCCTGCTCCAGCGATTCCACCTGCATTCTGGCAGAACCAAGCTCAACGGAGACGCCGGACATCTCTTTCCTGAACCCGTCCGCTTCCAGTCCGCGCCTGGCGATCTCCTCCTCCAGTACCTGCAGCCTTGCCCGCTGGCTTTCCTCATTCTGCTTCTGTGACTGGATCTGCTCCGTCAGCAGCAGGATCTGTCCTTCGATGTTCTCCCTGCGGATCCTGCCGGCAGAAAGTTCCTCATTTCCGGACGAGAGCGCTTCTTCCAGTTCCCGGCGTTTTTCCGTCAGTTCATCATACCGCAGCGCCTCCGCGCCTGCCTTTTTCCGGAGTTCCTCCAGTTGGGCATCCGCTGTCTCCTTGTTCTTCAGGGCAGCATCCCGTTTCTTCGTATAATCCCCGGTCTCCATGAGGAACGCCCGCATATCCCAGCGCTTCAGGTCATCGCGCAGTTTCAGATATACTTTTGCCTTTTCAGACTGCTTCCTTAAAGGTTCTACCTGACGGGAGAGTTCGTTCAGTACATCGGTCACCCGGAGAAGGTTCCCTTCCTCTGTCTCCAGTTTCTTAAGAGTAATATGCTTCCTTTTTTTCAGTTTCACGATGCCGGCGGCTTCATCGAACAGTTCACGGCGGTCTTCCGGCTTGTTGCTGAGGATCCTGTCGATCTGGCCCTGGCCGATGATCGAATAGCCTTCCTTGCCGACGCCTGTATCGTAGAACAGCTCCTGTACATCTTTCAGACGGCAGAGACTGCCGTTCAGAAGATATTCGCTCTCCCCGGAGCGGTATACCCTTCTGGCAACGGTCACTTCATCATAATCGATGGCCAGCATGTGATCGGAATTATCTATCGTAAGCGCGACCGATGCATAGCCGAGCGGTTTCCTGTTCTGCGTTCCGGCAAAGATGACATCCTGCATATTTGAGCCACGCAAAGATTTGGCGCTCTGTTCCCCGAGCACCCATCTCACCGCATCCGCGACATTGCTCTTGCCGCTGCCGTTCGGTCCGACGATTCCCATTATGCCCCGGTCGAATTCCAGTGCCGTCTTATTGGCAAAGGATTTGAAACCGTAGGCCTCTATTTTTTTCAGATACATTCCGGCTGTCCTGTTCCTTACTGTTTTTCGAGTTTTTTCAGCATCTGCGCCGCGGCAAGCTGTTCCGCCTGCTTTTTATTCCTGCCCTCGGCACTGCATTCCAGACCGTCTCCGGCCCTGAGCGCCACGGTAAATACCCGCAGATGCTCCGGTCCCGCGATGGAAAGCACTTCATACACCGGATCCCCCAGTCCCATTTCCTGCATTTTTTCCTGGAGAATGGTCTTGCTGTCTTTGAAGAGGCTTCGCTTTTCCAGCCCGCTCATGATGAAGCGTTTCACAAAATTCTCTGCCGGCGCAAAACCGCCGTCCAGGTAGACCGCTCCGATCAGGGCCTCCAGTGCGTCGGAAGTCAGGGAATCCCGCAGTCTTCCGCCCGCGGCCTCCTCGCCTTTTCCAAGCAGCAGCATAGCCGGAATGCCGAGCGTCCTTGCCACTTCGGCAAGCGCCGGCTCGCACACGATGCTTGCGCGGAATTTCGTCATCTGCCCTTCGTTCATCTCCGGATGAGTCCCGTAGATCACTTCACTGGATACGAGTTCCAGAACGGCGTCTCCCAGGAACTCCAGGCGTTCATTGCAGGCCAGCCTGTTGCCGCCATGTTCATTGGCATAGGAAGAATGCGTCATCGCCTGTGTCAGGAGATGACTGTTCCGAAAATGGTATCCGATCGTTTTTTCAAAATTTTCCGTCATATCCATATCTCAAAAACAGACGGCCCGGCATAAATGACAGGTCGTCCGCAGCATTTCTGCATCAGATTTTTGTTTATTCTCCTTCCGCTTTGCTGATCGCGCGGTAAGCATCTCCCACCGTGACGATGGCATCCAGTTCATCGTCCGGGATCTCGATCCCGAGTTCATCCTCCAGCGCCATGATGATCTCCATCAGATCCAGCGAATCCGCATCCAGATCGCCCTTAAAGGACTTTTCCTCCGTCACGGAAGCAGGCTCCATTGACAGCTGCATCGCGATGATTTCCTGAAGTTTTTCAAATTCCATAATTTTCCTCCTTAAGAAAGTGTTTCGCGGATCTTTCCCGTGATATCCTGTTCCTTAAATGTTACGCACTGAAGGATCGCATTGCAGATTTCTCCGGCTTTGGCATTCCCGTGCGTTTTTACTACCAGTCCGTTCAATCCGAGCATCGGGGCGCCGCCGTACTGCGTGGCATCCATATCCTTCAGCGTTTCCTTCAGCGCCGGTTTGATCAGAAGCGCACCGATCTTTGCCCTTAATGAACTCATCAGCCCGGCCTTTATTTTTCCGATCAGCGCGCCGGCAACACCTTCATACAGCTTCAGTATGACATTGCCCGTAAACGCTTCACAGACGATGACATCCGCATATCCGTGCGGGATCTCTCTTGCTTCAATGCTGCCGATAAAGTTCATATCCTTCTCCGCTTTCAGGAGCGGATATGTCTCCTTTACAAGCGCATTTCCTTTCTCTTCTTCCAGGCCGACATTCACAATGGCGACCCTGGGGTTTTTAACGCCCATCACGCCTTCCATATAGATGGAACCCATCCTTGCGAACTGTACCAGATGGGCGCTTCTTGCGTCAACATTCGCGCCGGAATCCAGCAGCAGGGAAACGCCTTTTGTCGTAGGGATCAGCGCGGCAATGGGCGTCCTGTCAATTCCTCTGATCCTGCCGACCAGAAGCTGTCCTCCCACAAGCACTGCGCCGGTACTGCCGGCGGAGACAAATGCATCGGCTTTTCCTTCCCTGATCAGCCGCTGTCCGACGACGATCGAGGAATCCCTTTTTCGCCGGATCGACTGGACGGGCGGATCTCCTGTCTCGATCACCTCCGAAGCCGGGACGATGAGCAGCCGCCCGGGATCTGCGCCTCCTGCCAGAGGCTCGATCACCTCCGGCCGGCCTACGAGCAGCACCTGCACGCTGTCACTTTCTTTTAAAGCTTTCAGCGCTCCTTTTACGATCTCCTCCGGAGCGTTGTCTCCTCCCATGGCGTCTACCGCCACTCTGGTAAAATCAGACATATTCTTCCTCTCTTCATCCTCTGTTAAAGAACATCATTCCCGCGCTGCAGGCGATCATGATGATCATGCCCGGATTGAGCACTGCATAGACAGGGAATTCCTTCGGCAGCCTTATCCAGCCCTTCAGAAGCTTTATTCTCTTTCTTTCAAGGAGCAGCAGTATGAATCCGGCCAGCGCACATGTATACTCAGCAGCCCCGATCACTGCCGATATGATCAGATTCCCATCGCCGGACAGCAGGAACTGGCCGGGCAGGACACCATACATCAGATTGACAATCATGTGCATGGCGATCGAATACCGGAGCTTTCCTGTCCTGAGATATACATAGGCAAATACCAGGCCTGCGCCGAAAGCATAAAAGAACTGCTGCAGATTAGCGTGATAAGCGGCGAAAACGAATGCCGAGATGATCATGGCTGCCCTGTCTCCAAGTCTGTTGACACGATCGATCATCAGCTTTCGGAAGACGAATTCCTCCCATAACGGGGCAAGGACAACAATGCTCACGATCTGATAGAGCAGCCCGGATCCGGCAAGTATTCTGTCAATTCCGGTATCCGAAGATAATCCCGGGATCTTCCCCAGCGCCGCACTGATCAGTGATCCGAGTACCATAAAAAAGCAGCAGATCAAAAATGCTTTTACAAGATCCGAAGCGCGCATGCGGAACTGTTCCATCGGGTCGGCCGGAATCTGCAGCATGCATACCGCGCAGAGAGGCATTCCGATCGCGAACTGCGCTGCCGCATCCAGCCACAGAATCCCCTTCATATCTGCAGTTGCCGCAGGTGCAAGCAGCATTGCGGATCCCAGGAAGATCAGCGTCGCAAGCAGCGTTCCCGCATACATAAGTGCCGGTGCAGTATACAGTACCGAAAGACGTTTTCTTTCATAGTTTTTAATGAAAGGTTCCATCATACTCTCCTTATTGATTTTCCATTATAAACGCAACAGGGATGTTTTTCAACCGTGCATTTTACCGGCGCAGCGGAAGAAAGCCTTCCCTTACATCAACTGTTTGGTTTATCGCGATATAAACTATCTGTTTTGCATTTTATGTATTATCATAATAAAATAATGATGAATAATCAAAAAATCGTCTAAAAATATCGTCTCTTTTGTCATATTCTCAGATCCGGAAGCATTTTACGGAGGACAAAACGGTGAATAACAAACATCTGACATATTTTTTAAAGGTCTATGAAAGCGGCAGTATCAAGAAAACCGCGGATGAACTCTTCATCTCCTCACAGGGGCTCTCCAAAATGATCCGGCAGCTTGAAGATGAACTGGAAGTATCCCTGTTTACCAGAACAGCAGGAGGACTGATCCCTACACTTGCGGCAGTCGAACTCAAGCCGCGTGCGGAAAAGATCCTGAACGAATATGATCTGATCAAACGGGGACTTACGGATTCCAGCATCTGCAAGCATGTGCTGACTGTTGTTTCCACCCTGAATTTTCTTCAGTTTGTTTCCGTACGCTTTGTGGAGGATTATTACGCTGCCCATCCGGACGTGATCCTGAATCTCGTGGAACTGTCCGATTACGCCGGCATGAAGAAGGTCGGTTCCGGTGAAGTCGAACTGGCTTTCATGTGCGGTCCGGTCGATACCACTTCTTTCGCGGCGATCCACAATCTTTTCAGTCAGCGTTTTGTTGCTGTAGTCAATGAAGACCATCCGCTTGCAAAAGAAAAAAGCCTTACACTGAAGCAGCTCGAAGGAGAACAGCTGATCCTTCCCAGCCGCGAATACGGCTTCTATACAGCCCAGCTCAACCACTTTCTTTCGATCGGGGTCGATCCCTATATCTACTTTGAGACGACCAACCTCAGTATTATTCCCCAGTTCGCTGCAAGGAACCACGGAATAGGGATCACGCTAGATTATATCGCTTACAGCGATCCCCTCCCCGGGACCGTTATCATCCCCTTTGAAGGCGCGGGACAGTCAAGGTCGATCTATCTTGTCAAGCGCCGGGGGAGCAAACTGAGCCCCGAAGCGATCGCATTCAGGGATTTTACCTTAAAATGGATTGCCGGACACAAAAACGAATTCTTCTCTTCTCCGAACAAATGATCAAACTAAAAAAGGAAAAGGCGGATCCCGGAACGGTTCTGCCTTTTCCTTTTTTACCATATCAGATCTGCAGGATCCCCAGCGCTGCCATGCCGGCTCTTAATTTTTCTTTCAGCGCTGCCGGCACGGGAGCCACCGGCGGCAGCGGTCCTCCTGCTTCAAATCCCATCTCCGTCAGGGCGTATTTTACCGGTCCCGGATTCGGGGACTGAAACAGCAGCCTCTGAAAGCTCTGTATCCTGAATGCAAGCGCTGTTGTTTTTGCAGCATCTCCTGCCATGGCTGCATCATAGATCTCCGCGTATTCCTTCATGAGGACATTTGAGCCTGCAAGCACAGCGCCTCTGGCGCCGGCCAGCATTTCCCACGGCGCATATGCTTCATTTCCGGACAGGATCTGTATTCTGTCTCCGAAACGGCAGATCATTTCCACTGTGCGGTCGAATTTCATGCAGCATTCCTTGATGCCTGCGATAAGCGGCACAGCATCCATGAGCGCCTCCACATCATCCGGATCGCAGCAGTAGCCTTTGTC
>CAMOZZ010000067.1 GCA_946631165.1 uncultured Lachnospiraceae bacterium | reverse complement strand
AGATAGCGGGAAAGCCTTCCGTTCTCCGCACGGCTCCAGATCATGAAGAACCGTTCAAGATGGGAGAGCAGCGAAGCGTTCTGCGTCCGGAAGGAGACGGTAAGCACACCGCAGAGTTCCGGACGGTCCGGGGTCAGCGTCAGCTGATATTTTATGTTCGGTTTGTATTTGAATGACAGCGGGCTTTTAAAAGTCAGCATGGAACCCCTCGCGGAAGAAAGCATCTGAAAGGTATCTTCCATCTGTTTTGTAATATAGGAAGAGATCTCGCGGATGCGCATCTCCGGCGTCACATAGGAAATATGCTCGGCCAGGATCCGGTCGACCATATTGGACCGGCTCGTGTTCTGCTCATAGGCCATCCTGTCTATGGCCGCTATGATATCGTCCGAAAGCACCAGACTGTAAATGCTCTTATTCATCTCATCGCCTCCGATCTGTTCTGTCTGATATCATTGTAGCACAACAAAATAATTTGTCAACAAAATTATTAAGATTAAACGCAAGTTTTAAAAACGACAATCAATAAAAAAGACGCCTCCTGCCGATCCTCTGTGATCCGCAGGGAGCGTCCCCGGATTTCTCTTTTGCTGTACCGTTTATTTCACTTCGTTTACGATTCCCAGGAACAGCGGGATCCCGCTCTCGCTGTCTATGATCGCATAGACAAAAGGTCTGTTCAGGTATACTTTCTTTATCTTTGCTTCAGGTCTTAAAATGGAATTTGCTTTCATTACCGCGGCTGTTACGGCGGCTGCCTCTGTTCCGTCCTTATCCAGCTTAATATATGTTTTATGAAGGATATCGTCGATCGAGACGGACTGATCTGTCATTTTTCCGAACTCTGCGCTGTCTGTAAAGGCAGTACGGACGCCTGCTTTCTGCAGTGGTTTCTTCAGCGAAGCGCTGAACTCGTACGAAAATTCCGGCATGCGTGTTTTTACGGTAACGTCTCCGACAGTACGTTTCCTGTACCCCTTGATCCATTTGCTGCCGGTGAGCTTTTTCACGTAAGCCTGCGCGGACATTCCTTTGGGCGGCAGCAGCGCCGCGAAGGCTGTTTCGCCGCCTTTGTAGTATTTTACGAAGCCTTTTCCGCCGGCGATCTCCAGATAGGTGTGTTCCGTGCCTTCCAGCGTCTCCACCTTCTTCTTTTTCCCGGAAGCAGAGGTGAATGTGCGCTTTACCGTGCTCTGGTACGGCGTCTCCCAGCCGCCTTTAAAATAGACGGCGTTCATCAGGACCGCTCTGGCAGAGGGATCAAGCTGATCGATGATCTGCCCGATCTTACCCTGCGTATGATTGTAAGCCCAGTTATTCATGTCCTGTACGGAACTGCCGTCGAAAGGAGCTTTATAGATATCGGCGCCGTACATCTGCACGATCTTTTTCAGATATTTTTTCTTTATGCTGATCAGGCCGTTCCTGTACCAGAAAGAATTGGCAGTGTCATAGCGGACTGATTTGGAGGCGGACAGCCTCCGGTGAAGTCCGTTCAGGCGCTTCCCGTAAGTGTCTGTTTTCATACCGCCCATCAGTTTGTTTAATTCCTTGTACGTCTTTCCTCCCGCGCCAGCTTCCAGCATGGCCAGGACGGTTATGACGGAATCGGGCGAAATGAGCACGTTTGCGTTCTTGTCCCCGGCGGCAATGGTCTCTTTGAACAACGTGAACGAAGTGTCCGATACGGCGTCTGCAAACGGTTTTGTTGTTTTTGCATACAGCTTCTTTGCGGAAGAATACTTCTCGGAGACATTTACCGAATTTCCGCTCATCGGCTTTTCGGCAAAATCATCTGCGTACACATGGTTTCCCGGAAGCAGCAAAGAGAAGAACAGCAGCGCCGCGCACAGAAGGGGAACAGCGCCCTTTGAACTCTTTTTAAACATCTTCAACACCTGCCTTTCCAAAATTCAGTTCTGATGCCTGACGATGGCATATTCGTCATCATGTCTGTAGAACGGGCATGTCTTTCTGCCGCTGCCCATAAGCCTGGCGTAATCATCTTCGTCCATATTGACGGAACAATAGTAAGTCTCGTCTTCGTCATCCCATTCATAATAGCTGCAGTCTTCACAATTCATAAGCCGGTCACCTCTGTTCCCTGCGTCCATAAGTATGTATAAACTATAGCACAGAATGGAAAAAAGAGATATAATAATTATAGCAGGCCGGTCATCCGGTACAGACCGGTGTCCGGCAGCGCGATCACAGAAGGAGGAAAAATCATGGCAGAACTGAATATCAATGAGATCGTAAAGGCGATCGAAAACAAACTGAAGGCTGATCCCGGACTGATCGAGAAGGCAAAGAAGGATCCTGCCGGCGCGATCAAAGCAGCCACCGGTCTGGAAATTTCTCCGAAGCAGCTTGCTGATGCTGCAAAGCAGCTGGAGGGTAAGGTGGATCTGGCACAGGTCGGCGAGTTCCTGAAGAACCTGAAGCTGTAATGGATGCCCGGAACAGAATGAGAGCCGGGGATGCCGGGAAGGTCTGCTGCCTTATTGGCGCAGGCCTTTTCGGTGAAGAATATATTCCCCCCGGGGAAGGCGGTCTGGTAATCGCCTGCGACGGCGGGATAAGATCGTGTAAGGAAAAGGGCATCATACCGGATCTCATCATAGGTGATTTTGATTCGCTGGGCTTTGTGCCTGACGGCGGCGAGGTAATCACGCTGCCGGTGAGGAAGGATGTCACGGATCTCTGGGCAGCCTATGAAGAAGGGGAGCGCAGGGGGTATCGGAACTTCCGCATTTTCGGAGCAGCGGGCGGTGCAAGGCCTTCGCATACGATCGCCAATATCCAGATGCTTGCGCATATGGCTGAGAATGGCTGCAGGGGCGTACTGTACGGCCCCGGCGCGGAATACCGTGTCATACGCAATGATCTGTTGAAACTGGATCGTTCAGAGACCGGACGGATGAAGCATATTTCTGTTCTCTCCCTGTCGGACAGAGCAGAGGGCGTGACCATAAAAGGGCTTTCGTATGAACTGGATGACGCGGTGCTCACAAATGATTTTCCCCTGGGCGTAGGGAACCTGCCCGACGGCAGGGATGCCGTGATCTCTGTCAGGAACGGAACCCTTCTCGTCATTACGGAAAGAACGTGACAGCAGCTCACGAAGGAGGCGCAAAATGGACAGGATCAGTTTTAAACCCGGAAATATGGTATATCCGGTGCCGGCGGTCATGGTATCGTGCGGAAAATACGGAGAACAATCCAATATCGTGACTGCTGCATGGACGGGAACGGTGTGTTCGGATCCGCCGATGGCTTATGTGTCGCTGCGGCCGGAGCGGTATTCTTACAATATGATTGAGGAAACAGGGGAATACGTGATCAATCTGGTAACCGAGGATCTGGTGCGGGCGATGGATTATTGCGGTGTGCGTTCCGGAAGAGATGTTGATAAATGGAAGGAATGCGGACTGACGCCGGTTCCGTCAGAGACCGTGAACTGCCCGGCGATTGCGGAGTCGCCCGTTAATATTGAATGCAGGGTGACGCAGAAGCTCGAACTCGGATCGCATCATATGTTCCTTGCAGAAGTAACGGCAGTGAGAGTCGACGGAAAATACATGGATGCGAAAGGTGCTTTTGATCTGAATGCTTCCCGTCTGCTGGCTTATTCCCACGGAACCTATTTCGGACTCGGGAAGAGACTGGGGACTTTCGGGTACAGCGTCAGAAAGACGAAGACCGGAAGACCGAAGCGGAAGAAATGATACAGACCGCCGGAATACAGAACGCTGTTTTCATACGGAAACGCACAAAAAAAGATCATCTTCAAGGATGATCTTTTTGCTGCGGGAGATGGGACTTGAACCCACACGCACTTTGTGCACATGATCCTTAGTCATGCCTGTCTGCCAGTTCCAGCACTCCCGCATCCGTATGATGCCCGTGAAAAAAAAGAATGCGGATGGCGGGACTTGAACCCGCACCCAAGTAATATGGACATGAACCTGAATCATGCGCGTATGCCAATTCCGCCACATCCGCATCTGTCGCTTTCGCGTGCCTAGTTATAGTAGCACTAATAAAAAACCTTGTCAATCACAAATTTGATTTTTTGGAAAATTATTTCCGCAGTCTGATCAGGTGGAAAATACATATGCGTTGGCTTTATTCTGCGTTTGTGTTATCATAGCGGGGAACACGCTTGAAGGAGATAAGACAATGGTCACGGAAAATTATAAAGCAGTTGACAGACGTGTATGTGAAGCAGCCGCGCGTGCGGGGAGAGACAGGAAAGAGATCGTGCTCATCGCCGTAAGCAAAACAAAACCTGTAGAGCTCGTGCTTGAACTGACGGAAGCCGGCGTCAGAGACTTCGGGGAGAACCATGCGCAGGAGCTGGTGCAGAAATACGAGGTGATCCATGAAGGGATCCGCTGGCATTTCATCGGTCATCTGCAGCGGAACAAGGTGAAATACGTGGTCGGCAGAGCCTGCCTGATCCATTCTGTATCGTCGCTGCGCCTGGCGGAAGAGATCAATAAGGAGTCCCTGAAAAAGGGCGTTGTCTCCGATATCCTGATGGAAGTCAATATCGCGGACGAAGAAACGAAATCGGGCATTTCCGATGAGGAAGCCGAAACGCTTTTAAGACAGATTTCGGAACTGCCTGCATTGCGGGTAAAAGGACTGATGGCCATCGCACCGCCTGTGGATGATCCGGAAGAGAACCGCGGCTATTTCAGGCAGATGCGGGCGCTCAGGGATAAGTTTAATACGCTGGGACTGCCGAATGTCGATCTGAAAGAACTCTCTATGGGAATGACCGGTGATTTTGAAGTCGCCATAGAAGAGGGCGCTACGATGGTGCGCGTCGGGACCGCAATCTTCGGCGAACGGCATTATGATTGAATAATCAGAGCCTGCAGATTTACATTATAAATAAAAATGCCCGTTGAACTTTCGAAAGTTTTGTGATATAAATAGTCAGTAAGATATCACGCTGTCGGCGAAAGTTTTAAAGGAAGAAGAAATATGGATAAGATCGACCGCAAACTGATCAGACTGCTGCAGGAAAACGCCCGTTATACGCTGAAACAGCTCTCGGAGAAGGTATACCTTTCTTCCCCTGCTGTGGCAGCAAGGATCGAGAAGCTGGAGGAACTGGGGATCATCACCGGTTATCATGCCGATGTAAGCCTTGAAAAAATGGGATATCATATCACTGCGTTCATCAATCTGGAAATGGATCCCAAGCAGAAGGCGAATTTTATTCCTTATATCACCACCGTACCGAATGTCATAGAGTGCAGTGTTGTATCCGGCAGCTTCGCGGTGCTGCTGAAGGTCGGTTTCCCGAACACCTCAGACCTGGATCTGTTCATCGGACAGCTTCAGAAATACGGACATACGGAGACACAGATTGTTTTCTCTGTTCCGGTATCTTACAGAGGGCTGGCGATATCGGAAGAATAATGATGAGACAGAACAGAACGGACGGTGCACAGCGTGTGCATCGTCCGTTTTTTAATACGTTTTATGGTGTTTCCGGTAGTGCCTGATATAGGCGATCGTATAATCTTCCCCCTTCACCTTTACCATATACAGGAGTCTGCCGAGGAACTTTGCCGTCTCGGGATGAAGCAGGGGGGATACGCCGCCTTTCATGAAGTAGTTGTAGGCCATATCCTGTGTGTATTTGTCCCCGTTGTAGGTCCGGCAGGCGGCGAGCCTGTCGCAGAACATCTCGAGAACATATTTTAAAGGCATCTTTACGCCGTGCAGCATACCGTCTTTCCGGGTAAGGGAATAATCTGTCCAGTATTCCATATGGTGCCGGTTCCGGCCTTTGTGATGGATCCAGGCGGTGGAAAATCCGATGTCGCGCCGCTCGGCGTCGTTCGGACTGCGGAACCCCTGGTAATACTTCATCCCCGGAATGAATTCGGAAGGGGAGTATTTTGAAAGATCATGCGTCAGTCCCTGACAGATAAGGCCGATCCGGAAGCAGTATTTCATGACAAGAAGCCGGTGTTCAGTGATGGTTTTAAAATGTGAGATAATATGAGTATTCATTGGATTCTACCTGCAAACGGACGGAAAATGAATAAATTGCGTTATTTGCTTCTTATTAAAAGAATATCATATATATTTTTTGCTTTCAACCGTGTAAGTACATTGACTTCTGTTTGGATGAATGCTATAATCCGATTGTTTTCGGGGGAAAATAATTTTTTTATATACAGCAACAGGAGGTCAGAAAATTGCAGCAGGGAAGCTACGGCAAATGCAGCCGTGTTCTGGACATATACACCCGTTTTATGGAAGGAGAAGTAATTCGCAAGCGAGAAGCAGCAGATTTTTACAGGATCAATGAACGTTCTGTACAGAGAGACATTGATGACATCAGGGCTTTCCTTGATGACAGACGGGTATACGAACCGCAGGATAACCGCCGCATCGAGTATGACAGATTACAGAAGGGCTTTATTATGACAGGGAACAGTTGATGTAACTGTTCTTTTTTTACAGGTATTTCCCAAAGTTCGACGATTTTCTTAAGCGATTTTAAAAAATACGAAAGTTTTTCTGAATTTATAGTAGAATGACATTGTTTGTCTCATATAGGTGCTATACTAAAAGTGGCTTTGTTGCAGAGGGTGCCATCCCCGCTCAGAAGATTATCCTTCCGGTATTTCTCTGTGATGAAGCCTTTTTTTATTTTACAAGACCGTTAAAATGTGATACATTTACTGTAATTGAAACAATGCAGAGGCGCAGCAGGACGGCCGCGCATTGGATTGTTCATACATATTCCTGCAGGAAACTGCCCTTAAAAGGCGGTTTGAGTGAAGATATAAAGGAGGAAGGACAATGGGTCTTATTGCAGCTGCACTTAATTCGGCAGGCGGCGTCATGGCTGATCAGTGGAAGGAGTATTTCTACTGCCCGTCTCTCACAAACGATGTTCTGGTGGTAAAGGGACAGAAAAAGGTCTCCGGCAGATCATCCAATACCAAGGGATCCGACAATATCATTTCGAACGGATCCGTAATCGCCGTCAATGAAGGCCAGTGCATGATCCTTGTTGATCAGGGAAAAGTCACCGAGCTCTGCTCGGAACCGGGAGAGTTCATCTACGACAGTTCGACAGAACCCTCGATCTTTGCGTCCGGGGATCTGGCAAAGAATATCAAGGAAGTATTCGCGACGATCGGCAAGAGAGTCGGTTTCGGCGGTCTGGAAGCCAAGGATCAGAGAGTCTATTTCGTGAATATCAAGGAGATCATGGGCAATAAATACGGAACGCCCAATCCGGTTCCGTTCCGCGTTGTCGACACCAATATCGGCCTTGATATGGATGTCTCCATCAAGTGCTTCGGAGAATACAGCTACCGGATCACCAATCCTATTCTTTTCTATACAAATGTCTGCGGCAATATCAACGGCACCTTCAAGAGATCCGAGATCGACGGCCAGCTTAAGAGCGAGCTTTTGACCGCACTGCAGCCCGCCTTTGCAAAGATCTCTGAAATGGGCATCCGTTACAGCGCGCTTCCCGGACACACCTTTGAGATCGCAAATGCCCTGAATGAAGTGCTTACGGCAAAATGGGGAGATCTCCGCGGAATCGAGATCGTTTCCTTCGGCGTATCAGGCGTAAAGGCTTCCGAGGAAGACGAAGCGGCCATCAAGGAACTCCAGAAGACAGCAGTATATCAGAATGCCAATATGGCTGCCGCTTCTTTGGTCAATGCACAGGCAGAGGCGATGAAGGCAGCTGCTTCGAACCAGAATGCAGGACCCGCCATGGCGTTTATGGGCATGAACATGGCCCAGCAGGCCGGCGGTATGAATGCACAGGATCTCTTCGCGATGGGTGCACAGCAGCAGGCCGCCAAACAGCAGGCAGCTGCACAGGCACAGGAGCCTGCAAAGATGAAAGCGGGAGGAGACTCCTGGACATGCTCCTGCGGCGCTGTCAATACCGGAAAGTTTTGCGCGGAGTGCGGTTCTCCCAGACCTGAAGACGGCTGGACCTGCGAATGCGGCGCAAAGAACAAAGGCAAATTCTGCACGAACTGCGGGAAGAAGAAACCGGCCGGCGCACCGCTGTATAAATGCGACAAATGCGGCTGGGAGCCCGAAGATCCCTATCATCCGCCGAAATTCTGCCCGGAATGCGGGGATCCCTTTGATGAGAACGATCAGGTATAAATAATCTGTTTACAGCTGCAGCCGGGAAAACGGAGACAGGTTCCGTTCTCCCGGCTGCAGCATTTTTATGAATGAATATTCATATAGAATTAAACTTTTCAGGATGATTTTTATGATATACTTTTCGTTAGATTATATGCCGGAGTCGTACCAATGGATTCGATCTTAAATTTGTTTGAGACTGCAGCAGCCCGTTTTCCGGATAACACAGCCGTTTCCGGAGAGGGCGGAGAATATTCTTACATAGAACTTGCGGACACGGCAAAGATGATCGGGACTGCGATCTGCAGACACGGTTGTTTCCGGTCCGCAGCCGCCATCTTTCTGCCGAAATCTTTCGCCTGCATCGCATCCATGCTGGGTGTCCTTTACGCTGGGAATTATTACACGGTGCTGGATACGGAAAGCCCGTCCTCCCGCGTTCGCAGCATCCTTGAAGTACTGGACCCGGCTGTTGTTATCACTTCGGAAGAATATCGGGAAGTGCTGCCGGAGACAGCTGCAGAGATCCTTCTGACAGATACAATGCAGGAAGGAACTGCTGATGAAGCACTTCTGGCATCTGTCCGGAGCCGCATGACAGATGCCGATCTTATGTATGCGCTGTTCACGTCGGGTTCTACCGGGAAACCGAAAGGCGCCCTGCTCACGCACAGAGCCGTTTCTTCCTATATAAACTGGGTGCAGCAGACGTTTGCATTCGATGCGGAAACGGTGTTCGGAAGTCAGACACCGCTCTACTTTTCCATGTCGGTCACGGATCTGTTCGGCGCGCTGACAGCGGGCGGGACCTATGTGATCCTTGATAAGAAGGCGTTCTCTTTCCCGCTCATGCTTCTGGAACAGCTGAATAAATACCGCGTCAATACACTGTACTGGGTGCCGTCAGCGCTGGGGATCCTGTGCGGATGGGACGCGCTTTCCTATGCAAAACCGGAATACGTCACACGCATTTTCTTTGCCGGTGAATCGATGCCGGTGAAATACCTGAATTACTGGCGGAAGCATCTGCCGGATACGGAATATTACAACCTGTTCGGTCCGACCGAGACGACGGATATCTGTCTCTGGTATAAAGTGGATCGGGCTTTCTCCGAAGAGGAGGCCATCCCGGCAGGCATTCCCTGCGCGAACTGCGATTCCTTTGTCCTGACGGAGGACGGAAGAAGGGCAGAGACGGGAGAGTGCGGAGAACTGTATGTGCGGGGCTCGTTTCTTGCATCCGGTTATCTGAAGGAGCCGGAGAAGACAGCAGCGTCCTTTGTGCAGAATCCGCTTCAGAAGGATTATCCGGAAACAGTCTACCGTACCGGCGATCTGATGAAGGTCGGAGAGGACGGGAATTTTCACTATCTGGGCAGAAAAGACAGTCAGATCAAACACATGGGCTATCGGATCGAACCCAGCGAGATCGAGCGTGCGGCCATGTCCATTGACGGTATAAACATGTGCGCGGTCATCTATGACAATATACGGGATACCATCATCCTGATCTATCAGGGGGATGCCGGCGAAAAAGAAGCTGATACAGGCATCCGGACGCTGGTCCCGGAATACATGGTTCCCGGCAGATATGAAAAACTCCCTGTTCTGCCTTTGAATGCGAATGGCAAGACAGACAGAAAAGCGCTGAAAAAGATGTTTATTGATTAACGGAAGGAAACAGGTATTATGGAAGAGATCATTGCAATCCTGAACAGTATTCATCCCGGTGTGGATTTTGCAAAAGAGCAGCATCTGATCGATGACGGGCTTCTCAGCTCCATGGAGATCATGATGCTGGCAGCCAGACTGGAGAAGGAATTTGATATAAAGATCCGCCTGCCTGAGATCAGGCCGGAGAACTTTCAGAGTGCGGCTGCTGTCAGCGCGATGGTAGACCGACTGATGGATGACTGAAGGGTATGGTCTATAATTCGTTCGTTTATTTATTATTGTTCCTGCCGGCGGCGGTACTGCTCTATCATGTGATACCGTCACCGGTCCGTTTTTATGTAATTCCGGCTGCAAGCATCCTCTTTCTGTCGTGCTTCGGACCAGCCGGGATCTTTTTTGTGTTCGCAGAGGGCATGGTCCTGTATCTCTGCACGCTTTATATCGGCAAAAAAGATGCAGAGCGGAAAAAAGCCTGCGAAGGACTTGACCGGAAAGCCAAAAAGGCGGTAAGAGCACAGTATGACAGAAAAAAGGCCCGGGTGCTGAAGCTCGGACTGATCCTGCTGTTCGGCATCCTGTTTGCGACAAAGTACCTGGGCTTTTTCACGGGAATCCTGAACGGGATCCTGCACGCGGCCGGTCTGCAGACGACCCTTACGGCCCCGGATCTCCCGCTGCCGCTCGGGGTATCTTTCTATACACTGTCCGGGGCGGGATATCTGATTGATGTGTACATGGGAGACAGTAAGCCGGAGAAGAATTTTGTCAAAGTGTTTGCCTTCCTCTGTTTCTTCCCGACGATTACGGAAGGCCCGATCTGCCGCTTCGGACAGCTGTCCGAAACGTTGTTCGCTGCCCGCAGGATCTCTTATGAGGAATTCTGCTTTGCCGTGCAGCGGATCCTGTTCGGCCTGTTCCAGAAAGTCGTGCTTGCAGACCAGCTGGGCAATCTGATCCGGGAAATCTTCGGAAATTACGGAAAGTATAACGGCGCCGCGGTCGCTGGCGGGATCATCCTGTACACGGTCCAGATCTATATGGATTTCTGCGGATGCATTCATATTGCGGCGGGCA
>CAMOZZ010000066.1 GCA_946631165.1 uncultured Lachnospiraceae bacterium | reverse complement strand
CGTACAGGAATTTTATATAATCATAAATCTCGGCAAAATCAATCTTACACTCGCCTCCGAATATGCAGACGGGAATCTTGTCGTCAAAGCCGTAAATGACCGGCAGCTCATTATGCTCCAGATCATAAACGACCACCTTCCGTTTTTCCGGGTCGACGATCCAGTATTCCCGTACGCCGGCAGCACGGTATTTCGGCAGCTTAACGAACATGTCTTTCCTTTTTGTCGAATCTGAGAGGATCTCAACAATGAAATCCGGCGCACCATAGAGACACCGTCTGATCAGTTTGCCTCTGTCGCAGACGATCAGTACATCCGGCTGGACCATTGTCCTGTCATCCATATCGAGCTGTACGTCCAGAGGCGCAACAAACGGAATGCAGCTGCCCCCTTTGCTGCGGATATAGCTTTTTAGCTGATCGCGGATTTCAGACCCTATCAGCTGATGTCTCGGGGACGGTGCTGCCATATCATAGATCACGCCGTCAATCAGTTCAACACGGCGTTCCTCCGGCAGCCCGTAGTAATCATCGATCGTATACTCCCCCTGCTTTTTGCTGCCATACACAAAAGAGGATTCCCGCAGTTCCCAGGTGTCATTCCTTCCGGGAAACGGGGAGGAATCCCGCATCAGCCAGGATTCATTCCCAGGCGGCTGAAAAGCTTTTTCCAGCGCCCTTAATGTTTCGAATCTGGGCGCGGCTGTAACACCTGAGAGAATCTTCTGCACTGTCGGCCCAGGGACACCGGAAAGTGCGGCGATCATCTCGTTGGTGTAGCCGAGCTCTTTTTTTCTTTTCTTCATTTCTTCTATTGTCATAACTGCCTCCTGAAGCAAAGCATTGGGAACAGGCAAATAATTTACTGTTGCAAAACAAGAACTGCGTTCTTTAATTTACCAAAAAATCATTGACAAACCATATAAACACCATTAAAATACCATACAGGAAGAGAAAAGTCAACAGAAACAATCATAAAAACACCATTGCAGTACCATGATCATGATCAGATACTTTGGGGACAGGCATTTATTAATCCGGGCTTTCATGGTATGATGCAGAAAAAGAATACAGGAGTGTAAAATGAAGGAAATATATCTTGCAGGCGGCTGCTTCTGGGGCATGCAGAAATTCTTCGACCAGTTTCGGGGCGTAGAGGAGACCGAGACCGGCTATGCGAACGGTCCGGCCGCGGCGCCTTCCTATCAGGACGTCTGCCGGGACAGCGGTCATGCGGAGACGCTCAGGATCGTTTACGATGAACAGCAGATCACAATCACTGCTCTGTTGAGATACTTTTTTATGGTCATTGATCCGCTCTCGGTAAATAAGCAGGGCGGAGATGTCGGGATCCAGTACCGCACGGGCATTTATTATACGGATGAAATGGATCTGCCGGAGATAAAGAACTTTTACGATAAGAAGCAGGAAGAGATCGGAAGTCCGCTGGCCGTGGAACTGAAGCCGCTTGAGAATTTCTTCCCTGCGGAAGAATATCATCAGAAATATCTGGATAAAAATCCCGGCGGTTACTGCCATATCCCGGCATCGAAAATGCATTTACAGGAGTAATAGTATATGAAGAAACTGCTTGAATCCGCGGGCGTACTTGACGCTTCCCTGCGCCGTATCAGGCGGGAGATCCACAGGAATCCGGAAGTTTCCGGAGAAGAAAAGGAGACTGCAGCGCTGATCGTCCGGGAACTGGAAGCCTGCGGCTGTTTTGCCATAAGAAAAAACGTCGCAGGGTACGGCGTGATCGCAGAAATAAAGGGCGCCTTGCCGGGTCCGGTCATTGCCCTGCGCGCTGACACGGATGCTTTGCCTGTAGCAGAAGAAACCGGCCTGGAATTCTCCTCGTGCAACCCGGGCGTGATGCATGCCTGCGGCCATGATCTGCATACGGCAATGCTCCTCGGCGCAGCCATGCTGCTGGCGGAGAGACGAGCGGAACTGGCTGGCACGGTAAGGCTCATTTTCCAGCCTGCAGAGGAGGATCCTGCCCTTGGCGGTTCGAAAGCAATGATAGAAGCAGGAGCACTGGATGGTGTATCTGCAATTTTCGGCATGCATGTCTGGCCGGAGCTTCCGTCCGGGGTTTTCGCAATCCGTCCCGCAGAAATGATGGCCGCGGCAGATCATTTTGCTGTCGTGATCAGAGGGAAGAGCGCGCACGGTGCTCAGCCGCATATGGGAAACGATGCGCTGCTGGCCGGCTGTCAGTTTGTGCAGGCAGTGCAGACGGTCGTCAGCAGGAATGTGGATCCGTTTGATGCCGCCGTGATCACTGTCGGCGAGTTCTCCTCCGGTGTCACCTACAATGTCCTGGCAGAGGAGTGCAGAATGGAAGGGACTGTGAGGACATACTCTCCGGAAGTCAGGAATCTTGTCCAGGCACGCATGCGGGAAGTCCTTGCCGGGATCTGCCTTGCACTTGGATGTACCGGAGAACTGATCAATATAAGCAGTCATCCCGCCGTCATCAATGATAAAGCACTCGCGGAGCGCTGTCTGCAAGCCGCAGGGAAAATATTCGGGAATGAAAATGTTGTGATTCCGGACAGACCGACCTCCATTTCTGAAGACTTTTCCTGGTACGGGAAAAAGGTGCCGGCCGCTTTCGGCTTTTTAGGCGCGGCAAAACCGGGGGAGCCGTCGTGGCCGCTGCACAGCTGCCATCTCTCTCCGGATGAGGATGTGATGGTGAAAGGCGCCGCCATGTACGCGGCATTCGCGCTGGGCGGATGACTTGCACAGGCAGTTTTGCGATGATACAATGACTACAGGAAGCCTGCTGCTTTGGTATTCCGGGGATATACGATGAGGAGGATATGAGAATGAAGAAAAGGTTATCGGTTTTCATGGCTGCAGCAGCTGCTGTCATTGCAGCGCTCTGTTTTCTGCCGGCTGACGCCGAAGCGAAAACGAAGACTGTCTACGTGATTCAGTCCATCACAGTGAAAAATACGTCCGGCCGTACTGTTGACACGCTTACTTATACCTACAATAAAAAAGGCATGGTGTCTAAGCGCGTCTGGAAGCAGCCGGGCGGCACAAGCATCAATAAGTATTCCTATGACAGGGATCTTAACCTCATTACGGCTACCGGTTATGAAGCCGGAAAGAAAGGTTCTGTTGTGAGCTACAAATACGAGGACGGAAAACTTGTAAGCGCGAAGGCGAATTATATCGCCATGAAGTTCAAGGAAAATCTTACGTATGAGTGCGATGAGAATGGCCGGCTGACATTTTACAGCGGAGAGAATACACCTGAAACGACGCTGAAATATGATAAGAATGGCCGGCTTATCAAAAAAAGCGAGTTGTATAATTATCAGAATGCAAAACCGGAAGTGACCAAATATACCTATGACAGCAAAGGCAATGTCGTTAAGCATTATGAATTTGGCGGTCTGTTCCGGATTTATAAGAACAGCTATTCCGGGAAACGGCTGAAAAGCGTCACAGCCTGTTATAAGAGCGGAAAGAAGATCTGCACGGATTATATCAAGTACAAAAAGATGACAGTGGACGCCGGCTGCGTTAACGCAATAAAAGCCCAGCAGGTGGAAGCTTTCAGGGATCCCGTATTTGCCATGTTCCCGTTCTGATAAGAGGCAGGATATAACTACAGCTGAAGCCAGGGCGCTGATCCGGAGGAAAAGAATATGTTCGGACGAAGGAAAAGACAGCAGATGGATTATGACAGGGAAAAAATGATCCCCGCTGTCAGGAAAAGCATCTGCACAGGCGAGGAAACGGCAGGTTTCAAAGACAGGGAGACCGGAAAATTCCACGAAGTCATGCTGCTTAAAGATGCCGCTGATCTGAAATCATTCATGGAAATGTACAATATTAAGGAGACACCGGAGACGATCTATTGAGATGCAAAAGGATCAGGAGACCTCTGGGTTCCCGATCCTTTTTTGTACCCGCGGCGCAAGTCATTCCCCGGGAGGCAAGCATTTTCCGCAGCGCCTGCGGTTTATCTGCTGATCAGCTCATATTGCAGCATTTCATATTTCAGCGTTGAACCTTCTATGATCTCTTCCGGCAGAAGCGCACGGGCCACAAGCCGTGTCTCCTCCGAGGGCTTATCCGTGCGGCGCAGATGGGCATAATCGCCGTCGATTTTTTCGACGGTAAAGAACATTGTTTCCAGGATCATCATCGTACCCTCCGAAATGGCTGCGGGCTTGCCCGGCAGTCCATGCTGTGATAAGAAAAACAATTTGGATATTATGGATATTTATGATAATATCATGACAGCTAATGCCATGTCCATAGAATATATCAGCAGTCTGAAAGGGGAGCGTATGGGAAAGATCGTAGTCGCGAGACCGGGAATAAATGATACCGAACGGGAGATGATCCAGAAAGCCGCCGAAGCAGGCGGATATACAGTTGAATATATCGCCAGCAGTGATGATTCCGCAGAATGCCTGCTGGAAGCCGAGATCATTTACGGAGAAGGAAAAGCGGCGCTGAAAGCCGTGAAGGAATCCGATCGCCTCAAATGGCTCTGCGCTTCTTTTGCCGGTGTGGATGCATTCTGCAAGCCGGGTGTATTTAAGAACGAGGATGCGATCCTTACGAACAGCGCCGGCGCTTACGGCGTATCACTTGCGGAACATTCCATCATGCTGGCCATTATGATGATGCGGCGGACGCCTTACTTCTATGATTCGATGAAGAACAGAACGTGGAAGCTCCCCATTCCGCAGGATTCCATCAAGGATTCTGTCGTCGCGCTTTTCGGTACGGGAGACACAGGCCGGAGCCTGGCAAAACGGCTGAAGGGCTTCGAACCGGCAAAGATCATCGGAATCAACCGCAGTGGCAGGGACGCAGGGCCGGATTTTGATGAGACATATGATTTTACCAGACTTTCGGAAGTATTTCCGCAGACAGATCTGCTTATCATGAGCCTGCCGGCGACAAAGGATACGTATCATATCATCAATGAAGAAACGTTAGCGCTGCTTCCGGCGAATGCTTATATCGTCAATGTCGGGAGAGGCAATACGATCGACGGGGACGCGCTGGCCGCCGCGCTGAACGCCGGTAAGCTGCAGGGCGCAGCGCTCGATGTCATGGAGACGGAACCGCTTCCGCAGGAGAGTCCGCTCTGGGATGCAAAGAACATCCTGCTGACGCCGCATGTAGCGGGAAATCTTACCGTGCCGTATACAAAGAGACGCAATACGGAGATGTTCTGTGAGGATCTGGTCCATTACATAAAGGGTGAACCGATGGAGCATCTGGTGGACCGGAATCTGGGATATTAAAGAATTTCCAGGCAATAAAGGAGACCTGTCAATGATTTACAACAACACCGAAGGCAGCATGGGAAAATATATTCTGCAGGAACTGCACGACCCGCATATGGGGACACCGGAATTCCAGGAGATGTATAAGAAGTTTTCCCACCGTATTCTGTGGATCGACGACAATGTCGTTCCCGGATCTTTCCAGATGAATACCGCATGGTATTACGCTGTACCGGAGAAGGATCCGGTATTCGAAGAACATCAGCATGACGACGATGAGATCATCGGATTTTTCGGAAGCAACCCGGACGATCCCTATGATCTCGGCGCGGAGATCCTGGTCACGCTGGACGGGGAAGAACATCTTCTCACAAGATCATCACTGATCTTCTGCCCCGCCGGCATGAAGCATATGCGGCTTTCCATCAAACGGATCGACCGTCCGGTATTCCATTTTTCGGTCGTGACGGGCGCAGAGTACAACGGGGCAGCTTATAAATAAAGATACAAAACGGCGGGGATAATGTCATGACAAGATCACAGGTTTTTAAAGCACTCGGCAGATTTGTATGGGGACTGGTCGTCTATTCCTTCGGCGTCTATATGACGATAAACGGCGGGATCGGCACCGGTCCGTGGGAGGCGCTCTCCATCGGTATTTCAAATCATCTGCACGTGACGTACGGTATGGTGGTCACTGCGATCAACCTTACGCTGGTCGTATTTGACTGGAAAATGGGAGAGCGGATCGGCATGGGTACGATCCTTGATGCCGTGCTCACCGGGAATTTTACCGATATCTGGATGCGGATCAATCCGCTGGGTTCGAACCACGGATTTGTGATCGGTGCAGCTATCCTGCTGGCAGGCCTTTTTGTGATGGCACTTGGCATGTACTTCGCAATGGGATCCGGTCAGGGCTGCGGACCGAAAGACGCACTTCTGCTTGTTGTCGGGAAAAGACTTCCCAAACTGCCGATCGGACTGGTACAGATCCTGATCTTCCTGTGCGCTTTTACCGGGGCTTTCCTGCTTGGCGGCCCGGTAGGGATCGGAACGCTGATTACTGTGGCGTTAAACGGCACGGCTCTGCAGATCGTTTTCAATCTTCTTCACTACGAAGCCCGCGATACAGTGCACATGGATATCTTTGAATGCCTGAAAGTGCTGAAAGGGTAAGGCTGCAGAACCGTCATTCAGCTGCATAAAAAGAAAAAAACTCCCGCCGGTCACGGCGGGAGTTCGCATTTCAGAATTATTATTCAGCAGCTTCCTCAACAGCTTCCTTCACTTCTTCAACAGCTTCAGCAGCGGTCTCGGCGGCTTCTTCAGCACATTCGCAGACAGCTTCCTTGACTTCCTCAGCAGCTTCCGCAGCACACTCGCAGGCTTCCTCAGCGGCTTCCTTGACTTCCTCAGCAGCTTCGCATGCGCACTCGCAGGCTTCCTCGGCGGCTTCCTTTGCTTCCTCTGTGCACTCGCACTCACAGGCTTCCTCAGCCTGCTCAGCTACTTCTGCTTCCGCTTCTTCGAAATCGTCGAACAGATCGGTGAGATCCTCTTCGAAATCGTAATCTTCGTCTTCATCCTCGTCCTTGTTCAGGAAAGGAATCTTGCCGTTCTTGTACAGATAAGCAGCACCGCCAAGCGCAGCGGACGCAGCAGAGAACAGGAAAAGTTTGGTAAAATTCTTCATAACTAAATCGTCCTTTCTCCCGAGCGGGAATATAATTGCGCGGCGTCGGCCGCATCAAAATGTATTTTATAATAAAAGAAGCAGGAGAACAAGCCCTAAATACAAAAGAAAGTATAAAAATATTTATAATTAATTATAGGCCACGTTCAAAATAAAATATTACTTTTTTCAAAATACCTATTGATTTTTACAGGATACGTGTTATTATATACGAAGGTTAGCACTCGAATAGTAAGAGTGCTAACAAATGAGAAGTCAGGAGGCAATCGTGATGAAGTTAAAACCCTTAGGAGACAAGGTCGTATTAAAGCAGCTTATCGCAGAAGAAACCACTAAATCCGGGATCGTGATCCCCGGCGCAGCAAAGGAAAAGCCCCAGCAGGCGGAAGTAATCGCAGCCGGCCCCGGCGGTGTGGTAGACGGCAAGGAGATCGTCATGGAAGTAAAGCCCGGAGATAAGGTCATTTATTCCAAGTATTCGGGAACAGAAGTACAGCTTGACGACGAGACATTTATCGTTGTAAAGCAGAATGATATCGTAGCGATCATTGAGGAGTAATATGATTCACAGGCAACAAGTACAATTTGCGAAACCGTGCATGCACGAGCGGAGATAATTGTGCCTGGAGTGTCCTGATTATAGGATCCTATTTTAAATAAGAAAGAAAACCGGCGCCTGCAGAATTCATCAGGAAGCAGGATCCGGATACATAATCGGAGGAATCAATCATGGCAAAAGAGATTAAATACGGCGCAGAGGCAAGAAAAGCTCTGGAGGCCGGTGTAAACCAGCTGTCTGATACTGTCCGCGTCACACTTGGACCGAAAGGCAGAAATGTTGTACTTGAGAAATCCTATGGTTCACCCCTGATCACCAATGACGGTGTGACCATCGCAAAAGAGATCGAGCTGCCCGATGCATTCGAGAACATGGGCGCACAGCTGATCAAGGAAGTTGCTTCCAAGACAAACGATGTAGCCGGTGACGGAACCACAACCGCTACCGTTCTTGCACAGGCTATGGTAAACGAAGGTATGAAGAACCTGGCAGCAGGCGCAAATCCCATCGTTCTCCGCCGCGGCATGAAGAAAGCGACTGAGGCAGCAGTAGAAGCCATCTCCAGAATGAGCCAGCCTATCTCCGGCAAGAACCAGATCGCCCGTGTAGCAGCGATCTCCGCCAGCAGCGACGAAGTCGGTGAAATGGTCGCTGAAGCTATGGAGAAGGTCTCCGGAAACGGTGTCATCACTATCGAAGAATCCAAGACCATGCATACAGAGCTGGATCTTGTAGAAGGTATGCAGTTCGACCGCGGATACATTTCCGCTTATATGTGCACCGATATGGAGAAGATGGAAGCAGAGATGCAGGATCCCTACATCCTGATCACTGATAAGAAGATCAGCAGCATCCAGGAAGTCCTGCCGATCCTTGAGCAGGTCGTACAGAGCGGCGCAAAGCTTCTCATTATCGCTGAGGATATCGAGGGCGAAGCCCTGACGACCCTGATCGTCAACAAACTGCGCGGCACCTTTACCGTTGTCGGCGTAAAGGCTCCCGGCTATGGCGACAGAAGGAAAGAAATGCTGAAGGATATCGCGATCCTGACGGGCGGCACGGTCATCTCCGATGAACTCGGACTGAACCTGAAGGAAGCGACCATGGATCAGCTTGGCCGCGCAAAGAGCGTAAAGGTCACCAAGGAGAACACCATCATCGTAGACGGACTTGGCGCAAGCAAGGATATCCAGGATCGTATTGCACAGATCAAGGCCCAGCTTGAAGAGACCACATCCGAGTTCGATAAAGAGAAACTGCAGGAGAGACTGGCGAAGCTCTCCGGCGGCGTAGCTGTTATCCGTGTTGGTGCTGCTACCGAGACCGAGATGAAGGAAGCCAAGATGCGTATGGAAGATGCCCTGGCTGCTACAAGAGCTGCTGTGGAAGAGGGTATCATCGCTGGCGGCGGATCCGCTTATATCCATGCGATCAAAGACGTACAGGCTGTTGCCGATCAGCTGGAAGGTGATGAAAAGACCGGTGCAAAGGTCGTTCTGAAGGCACTGGAATCCCCGCTGTTCCATATCGTTGCGAACGCCGGACTGGAAGGCGCCGTGATCGTAAATAAAGTAAAAGAATCCAAGGAAGGATACGGATTTGATGCATACAGGGAAGAGTATGTGGATATGATCGCTGCCGGCATCCTGGATCCTGCAAAGGTTACCAGAAGCGCCCTGCAGAATGCTACTTCCGTAGCGTCCACACTGCTGACGACCGAATCCGTAGTGGCTACCATCAAGGAGCCCGCACCGGCTATGCCGGCTGCACCCGATCCGGGGATGTACTAATACCAGGTTCATAAAACAAAACGCCCTGCAAGCTTGCAAGGGCGTTTTTGTTTTCATGAACCGCCAACAATATGAGAAAAAAAGGCGGGCGATTTTATGAGCCCGGCGATTTTCGAATATTGTTGGGCAGGATCGAGAGAGTGCCGGAGGCACGGAGCGATCCTGAATGGGATTAGTACATCCAGCCACATCTCCCCCCTCCGCCCTTGCCATTTCCTTCCCCCTTTGTTATGATATTGCCATAATTTCTTTCGCTTTTTAAGGAGAACTATGAATACCAGAAGACTTACCAAAAAGGAAATGTGGATCTTCGCCATCGGCCAGCTCGGCTGGTCCACCTTAGGGGGCATCATCAACACCTGGCTCGTCACTTTTTACCTGCCCACCACAGGCTCCGTCGAAGCCGGCGCCAAATTCTATGTTCCCACCGGACTTGTGATCGGCGGCGTGCTGACAGTGCTGGGACTGATCTCGTTTATCTGCAGGATCTTTGATGCAGTCACGGATCCGCTCATTGCATCATTATCCGATCGCAGCAGCAATCCGAAAGGCCGCAGGCTGCCGTTCATGAAAATCGCCGCTGTTCCGTTCGCGGTAATCACGGTGCTCATTTTCTGCGCACCCGTTGAAACGATCAGCGGCATCAACATCGCCTGGATCCTCTGTTTCCTGATCCTGTTCTATCTGTTCATGACGATGTACTGCACACCGTACAACGCACTCATTTCCGAGTTCGGCAAAACGCAGGACGACCGCATGTACATTTCCACCGCGATCTCGCTGACGTTCTTCTTCGGAACACTGATGGCTTATCTGCCGTTCATTTTTGCCGGACCGCTGCAGCAGACGGTCGGTTATGCGATGAGCTACCGCGTCTGCTTCATTGTGCTTGCCGTGATCGCGCTGGTCTGCATGCTGATCCCGGTCATAAAGCTGAACGAAAAGGAATTTGTGGATGCGGAGCCCAGCCATACCGATACGTTCCGGAGCCTGACGGCAACATTTAAGAACCGTGAATTTCTGAAGTTTGCCTCTTCAGACATCGCTTACTGGATCGGCCTGACGCTGTTCCAGACCGGCCTGCCGTTCTTTGTAAAGGTGTCAATGCAGCTGGATGAGTTTTACACCACAGTTTTCCTGGGCAGTATGACGATCCTTTCGGCTTGTTTCTATCCGGTCGTTTCAAAGCTTGTTAAGAGATTCGGGAAGAAGAGACTTGTGATTTCCGGATTTCTGGGCCTGGCAGCCGCTTATGTGGTGACTGCGCTGATCGGCATTCTGCCGCTGCCCGGCATCGTGTTCGGCGTGCTGATCGTACTGATCGCGGCGTTCCCGATGGCGCTTCTGGGCATTATCCCGCAGTCCATCGTTGCGGACGTGGCGGAACAGGATGCGATCCTGACGGGAGAGAAGAGAGAGGGAATGTTCTTCGCAGCGAGAACATTTGCCATGAAATTCGGACAGTCCGTTGCCATGCTGACGTTCACATCGCTGGCGGTGCTTGGAACCACGCAGGATATTACGAGCAATAATCTGACCGCATCGCCCATCGGACTCAGGATCGTTGCTGTGACTGCGGTAGTGTTCTGTACGCTGGGCGCTCTGATCCTCAGCAGATATAATGAAAAGATGGTCATGGAGACTCTGGAAAAAGGACATTAAGACTGACAGAACAGGGAAAGCCCGGCAGACGCCGGGCTTCCTTTTTT
>CAMOZZ010000065.1 GCA_946631165.1 uncultured Lachnospiraceae bacterium | reverse complement strand
CAGTTCATGTGCCGTGGTGACGGTTCCGGCACCCACACGAAGGAACTTTCCCTGTGGCCCGAAGAACTCGGCATCACCGAAGAAGCGGAATCCTTCGCGGATTACACAGACTGGTACGTATCTGCCAATGCCGGCATGGGCGCCTGCCTTGTCATGGCGGAAGAGATGCATGCTTATATCCTTACGGATAAGGCGACCTATCTGACATTCTTCAACAATCAGGGTGTCATCGAGTAATTCTTATGCTAAAATAATGTGATGCAGGGACCTGGTGTTTCTGCATCACATTTTCTATATTCTGACAGATACGGGAGCAGGAACGTGCAGACAGCGGTGATAAAAGCAATCGAACTGATCCTTGCCGGAGACAGGGAACTGATCAATATCCTTCTGGTCACAGCCAGGATGAGCCTTTCCAGCTCGCTGATCGCGCTTGCGGTCGGCGTACCGCTGGGACTGATCCTGGGGGCTGCCGTGTTTCGGGGCAGATCGGTCTTTCTCGTGATCAACCGGACACTGATGGGCATGCCGCCGGTCGTCTGCGGCCTGCTTTTTTACATGCTCTTTTCCGGCGTCGGGCCGTTCCGGCATTATAAGCTGCTCTTTACCGTCGAGCTGATGATCCTCGCGCAGGTGGTGCTGATCACGCCGATCGTGATCGGAAACATGGAGAACTATGTTTCCGGCATCGCCGGGCCGGTGCGGGAGACGGCAAAAGGACTCGGGCTGTCCCGGATGACGACGCTCCGGCTTCTGATGAATGAATGTGCATACGTCATCTGTTCGACGTACCTGCTGGCTTTCGCGCGTGCGATCGCTGAGGTCGGAGCGATCTCCATGGTCGGCGGCGCGATCGCCTGGAAGACCAATGTCATGACGACCGCGATCATGATGTATACGAACCGCGGGAATTTCACGCTGGGCGTCGCCCTCGGCCTGATCCTGATGGCGCTGTCGCTGATCGTCAATATTCTTGTTACCGTGCTCCAGAGGATGATCTCAAAATGAAGACGAATGCTGTTTCCAAAACTTATGACGGCAGGACGGTCCTGCAGATGCCGGCGGTCGATCTGGCTGCGGACACCGTGCATGTGGTGCTCGGATCGAACGGCAGCGGCAAGTCGACCTGGGCAAAGATCCTTGCGGGGGTTCTTGCTGCGGACGGCGGCACGATGCCGCTCACGGAGCCGTGCCGTGTGGGCTATCTGCCGCAGAAGGCCTATGCATTCCGGATGAGCATGGAAAAGAACCTGCGGATCGCAGCGAATGACAGGGAGCGGGAGGACAGGCTGCTTGCGCAGCTGCATCTGACAGAACTCCGAAAGGCACCGGCAAACCGCCTCTCCGGCGGTGAATCCGCGCGCATGGCGCTCGCCAGAGTGCTGATGAAGCCGTTCGATCTGCTGATCCTGGACGAGCCGTCTGCTGCCATGGATATGGAATCGACCATGCTGGCGGAGAAGGCGATTCTGGATTATAAAAAAGAAACCGGAGCCGCGGTTCTCCTGATCACGCACAGTATCCGGCAGGCCAGACGTGTCGGAGACGGGCTCTTTTTTCTGAAAAACGGCATGCCGGTCGAAACAGGTCCCTGTAAGGAACATCTGGATGCTCCCGGGACGAAAGAACTGAAGGAATTTCTGGAATTTTACGGAGGCTGAAATCTATCAGGCTCCGTTTTTAATCGTCTATTGCAGGGTGCCTGTTCCGTCTGATCTGCCGGACGGTGCGGCCCTGATCGGATTCCGCAGCGCAGCTGCAGAATATGAAGCAGATGTGAAGGCGGCAGAATTCCGCTTCTTATGACAAATTGGAATAAGAACATAGGCCTGCCGGTTTGATAGCTGTTTTCTGCTTTGTTATACTGAAAATGTTTGAATGCGGGGAATGACTGTCCCTGCAGAAAATTCAGCGAAAGAAGGAGGTGTCCCATGAAGCGCCTTGAGAAAAATGAAGCCCTCTGCGTCGGATGCCATCAGTGCGAACTCGCCTGCGCGAAGGCCTATTACAAAGTGGAAGATCCGGCGTTTGCCTGCATCCGCGTCGAGGACGGATGGGATGATGCCGGAGAGTATCGTTCCACGATCCATATCTGCAATCAGTGCGGAAAATGTTCCGAGGTCTGCAATACCTGCGTGATCCAGCCGAACGCAAAAGGCGTCTATATGATAAAGAAAAAAGAGTGTGTCGGATGTCTGATGTGTGTCGGATTCTGTCCGGAACAGGTCATGGTACAGAGCGACGAGCGGACCGAACCGAGCAAATGTATCGCCTGCGGCATCTGCGTAAAGGTATGTCCTACCGGTGCGCTGTCCCTGGTGGATGACTGAAAAGGAGGAGAAGAGCTGTGATCCATATCTGTAATGTACCGAGATACCAGGCGCCTTCCGCAGAAGAGCTTGCGGAAATGCGCAAACATCATGTGCTGCTCCGTTCCTTCGATTATGAAAGAACGCCGATCATGCGCGGTTATACCGATAAGATCCTGACGATCGACGTCGGAGAGAAGTCTGCTGAGATCGCGGATATCCCGGCGGAAGTCAAGGAGAAATTCGTCGGCGGCAAGGGCTACTGCCTGCGGTATCTTTGGGATGCCGTGAACCCGCAGACCCGATGGGATTCTCCCGAGAATGAGATCGTCATGTCGCCCGGACCGATCGCCGGCATTACGCAGTACGGCGGCACCGGCAAGACCCTGATCTGCACCATTTCCCCGCTGACGGATATTCCGATCGATTCGAATGTCGGCGGCTTCTTCGGACCGTATCTGAAGTTTGCGGGTTTTGATGCGCTGGAGATCAAGGGAAAATCCGAAAAGGATGTCATCGTTGTGATCGATGCGACCAAAGGGACCATTTCCTTCGAAGAAGCGCCGCTCGAGCATTTTGATGCGCACGTGCTCTGCGAGGAACTGACCGCGCTTTATGCCGATGACGAGAATGACAAGAAGAACATTGCCGTCGCGGCCGCCGGTTCCGGTGCCGATCATGCGAATATCGGCATGCTGAATTTCTCCTTCTACGATCCCCGCCGCGGCGTGACCAGACTGAAACAGGCCGGCAGAGGCGGTATCGGAAGAGTCTTCCGGAACAAGAAGATCAAGGCGCTGGTCTGCAAGATCGACGGCGTAAAGGCGAACCTGAACAATGCCTATGATTTCGGCCTGATCAACAAGACCGGTCTGAAATTCCACCGCGAGGTGGCAAACAACGATACGAAGCAGAACGATATGAGAGGCGTGGGCACGGCTTATTCGCTGCGTACACTGGCGGATTATGATATCGTTCCCACCCATAATTTCAAATTCGGCGATGCCCCCGGCATCGATGAGATGACGGCGGCGGTATTCAAATCCGACTGGCTGACGCAGGGCGCGGCGGACGGCTGCTGGTACGGCTGCTCGATGGCCTGCGCAAAGGCATCCGACCATTTCCTCTTAAAGACCGGCCCGTATAAGGGACAGCGTGTCTGCGTGGACGGTCCGGAGTATGAGAGCGCAGCCGGCCTCGGCCCCAGCTGCGGCATCTACAATCCGCAGGAAGTCCTGGAGATCAATTTCTACTGCGATACCTACGGACTGGATACCATTTCCTACGGCACCATGACTGCCTTCCTGATGGAGTGCTATGAGCGCGGCATCCTGAATAAGGAGAGAACGGGCGGACTGGATCTTACCTGGGGCAATGCGGCGGACGATCTGGAGATGATGCATCAGATCGCGAGAGGCGAGGGCTTCGGTCTGATCGCCGGACTCGGCATCCACAAGCAGAAGGAATATTTCGCGAAGATGGGCTGGGGCGACATCAACGAGATGAACGACTTCGGCATGGAGCAGAAGGGCCTGGAGTACTCCGAATATTCGGCAAAGGAATCCCTGGCGCAGCAGGGCGGCTACGGCCTGACGAACAAGGGCCCGCAGCACGACGAAGCCTGGCTCATTTTCATGGATCAGGTGAACAACCAGATCCCGACCTTCGAGGACAAGGCGGAAGCGCTCTACTTCTATCCGATGTTCCGTACCTGGTTCGGCCTGATGGGCTTGTGCAAACTGCCCTGGAATGATATAGTACCGGCAGACAATGCGCTGACAGATGATCCCAAGATGGTGCCCGAGCATGTCGAGAACTACCTGAATCTGTATTATGCGATGACGGGAAACAAACTCGATGTCGACGGCATGATCCGACAGTCCGAGAGAGTCTATAATTTCCAGCGTATCTTCAACATCCGTATGGGAAAGGGCCTTCGTGCAAATGACGCGATCCCTTACAGAAGTGCGGGTCCGGTATTCGAGGATGAGTATCTGTGGAGAGAAGAGCGTTACGATACACAGCTCGTGGAGCTGGCCGGCTATACCGAAGAGCAGGTGAAGAACATGTCTCTTCAGGAGAGAATGGCCGCGACCCGAAAGTATCGTGAAGCACAGTACCAGACGCTGATCGATGCCGTGTATCCGAAGCGCGGATGGACGCTTGGCGGTGTTCCTACGGTGGAGCATCTGAAGGAGCTGGGCATGGATCTTCCGGAGCTTCTGGAAGTCGTGGAACCTCTGCTGGCGGAGGAAGGAGCATAAGAAATGAAGCTGAACAACCGGGAGTACAAAGGCTTTCGGGAGGGCCTCACGGTACAGGATGTGATCAGGGAAAACAGCTTTACCTGGCCGAAGCTGGTCGTGAAGCTGAACAGGAAGGTCATCTGGCCGGAGGAATATGAAAACACAGTGATAGAGGAAACCGACGATCTGGAAGTGATCCATCTTCTGGGCGGCGGCTGATGAAAACCGGGACCCTGCTGGCCCCCGGTTTTTTGCTGCCGTAAAATTGTGACAGGATCCATTCTGCCGGAATATCCGTCAAAATCGCACTTATATTAAAATCCGGAAACATAAATTTTGAAATATCGAATTATAAACGCTCAAAATTTCATGCCAGACGAAAAATATACCTTAAATTTGACGTTATATTAAAAAATAAATAACGGAAAATGCGGGTAAAATGATGCAAAACCGTTGACTTTCCAATATGTTTCCTGTATCTTTATATATGTATATCAACCGGAAGGATGCCTGTTTTACGCAGCGGTTGATTCACATATAGTGAATTTATTCCTTCCGATTCGGCCCGTTTATTTATATCAAGATGAAACATATTTCACAAGGAGGATAGTCTCATGATTCTTAGGAAAATGTTCCTGAACATCAACGGCGTGGAGCGCGTCTTCATGTGCGATCCCGAGAATGACAAGCTTTCTGATGTCCTGCGCCGTCTCGGCCTGACCGGCGTAAAGGTCGGCTGCGGCACCGGCGTCTGCGGTTCATGTTCCGTTATTCTGGACGGAAAGGTGATCCGTTCCTGCACCAGAAAGATCACGGCCGTTCCCGAGTATGCCCACATCACCACGATCGAGGGCATCGGCACGCCCCAGCATCTGCATCCCCTGCAGGTTGCATGGATGCACTGCGGCGCCGTACAGTGCGGCTTCTGCGTACCGGGATTCATCGTTTCCGCTTACCAGCTGCTGCAGGAGAATCCTGATCCCACCCGTGAACAGGTCCGTGACTGGTTCCAGAAGACCAGAAACGTCTGCCGCTGCACCGGTTACAAGCAGATCGTGGATGCCGTTATGGCTGCTGCGAAGGTCATGCGCGGCGAGTGCAAGATCGAAGATATCATGTACAAGGCACCCGAAGATTATGATTATCTCGGCACACCGCTTGTCCGTCCCGATGCGCTCGGCAAGGTCACCGGTCTTACCGACTATGGTGATGACCAGGCCATGAAGATGCCCGAAGGCACCCTGTTCGCTGCTGTCGTACAGCCCAGAGTTGCCCATCACGCAAAGATCCTTGCGATCCATACCGAAGAAGCCGAGAAGATGCCCGGCGTCGTGAAGGTCATCACTGCCAAGGATATCTATGCCATCGGCGGAACCAACATGATGGGTGAGGGACAGTTCCATGAGAGAAGCACCGTCCTGAAGCCTTCCCGTAAAGTGCTGCAGGATGAGAAGATCTTCCGTTACGGCGATATCATCGCGCTGGTCGTCGCACGCTCCAATAAGGAAGCACGCGCCGCTGCCGCGAAGGTCACCATGGACTATGAGAAGCTTCCCGAATACACCAGCTATCTGGATGCCGTTATGCCTGATGCCATGCGCATCCATGAAGATACAGACAACATTTTCTGCGAGCAGCCCGTCTTCAAGGGGGCCGGTCTCGAGGATCCGGAAAAGGTCAGAGAGATGATCGACAATGCGCCGCATGTCGTCGAGGGCAGCTTCCATTCGACCCGCGAGCCGCATCTTTCGATCGAAGGCTGCGTACTGCAGGCTTACTGGGCTGAGGACGGCATGATGAACATCCAGTGCAAGTCCCAGTGCACCTTCTCCTCCAGAGGCCGTATCGGCAGCGCCTGCCTGGGCATCCCGAAGGAGAAATACCGCATCATCATGAACCCGACCGGCGCATCCTTCGGATGGTCCACGAACGGCGGAGACGTAGCGCTTGTCGCGACCTGCGTAGCAGTCACCGGCGAGCCCGTATCCCTGTCCATGTCCTATGAAGAGCATCAGCACTTCTCCGGCAAGAGATGCCCGTCCTACTCGAACGGACGTCTGGCCTGTGATGAAGACGGCCGCATCATTGCTGCCGAGTTCGATGTCGGTATGGATCACGGCGCTTATTCCTGGGGCGGCGACGATGTCATGACCAAGCCCGCACGTTTCACCTTCTGGCCTTACTATGTGCCGAACGCTGCAGGTCTTGTCCGTGTCGCCAACGTCAACCATGCCTTCGGAACAGCCTATCGTTCTTACGGTTCTCCTCAGGCTTACACGCTTTCCGAGCCGCTGATGGATATGATGGCGGAAGAGCTGGGCATGGATCCGTTCGAATTCAGATATAAGAATATCGCCCGTCCCGGCGAGACCAATATCAACAGCTATCCCTTCAAGCAGTATCCGATGGAAGCCATGATGGATACCATGCGTCCGCTGTATGAGGATGCGAAGAAGAGAGCCAAGGCAGAGTCCACGCCCGAAAAGATGCGCGGCGTCGGCATTTCCTGGGGCGGCTTCAATGTTACCGAGGGTGAGAATGACTCCTCCGAGGTAGCGCTGGAGATCAAGGAAGACGGCAAGATCTGGAAGTATGATACCTGGCATACCATGGGCCAGGGCGGTTCCGTCGGTTCCCTGATGGTCACGCTGCAGGCACTGAAGGAGATGAAGCTGAAACCCGAAGATGTGCAGCTGGTACAGAACGATACCAAGCTCTGCCCGGATTCCGGTATGGCCGGCGCTTCCCGTTCCTTCTACATGAGCGGTCTGGCAACGATCA
Organism: uncultured Lachnospiraceae bacterium; assembly: GCA_946631165.1. Classification (GTDB taxonomy): domain Bacteria; phylum Bacillota; class Clostridia; order Lachnospirales; family Lachnospiraceae; genus UBA3305. The sequence continues at coordinate 4,098 of CAMOZZ010000065.1, read as the reverse complement.
TTGCCGCGAACAAGATGATGGATACCATGCGCAAGGAAGACGGCACCTTCCGCACCTACCAGGAGCTGGTGGACGAGGGACTTCCTACCAAGTGGTTCGGAAAACATGAGAACTCCATCGATCCCGAGCTTTGCAGACCCGATCCCAACACCGGTATCGGCGATCCTTCCCCTGCCTACACCTACTGCCTGAACATGGCTGAGGTGGAAGTGGATGCGAAGACCGGCAAGTGCACCTGCCTGAAGTTCACCTGCGTGGATCATATCGGCCGCGTCGGCAACATCCAGGCGGTCAACGGCCAGGCTTACTCCGGCATTTCCCACGGTATCGGCTTCGCGCTGTCCGAGGATTATGACGATGTGAAGAAGCATGCCAACATGCTCGGTGCCGGCGTTCCTTACATCAAGGATACGCCCGATGATCTGACGGTCATCCATATGGACGACTCCATCGAGTCCGGCCCGTTCGGCTGCTCCGGCGCTTCCGAAGCATTCCAGGCATCCCCGCACTGCGCAGTCCTGAACGCGATCTATGACGCGACAGGCGTACGGATTCATGAGCAGCCCGCGCTGCCCGCGAAGATCAAGGCCGGTCTGGACGCGATCGCACGCGGCGAGAAGCCCGAGGCACCGAAGAAGTACTATCTCGGACCGGATATGTACGAGAGACTCGAGGACATCAAGGCGAACCCCGTACCGTTCAACAAGAACGAGGGATACTATGTATCGCTTGACGATCCGGATGCGGAGAGACCGTTCTGATTGCCCGTCAACCAAATTGGTGCGTTGTTTATAAGACAAAAAGATGATACAATTGACCCGCGGGAATATCCCGCGGGTCATTGTACAATAAGCCTTCCCCAAAGCCTTCCCCTTCAGGGGAAGGTGTCACGTCAGTGACGGAAGAGGTAAGGAAGGCGGCGCGTCCAGCGCCGGGAGAAAAGCCTTCCCCTTTAGGGGAGGGTGGCGCGTCCAGCGCCGGGAGAGGTTATGGAAGATACCAGATTTCTTGAATCCTACGGTGAGATATTCAAAACAAAATGCCTGCAGGACGAGCCTCCGTTCTGCCATGTCGCCTGCCCGTTCCATCTTGACATCATCGACATGGTCACGAAATGGTCCGCCGGCAGGGTGAGCGCTGTTTACCGAGGGTTTCAGACAGCAGTCGGCTTCCCGGAGATCGTATCCAGGATCTGCACCCGTCCGTGTGAGGAGTCCTGTATCCTGAAGCATGTCGGCGGCGCGATTCAGATGGGGGCACTGGAAGCGGCGACGTTAAAACAGACCAGGCGGAAATCGCCGAATGCCTTCAATATGCCTGCCAAGCCGCAGTCTGCCGCTGTTGTCGGCGGAGGTTTGTCCGGGCTTGGCTGTGCGCTCAAACTGTGTCAGAAAAAATACCGGGTGAGCATCTTCGAAGCGTCGGATCATCTCGGCGGAACTGCCAGAGCGATGATGGATCCGGAAATATTTGATGCGGATCTGAAAAATCAATTCCAGTTCGAGGAACCGGACATTCATCTGAATACAAGGATCGATGATATAGCAGCACTGAAACGCGAATATGATGTGGTATATGTCGCGACCGGGGCGGGCGGGAATGATTTCGGCCTGCAGCAGGATCCCGGCGGCGCCTTTGCATCGGATATGCCCGGTGTGTTCATCGGCGGAGCACTGACCGGTACAGATCCGGTCACGGCGCTTGCGCAGGGCCTGCGGGCATCCATGGCGCTGGAGCGTTATATCAAGATTCAGCTCATGAATGAACCATCATCAGAAGTGAGTACCCGGATCGTTATGGATCCGAAGCATATTGCGGAGACTGTCCCGGTCACTGCTGCAGATCCGGAAGCGGGCTTCAGCAAAGAGGAGGTCATTGCGGAAGCAAAACGATGCCTGAAATGTTCCTGCGATATCTGCATGCGGGAATGCGACCTGATGAGGATACAGCAGAAGACGCCCGGCAGATTGTACGAGGAGTCCTTCATTACCGTGCGCCCCAGCACGCTTGCGAACGACGGCCGCTGGGCGACCAGAAGGATCGCTTCCTGCGATCAGTGCGGCCTGTGCAGGGATGTATGTCCTGAGCGCATTGACATGGGCGATTTCCTGTGGCAGAGCCACAGAGGCTTAAAGGAAACGGATGCGATGCCGTGGGCGTTCCATGATTACTGGCTGCGGGATATGGAGAATGCTTCCGGTCCCGGTGCGCTGACGGAGACGCCCTCCGGTCAGTGTGAATACGCCTTTTTTCCGGGCTGCCAGCTTGGCGCGTCGGATCCTTCCTATGTGACGGAAGCTTTGAAATGGATGCGTTTCCATGAGCCGGATACGGCATTGTTCCTGGATTGCTGCGGCGCTCCGGCGCATTGGGCCGTGGAGCAGGAAAAACATGCGGAACATCTGCAGAAGCTTCGCAGGGAGTGGGAGCGGCTTGGGAAGCCGAAGCTCGTCTTTGCCTGCCCGACCTGCAGAAAGATGTTCCGGCAGTTCCTGCCGGAGATCCCGGGCGTGTTCATCGAAGAACTGATGCTTGCCTGGGGACTTCCGGACAGTGCAGGAGAATGTTTTGCTGGAAAGAAATTTGCGCTGTTCGATCCGTGCGCCAGCAGACAGGAACCGGAACTGCAGGAGAATGTGAGAAAGATCCTGGAGAAGGCCGGGATCGGTTTTGAAGAGATCTCCGGCAATGGAAAATATGCGAACTGCTGCAGCTTCGGCGGACAGTATTCGATCGCTGCGCCGGATTACGCAAAGCGCGTTATCCAGGAGAGGACACTCGCGTCTGCACTGCCATATCTTTGCTATTGCGCGAACTGCAGAGATACTTTTGCCGGACAGAACAAGGAGTCGGTACATCTTTTCGATATCCTGTTCGGTATTCATGATGAAAAAAGGCCCGCGCCGACTGTTACCGCCAGACGCAGGAACAGATTTGTTCTGGTAAATGATATACTGGGAGAGGAAATGAAGGATGAAGTAAAGCTGATCGTTTCCCCGGAGCTTGAAAAGAAACTTTCGGATATGCACATCCTGGTCTCTGACATGGAGGAAGTGGTGGAGAGCCTGGAAGCCGAAGGCCGGGGGATCGTCTCGAAGGAGACGGGCTATGTGACCGGGCATAAGAAAATACAGAACATGACATACTGGGCTGTGTATGAACCCGTACCCGGAGGCATTCCGATCCTTCACGGCGGCTATGCGCACAGGATGAATCTGGAGGGAGAATAATGGAAGAAATGAAAAAAGCGCCCATGAATCCTGACGATTTCAGGCCGGATGTGGAGACGGACGCGGCGCTGACCTGCAGAAAATGCGGTGTGGCGCTTGAACCGGCGGAAACTTATTTCGAATATTTCGATCATGGCTTTCATACAAAGCTTCTGCGGTGCCCGGTATGCAGGGAGGTCTATATTCCGGAAGATCTGGCGCTCGGCAAAATGGCGGAAGTGGAAAAGAATTTTGAGGATAAATAGACCGGGCGTTATTCTGACCGGTACAGAAACAGGAAAGAGAGGCAGTCATTGATGTCCGCAGAACTGGAAAAGACCTGGAGCATCTGCCCGGTGTGCAGAAAACGCATTCCTGCGCTGCGGCGCAGAAAAGGAAAAGGGATCGTGCTGGGAAAGAAATGCCCGGAACACGGAAAGTTTTTTGTGCCGTTATGGAAAGGATATCTGGATCCGGATCAATGGAAAGGAAAGATCCCGCCGGTCACGGAAGAGGAGAGCAGGAACTGTGCATCCTGCCCCGGCGTCAGGGAATGCAGCAGCCACCGAAGGGATACGTGCTGCACGCTGCTGGAGGTAACGGAACGCTGCAATATGAACTGTGAATTCTGCTTTGCGCCGTCGCGCAGCAAAGCGGATCCGGATGCAGGACAGGTGAAAGCATGGATCCTGGATCTTACAGTCCCCGGAAAGACGTTCCTGCAGCTCTCAGGCGGGGAACCGACGCTCAGGGATGATCTTCCGGAGATCATCCGGTTCGCAAAGACAGCCGGCTGCAAGTACGTGCAGGTGAACACGAACGGCATGAGGCTGGCGAAGGATGAAACTTATGTTCAGGAACTGGCGGAAGCCGGACTGGATATCGTATT
>CAMOZZ010000064.1 GCA_946631165.1 uncultured Lachnospiraceae bacterium | reverse complement strand
TTTTCTCGGAATTTTCGGAGTAAATAGAGTATACTGTTTATTTGTCAAGGTGCTTATTTCCCGCCTTCAGGCCGCACTTTCAAGCGCCCCCGTCAGCGGGAACTTTTATAAAATACCACTCGTCTCAGGGTTTGTCAACAACTTTTTTCCAGTTTTTCCAACTTTTTTTCGTGTCTTGTGGCCGGCTTTATCCCAACCACAACAGATTGTGGTTCATAGTCTGATTTTGACTATATGCCGAACGGAATCAGCATGATCCGGTACAGAGAAGCCAGAAGCGGATTGGCGTTTATCCCTGAAATCACGATCTGACCAAGATCCGAGGGCAGAAGCAGTGTCACGAACAGCGTGATCAGCCAGAGAATCAGGAATCCCTCGCACAGGCCAAAGACGCCGCCAAGCATCTGGTTCACTGTTTTGATTCCCGGCAGGTGCGCGACCGCTATTACAGCCAGCGCCGCAAGGCGGATCACCAGATAGACCGCCGCAAATGTCGCCAGAAAACTGAGGATCTTCATGATTCCTTCTGTTATATATATGCTGACTCTTTCGATGAAGTCCTCCGCCGCCTCCTTTGCCGTCACGCCGATCCCTTCCTGAAAACCTTCGGGTATCTCGCAGATCGTCAGCCAGTCAGCCTGCTGTTCCCCCGTGATCTCCATGTCTTCAAAGGCGCCGCTCTCCGAAAGCGGATCCCCGGGCAGAGACAGTTCATTCAGGATCCTTGTCTTCATGACATTCTCCACACTTTCCCGTACCATCGTCTCTAACGGCGTATATTTATTGATCACATCAGAGACATACGGCTGCATCGTGCCTACCAGGAAAAATGTCAGGATTATGCTTGCAAGCGACAATACGGATCTGACGATCCCTCTTCTGTATCCTCTGATCGCAAAAAGCACGGGGACAGCCACCGCAGCGGCAAGAAGTCCCAGTTCAAGCATCTTTTTCCTCCCTGTAAAAAAGCCTGCCGTCCGGCTGATTATCGCCAGCGGCAGGCAGTGATCTTTGGCTGTCGATGGAACTGCCACGTTCCTTTAATCGAAATTCTTTTCTCTGAGGATCAGGAAACCATCCTTATCATACTTCTTTCCGAACATCTTTCTGGAAGCATGCTCCGCGGCGTCTTCTATGATATCCTCGGCTTCCGCAGGCGTAAGCCTGCCGCCTTCCCGGAGAATGATATCGATTTCGTCTTCCAGTGCATCGATCGCGGAATCATCGAGCACACATTCAATCTTATGCGCGAAGAAATCAGCATATCTGATGAAATCCTTCTCCGAAAGTTCGCGGTCGGGATTGATCCGGTCAAAATTAAGCGGCTGTACCTTTCTTACTCTTCTCTGCGGACGGCGCTCCTTTACGGATTCGAAACTGTCCTGATTCGCCTGGGCATCTTCTGCGTGATCTCTTCCCAGTGCGTCGGCATTTGCGATGATCTGCTGCCTGATGCGCTGCTTTGCGCTCTCAATGCCTGCGGCAGTATCTGTCAGTGCGAACACCTTGCCGGTATCCAGATGTTCAATCACTCTGAGAAGCTCCTTGATCATATCATCCGAAAGGCCGGAAGCATGGTCGATGATCAGATCCTTGCCATTCAGCTGGGGAATGGATTTTACGAGGCCCCTGTTGTTAAGCTTTTCCGAAAGGATTCTGGCAATAGGCGGCAGATCTCTCCCGCGGCTGGAGTAGTATTCTTCCAGTGCATCAATAGCAGCGTCTACGCTGTCTTCTCCTTCTTCTACGGGAACGAAGATGCATCTTTCCATCCCCTTATTCTTAAGCGGGTCTGTTTCCTTGCGTCTTCTGCTCTGGTCTTCCCAGACAGCCCTCTCTGTCTCTTCAAAAGAGAGAACGGGAAGGACGCCCTCGTCCGCCGACAGCGGAATCTGCCCTTTTTCAGCCGGTCCGTCTGTATCGAACGGGCTGTCAAGCGGTTCTTCCTGCACCTTTACTTCCTGCTCTGCAGGTTCCGCTTCCTCTACCGTATTATCTTCATAAAGCACTTCATCTTCTTTATAAAGCATCTCATCCTCCATCGGTTCAGCCTGTTTTTCTTCGGCTTTTATTTCTGGTACAATCTGTTTTTCTTCCTGCGGTTCTGCCTTCACCGGTTCAGGCTCCGTTTCTTCCGCCGCCGGTGCGGGCTCTTCCGCCGGTACTGCAGGTTCTGCTGCTTCCTTCTCAGCCGGCCGGCTTGCAGAAACGGGCAATCCTTCCGCAGCGCCTTCCTCTGCCGGACTCTCCGCCGCGGCAGCTTCCGCAGGCGCTGCGCCGGCAGCTGTTTCCGCTGCGGGCCCGGATTCTTCCTCCTCTTCAAGCAGCTCCCTGGGGATCCTGAATTCTCTGGTCGGTTCCAGACTTTCTCTGACTTTTCTGGGCGAGCCGATCGTACTCCGCAGGATATCCTTGAGGTTCCTGGTCCGCACCAGTTCATCCTGCGCATTCCTCACGGCGTCCGGATCTGTTCTGTCTGCAAGCGCTTTCTTTTCTTCATCGGATATTTCTTCCGTATCCAGCTTCGGCTCTTCAAAATCCGTATTGTCAGCTGTATAGAAATCCGGTTCATCTTTCTTATCTTCATAGGAAGAGATATCGAACGGATCTTCCTCTTCCGGAACATGCTCTGTTCTGCTATCCGCGGCAGAAACTGCAGGAATCACAGCTTCCGGCACGGGTTCTGCAGGGATCTCCTCCGCAGCAGACTCCTCCGGAAGGGCCGGATCAATATATTCTCTGGCCGGCTCGTGCCTTACAGGACGGGACGGTCCGGTATAAATACGCACATCGTCTTCCGGCACCACTTCCAGATCCGGATCCTGGCTTTCCGCCGGAACAGAGGCCGGTATGACGGCAGCAGGCTTCGCGGCGGCAGGCTTTTCAATATCAGATCCTGCGACTTCAGGTGAAATCGCTATGACGGGAAGATCTTCCTCCTCGCCGGGCGCTTCTTCCGGAATATCCGTTTCCGCATCCGCATCAAGCGGTACCTGTTCGCCTTCTTCCGCTGCTTCCGACATTTCATTCGCAACGGCTTTCACACGCGCGGCATAATACTCGCGGTTCTCGCGGTGTTCTCTCTGCACATCCGTAAGCGGCTGCCAGATCTCCTTCAGTTCCATGGCTCTGTCGACATAGGAACCGACGCCGAACCAGAGGATAATCTCATCGCAGAGTGCCACACACTCCTTCTCCATTCCTGCTTCGTTGTAAAGTTCAGCCAGGCGGCAGGCCCACTCTTCTTCAAACTCATATTTCTTATAGGTCTCAAGAATAGTGATCCTTTTATCCAGACTCTCGCCTTTTGCTTCTGCGATCTTATAACGCAGGATATAACGGTTGTTTTCATCCGGCGCTTCTTCAAGATATTTGCGGTAGAACGCTTCCGCGTCCTCCACATGGCCGGCAGTAAGGGCAAGCTCTGTCAGCTTGTAGATGTGACGTTTGCCGAGCGAAGTCCTCTCGTACGCGGTCAGAAGAACATCTATGGCTTTATCATATTCCCCGATCTTTTCATACGCTTCGGATACTGCCGATAAGAGCCTGACATTGTGTTCCTGTTTCCAGTCCACCGTATCCGCGATCCGCGCAGCCTCAAGATAGTCTTCCTGTCTGACAAGTTTCTGAATCTTTTCAGCCTTTAAACTGTATGTGTACTTATCCAATGCTCTTCTCCCGCCTCTGTCGGTTTACAGTTCCACCCTTCCTTCCAGCGCACGCAGGAGAGTGACCTCATCAATATATTCCAGGTCTCCTCCCACAGGAACTCCGCTGGCGATCCGGCTGACTTTTATGCCTGTAGGTTTTATCAGTTTGCTTATATACATGGCCGTCGTTTCGCCTTCAAGGCTCGAGTTCGTGGCGATAATGACTTCCTTAACATCCTCTGTCTGCAGTCTTGCCATCAGTTCTTTCAGACGTATATCCGCCGGGCCGATGCCCAGGGCGGGTGAAATGGCGCCGTGCAGAACATGATAGCGGCCGTTGTATCTGCCTGTCTTCTCATAGGCGGCCAGGTCCCTGGAGTTCTCCACGACCATGATCGTGGAAGGATCTCTTGCGGGGCTCTGGCAGATCGGACAGATCTCCCTGTCCGTCAGTGTCTGACAGCATTTGCAGTACCGGATGGAATTCCTTGCTTTCGTGATCGATCCCGCGAGACGTTCCGCGGATTCCTGCGGCAGGCTCACGATATGAAAAGCAAGCCTCTGGGCCGATTTCACGCCGATGCCGGGCAGCTTTGACAGCTCCGATATAAGCGCAGTCAGATCATCGCTGTAATAATCCATTACAGTCCGAAGCCTCCCAGGCCGGTATTCAGGCCGCCGGTGATCCTTGCCATCGCTGCTTCGGATTCCTGCGTCGCTGTCCTTAAGGCTTCATTGACCGCCGCAACGATCAGATCCTGCAGCATCTCAATATCATCGGGATCCACGACTTCTTCCGCGAGCTTAACGGAGAGGATCTCCTTCTTTCCGGAGACTTCCACCGTGACGGCGCCGCCGCCTGCGGTCGCAGTATATACTTTCTCTTCCAGTTCTTTGCTTGTCTCTTCCATCTGACGCTGCATTCTCTGCGCCTGCTTCATCAGATTGCCCATATTGCCGGGCATGCCTCCCTGAAAACCGCCTCTTCTTGCCATGTTGTCCAACCTTCCCGGAAACGGACCAGTTTCATTCGTCCGGCTCCCTGTTCCTTTCTGTATCTGTATTTATGACGGTCAGTGCGTCAGATCATACGAAATCGTCGCTTTCTTCTATATCCATATGGAAGACTGCCAGATCCTCATCGCTCACCACGCGGTAGAGCGGTTCCGGCGTACCGGCTCTTACAGCCCGCCCTTCTACGGATATATCTTTTTTCAAAAATGCAGTCAGCTGTTCCTTTAATCTGTCAAGAGCACCTATTCTAACAGATATATTATACTTATTTATGTCAAAAAATACAACTGTTAATGCACCGTCTTCACGCGGCTCCGGCCGCGTGTTCATCAGGACGTCTCCCGAAGGGTAATCCTCTGATGCGACCTGCATGATCAGCGTCTTCCAGTTCTTTTTCACGAGCATCAGGTCGTCGTAATCCGCTTTTTTAAGTTCCACGACGGCCGGCTTCTTTTCCGCCTGTTCTGTCCTGCTGACTTCCGGCTGCGGCGCCGTGTTCTTCACAACGATTCCTTCGGCAAGCTTCCGTTCCAGCCTTCCGATCCGGTCAAGCGCCGCAGAGATATCTTCCTCCGTCTCCGGTGCCGCGATCTTCATGACCGCGATCTCAAGGAGCACCCTTTTGTTGGCAGCATTGCGCATGCGGTTGAATGTTTCGGAAAGGATCCGGATCATCCGCATAATGCCGTTCGGATCCGTCATGTTCTGTTCTTCCTTCAGTCTGGCAAGATCCTCATAGGATATATCCAGCTGTTCCGCGCCGGCGCCTGATGTACTTACAAGAAGGAGATTCCGCAGGTACCAGATCAGATCCTGCACATAGACCGACAGATCCTTTCCTTCGGCGACCACTTTGTCGATCTCTGCAAGAAGATCGGGCACGTCACCTGCAAAACAGGATCTCGCCATACGGCTCAGCTGCTCATTGTCCACCGCGCCGAGTACGGCAAGGACCCTCTCATAGGTAAGCGTTTCTTCCATATAAAATGCAGCGCACTGGTCGAGCAGACTGATGGCGTCACGCATTCCTCCGTCTGCTTTTCTTGCGATATAGGAAAGCGCTTCTTCATCGGCGGAGATTCCTTCCCTGTCTGCCAGTTCCCGTATTCTGTCTCTTAATGTATCTGTGGAAATTCTTTTGAAATCGTACCGCTGACAGCGGGACAGGACGGTCACGGGAATCCTGTTCGGCTCTGTGGTCGCGAGAATGAAAATGACATAGGAGGGCGGCTCTTCCAGTGTTTTCAGAAGGGCATTGAACGCACCCTGCGAGAGCATGTGCACCTCATCGATGATATAAACGCGGTATTTCCCCTGCGCCGGAGAATACTGGACTTCCTCCCGGATCTCGCGGACATTGTCCACGCCGTTGTTCGATGCGGCGTCGATCTCCACGACATTCATGGAGGATCCGGACGCGATGGCTCTGCAGGCTGCACAATTGCCGCAGGCATTGCCGTCCTGCGGATCTTCACAGTTGACAGCGCGGGCCAGGATCTTTGCGACCGTTGTCTTTCCCGTTCCTCTGGTGCCGCAGAAAAGATATGCATGACCGATGCGGCCGTGCCTGATCTGGTTTTTCAGAGTTGTCACAATGGCGTCCTGTCCCTTTACATCCTCAAAGACCGTTGGACGCCATTTTCTGTAGAGCGCTGTATAAGCCATGATATTGATCCTTAATTGAGAAAAAAGCATGCCATGGGACATGCTTCTTTTAGCTTTTATGAAATCCGCGCATTCGGCTTCGAAAACGCACCATGAACGTTACCTCTGCAGTTAACTCGGCCCCGGCACCCTCGCGGCACACGAAAGGTTTCGCTTAGTGCTGCTTCATTCCTGACCTGACACGGTTCACGAAGTTCCGTTGCGCAAGACCAGAACGTCAGCGCCACTTACAAAGGGCAGCTCCACAATGAGGATCCTCGGCAGAATATCACCCCTGCTGTAGCGGATTGCAGGTACAGGGCACCGCTATCTCCCCGGCTGCGCGGACAAAGTTAAGTATACCCTTTTCACAAAATACAGTCAAGCTTTATAAAAAGCCTGACTGCAAATCTTTTCTTTATATGCCTGTTATACCCTTATGCGTTCCGCATCCTGGATTTTTTTCTGCGAGTACATGATCACCGAATCTCCCGGAAGAAGCTTCAGATCTCCCTTCGGTATGATCAGCGTGCCTGCACGCCGCACCAGTACGATAATGCTCTTTCTTGAGATATCGAGATCCTTGATGCACTCATTGGCCCACGGGTTCTGTTCCTTCAGGACGACCTCCTTCAGATCGATATACGTATTGTCATTTGCGCTTTCGGCGCCAAGCACCACCGTATCATTTTCTTCCAGGATCACATCACCCCTGGGGACGATCACCCCGTTCCGTCTCTGAATGACCGCTACCAGCACGCCTTCGGGAAGCATCAGATCCCTGACTTTCTTCCCGATCCATTCATCATTTTTTGTAAGGTGCGCTTTGATGAACTGCACATCGGATTCGGCGCCGTATTCCCCCAGACGCTTTACCCGCGTATACTGTTCCACAAATCCGGCGGAAATGATACCGGTGGGAATGGCTACCAGCCCGACGCCCAGGAACGAAATAACGATCCCGAGGAACTGTCCCAGGAAGGTGACCGGATAGATATCCCCGTATCCGACTGTCAGAAGCGTGGAGACCGACCACCACATACCGGAAAATGCATTGCGGAACACTTCCGGCTGCGCTTCATGCTCGACGCTGTACATGCAGAGACTGGATGCGATCATCAGGATCAGGATGATAAAGGCGGAAGAAAGCAGCTGCTGTTTCTTACTGACAATGACTTCCGTAATAACATTCAGCGAATCATAATATACGTTGATCCGGAACAGCCGGAAGATCCTGATCACCCGGAACATCCGGAAGGCAACGACCCCGGCCGGGAAGAACACCGGCAGATAGTACGGAAGGAACGACAGCAGATCCACCATACCGGTGAAGGAAAATACATATTTCATCACTGATCTGAAATCGGAATTCGCCGGATATGCATATCTCGCCGTACCGACCCGCAGGAAAAAGTCCACGGCAAAGAAGATATAAGTCAGCGATTCCATGATCCTTAACGGACCGCCGGCCGCTGCTTCGATATTGTCAAAGGTAAGCGCAAGACTGATCACAAGATTAATGACGATCGACAGCGTATTCAGGATGTCGTAAACGCGGCTCGGCGTATCTCCGACATTGCCGATCTCAATGATCCTGTATATTTTGTGTCCCCGGCTCTCACCGGCGTACTTTTGCTCCATTACAGCTCTCCCGTATTCCTGTTCTGTCCTGCTCCGTTTTATGCCGGCGCATACGCCTGCATCTGTTTTTCAAGATCCGATTCGAAAAGACCCGAAAGAAGCAGCGCGACCCGCAGATGGAACGGGAACGCCGCCTTCATCTCTGTGCTTGTGAACCCGGTATCCGCCGGCGCGGTATATTCCGCCAGCGTCCATTCGGATCCGCTTCTCTCAAATGTCATCTTCACCGGTGCTGCTTTTTCCGTATAGGATATAGCCGTTCCGTCTTCCGACTGCTTCAGTGTTCCCGTACTGAATATTCCCCACACTTCCAGCTTTTCCCCGGTCTGTACGACCTGAAACAGCCGGTGGCCTTCCGCGGAAACTGTTTTTTCATCCGCGTCTTCCGTTCTTTCCAGAAGCGCCTGCTCCACAGCCTTCTCAGCGGCTTCCTCTATATACGGCCCGTGAACAAAGAACATCAGCAGCAGTGCAAGGATCGCCGCGAGCAGTACGTAAAACAGTTTTTTCACAGATACCCAGCGAAACATGTGGTCCTCCTCCGGCTGTAAATGCCGGGAAGCGCCGGGCTTTCGCAGCCGGCGCTTCCCCTGTGGCAATTATACATCAAATCAGTGCTTTTGAACAGTACAGAGAGTATCTATATATTGCGATCCGATCACAATACTGTTTCAGACTGATCAATGCGCAAAAAGATTCGGCATGATGAGTTTCGGCAGGAACGTAGCCACTGTCGGAACATAGGTGGTAATCAGCAGTGTCGGGATCCACGCGAAGATGATGAAGATCAGGATCGGTTTCAGCATCTCGTTGATCTTGGCGCCGCAGACACGGCCGGACAGGTACAGCATAGGCGCTGTAGGCGGCGTAACATTTCCCATGCCGAGGTTGACGCCGAGGATGGCGGCAAAATGGACCGGATGTACGCCGATGCCCTGCACGATCGGAAGAAGGATCGGGGTGCAGAGCAGGATGCCGCTGGTATCGTCCATCAGCATGCCGATGATGATCATGAAGATGTTTACCATCATCAGGATGAGGATCCTGTTGTCGGTAAGGCTCAGCAGGGATGTCGCGATCATGGTGGGAACATTCAGCATGGTCAGAAGCTTACTGAAGATCATGACCATGAAGAACATGACCATGATAACGCCGGTGGTACAGGCGGATTCCTTCAGCGCTTCCCAAAGGCCTCTTCCTTTCAGACCTTTGTAAACGAACATTCCGCAGGGAACAGCATACAGAACACTGATGGCGGCGGCTTCCGTCGCCGTCATGATACCGCCGTAGATACCGCCCAGGATGATGAACGGCATGATCAGCGCAGGAACCGCGTGCCAGGTGGCTTTCACAGTATTCTTTACCCAGACAGATCCGCTTTCCTTCGGCGGCTGGATGATATCGATCTTCTTGCACATGATCGCATTCACGATACACAGGAACAGCACCAGGATGATGCCGGGAATGATCGTGGCGGTAAAGCAGGCAAGAACGGATGTACCGGAGGACCATGCATAAAGGATCTGCGCCGAACTCGGCGGGATCAGAAGTCCCAGCGGGCAGGCGGCGGCAAGCAGTGCCGCAGTATATCCCTTCGGATAACCGGCCTTGGTCATTCTGGGCTCCATCAGGGCGCCGATACAGGAAAGGGTAGCGGATGCGCTTCCGGAAATGGATCCGAAAACAGCAGAGGTAACGACGGCAACGGCACCGAGACCGCTCTTGATCCTTCCGACGAAACGCTGGACCAGGCCGATCAGGGCGTCGCCGATATGGCCTTTTTCCATGACCTTTCCGGCAAGAACGAACAGCGGGATGGCAAGCAGGATCGTGGAGTTGATCTGCGTGTAGCCGCTGGCAAGCAGTGTGCTCGGATTAAAGCCGAGGGAATAGGTAAGCCACAGGAATGAACCGCCGAAAGCATAGGGGATAGGCATGCCGACGACAAGGCCGACGATCAGTATAAGAACACTGACAACAACTTCCATTGACATTATCCTTCACCCTCCTTTCCAAGTTCCTGCGCAACAAGGGCAGCGGCTTCTTCCTTTGAAGGAACATCGATGCCGGGATATTTCTGTTTGACGGCAGCCGTCACATAATCTCCGAGATGGGGCTGGGTGAAATGTCCCTTGCGGACGTACAGCAATATATTATGGATAAAGTAGTAGACATGATAAAATTCCATCAGCAGGAAACCGAAAAAGACCGCTGATTTCGGAATGACAAGCGGTATCTTCAGGGCGGTGGAAAGGCCGCCTTTGTTGATCTCCAGCAGGAAATATTTATATGCCCATGTAAGAACGATCGTATTTACAAAGATGGTAAGGGCCTGCGCGACCAGGGCAAGAGCATCCTTTATGCGCAGGTTCTTGATATACACATTCAGAAGGTCCGCCTTAATATGGCTGTCTTCATAGCTGCCGTATACGGCGCCCATGAAATAAAGCCAGAAAGCGAACAGCATGATGACTTCGTCAGATCCGTAGAAATTCTTATGGAAGATATAACGAAGTATGACCGAATAGCACATGCAGGCAGTCGATACGACGCTGCCTACGATCATCACCACTTTGATGATGTTCTGAAGGATATTCCAGAATGCGGTCTGGGTCAGGTCGAAGTGTTGTTTCTGCATCAGACCATCATCTCCTTTTTCTCTTTAATTTTTCTGAAGAAGCCGGGGCACTTGAGGGCGCCCCGGCTGCTCCGCTGGTTAACCTTGATCAGACCGGAAGGAGTCCGATCACTGATGTGCAGGATCCTGCGTGCAGGATATTACTGATTTGCTTCGATCAGTCCCTGAAGGATGTCGTCGCCGATGTTCTTGCCAAGCTTCGGCCATGTGGTGTCGATAACATGCTGACGATATGCCTGGAGCTCTTCATCGGTAAGAGGAAGGATCTCGATGCCGTACTCTTCCATTGCCTTCAGCGCATCTTCATCACCCTGTTTTGCGGTCACGAAGCTGTTCTCGGATTCGCCCTTGAAGGTCTCGACGATCAGCTGCTGCAGATCCTCGGGAAGGGTATTGTAAACATCCATGCTCATGAAGAAGCCGATGTTCTCAGCGAATACATTGTAAGGGACATAGTATTTGATAACATCACGGAAATCGGAGTAGTTCAGCTGAGGCGTTCCGCCGATCCAGCCGTTGCAGACGCCGGTCTGCATGGAGGTGTAAAGATCAGCATAAGGGATGGTCGTTGCGGAGAATCCCATATCCTCTGTTACCAGGTTGTAAACTTCGATCGCCGGAGCACGGACCATCAGGCCCTTCTTGTCAGCATTGACATCCTGATAGTTCTCGGGATATTCTGCGAAACCAAAGCCGATCAGGCCTTCTACATACATTCCGAGGAGCTTGATGTTCAGCTCGGAAAGGATCTGTGTATAGTTGTCGAAGAAATAGGAGCCTTCGCCGAAGGAAGCTGCCATG
The DNA here is from genome assembly GCA_946631165.1 of uncultured Lachnospiraceae bacterium. Lineage (GTDB taxonomy): Bacteria > Bacillota > Clostridia > Lachnospirales > Lachnospiraceae > UBA3305. The sequence continues at coordinate 77 of CAMOZZ010000064.1, read as the reverse complement.
CCGTCATAACCGTTGATCAGATAAGGGATGAAGTTCATCTCCAGTCTGGAGTCATACTCTGAAGGAACGGGGATCAG
>CAMOZZ010000063.1 GCA_946631165.1 uncultured Lachnospiraceae bacterium | reverse complement strand
TCGGTATCATGGGTGATGTCGGACTGTTCGATGTCATCATCAACGCACTGATGAAACTTGTAGGCGACAATGTTATCGGCGTCACGATCATGACTGCGGTCATCGCCCTGATCGCCCATCTGGACGGCGGCGGCGCTTCCACATTCTGTATCCTGATCCCTGCTATGCTTCCTGTTTACCAGAAGATGCATATGCGGAAAACGACGATGCTGAGAATTGCAGTCCTTGCCATGGGTGTTCTGAACCTGATGCCCTGGGCCGGACCTACGATGCGTGCTGCATCCGTTCTCGGCGTAGAAGCCGGTCAGCTCTGGGGAACCCTGATTCCGATCCAGATCTTCGGTATCGTTCTCTGCCTGGCACACGCTGTACTTGCCGGTGTCCAGGAAAAAGCCAGAGGCGCAGGCCTTTCCGGAAAACTTGCACAGACTGAAGGCGTCGTTGAAGTAGCTGCTGCCACTGCTGCACCTACAGAGACCAATGAGCTGGCAAGACCGAAGCTCTTCGTTTTCAACCTGCTTCTTACGATCGCTGTCATCGCCCTGCTGATCTGGGATCAGTTCCCGAGCTATGTACCCTTCATGCTCGGCGTCGGCATCTCCATCATGGTCAACTATCCCGGCCAGAAGATGCAGAAGAAGATCATCAACAGCCATGCCGGCCCCGCTCTTATGATGTGCTCCACACTGATGGGCGCTGCGGTGCTTATGGGTGTTCTTGTTTACGGTATCGATGTTGAAGGCGCTGCGGTCATCGCAAAGCCCGGCACGGAAATGGCTATCACCAGTGTTGTTACCTGCATGGCTGAGATCATCCAGATGGTACTGCCTCATGCACTCGGCACTCACCTTCCGATCGTTATCGGTATCCTGTCCGTACCGCTTGCCCTGGCATTCGATACAGACTCCTACTTCTATGGCATGCTGCCGATCATGATCGCTATCGGCGCAAGCTTCGGCGTAGAGGCTCTTCCGATCGCGGTTGCCATGGTCGTCTGCAGAAACTGCGCGACATTCATCAGCCCGATGGTTCCCGCTACCCTGCTGGGTATCGGACTTGCGGATGTGGATATCAAGGATCATATCAAAGCAAGTTTCCTGTACGTATGGGCATTCTCCATACTCTGCATGGTCTTTGCTGTGGTCCTGGGCATTATGCCGCTGTAATAAGAACGAAACAAAAAAGCCAGGTCCGCCTGGCTTTTTTGTATGCTCATTTACTGTTGTATAAGCCCGGACCGCCCCCCTGCTGTCTGCCGCACCGCGGGAGCTTATACGATAAATTTGTACCCCAGGCCCCACACGGTCACAATATGCACCGGATTGCGCGGATCAGCCTCGATCTTCCCACGCAGATGATTGATATGCACGGTCACATTGTTCTCATCGATCAGATCGTCATTCCACACCTGCCGGTACAGCTGCTCCTTCGAGAATACCTGTCCGGGGTGCTCCAGGAAAAACGTCATCAGTCTCGTTTCTTTTGACGACAGCAGGATCTCGTTTTCCTCTTTATAAAGACGCATGGTATTCTTCTCAAACCGGAACGGCCCCTGCACCAGATTGTTTCCTGAAGAACCTGCCATCTGCTCATTTCTGCGGATCAGCGCCTTCACTTTCGCGCCGAGAATGATCGGGTTGAACGGTTTTGTCACATAATCATCCGCCCCGAGTCCCAGGCCGTACAGTGCGTCATAGTCTTCGTTCCGTCCGCTCACAATAATGACCGGCGTATTGTCTCCCCTGCCGCGGATCGTCTCCACAGCCTCAAAGCCGTCCATGCCATCCATATTGATGTCCATGAGAACGAGCGCATATTTATTGCTTTTCAGCAGTTTGAGCCCTTCTTCCGCGCTGCCGGCAATATCTGTTTCCAGATCATTGCTGCGCAGCACTTTCTTCAGAAGTCTCTGGATGCTGGGATCGTCATCCACGATCAGGACTGTATTTTTCGTATCCATGATATTCCTCACTGATGTTCAGATCCGCGCGGCCGTCCCCTGCACAATCCCGGTCTCCGCGGCTTTCAATTTTTCTTCTTGCCAACAGTCAGCTTTCAGTTTAACATCATTATTAATATCCTATAGAGTATATCCCGAATTTCCGGAAATGTAAACGGAGGGAAGATGAACGAGAGAACAAACCGAAAACAAAATACAGCCTTCCTCATCGGCATACCTGCGCTGGCGTTGGCCGCATTGCTTGCCTGCGGCGGGCTTGTTTATCTTTTCAGCAATTACCGGAACGTTCTGCTGGACAGCCAGAAGACGCAGCTGATGAACATTTCGGAAAGCGTGGCGAACAGCATCTCCGTCTATCTGGAGGACTATCAGCAGACGGTCCGGTCGATCGTCTCCCTCGACGCCTTTTCAGATGCCGAAACAGAATTTGCCGCCGGAAATGAAGCGCCCCTCTACAGCATCATTGATCACGCCGGCAAAGTCCGCGGAGATGAAGTAATATGCACGATCTATGAATCTTCTTCCGGGCAGACGCTTATATCCGGTTCTGACAGTTCATACACTCTTCACCGCGAACTCGGCAGCGACAATGTCTTCGATGATCTGCGCATAGAAAAGGATGCTGAAGGCAATTTCTGTTTCCGTATCAGTGCCGGGACGCAGGCCGGCGGATCACTCTCCTTCTACCTCCCGCTCGAAAGCGTTTACGGAAAGACTGCTTCCTACATTCACATGGGAGAAGACGGTTACGTCATGATCAAGGATTCCGCTGGTATTATTCTCATGCATCCTGTAGCGGATCAGATCGGCATCGATGTCCTGGCGGACCGCAAGATCCGTCACCCGGATTTTGATTTTTCTGAACTGGAAGTGCTGATCAGGCATCAGCTGGAAGGCCGTTCCGACGTCGAGATCTACCACTCCTACTGGTGGGCGGATGATCCGCCGACCAGAGTGACCAAGGTATCCGCCTATCTGCCGCTTTATCTCGGAGAGGATTTTCTGAGCATCAGTGCTGTCATGGATTATGCGGAAATCTCCAGATCGATCGAAAATACGGGCTTCCGGATCCTGGCGCTCTCCATCCTCCTGGTCATTACGCTGCTGATCATCATCCTTTCCCTGCGGAACGCCATTCAGCGCCAGCGGTCGATTGAGAATGAAAACCTCAGTCTGAAGCAGATGAACGAAGAACTGGAACGGCTGAACCAGGAAGAGGAGCGCATGGCGGAACAGCAGCGTCTGTCCCTGATCGGGACCATGACCAGCGGCATTGCCCACGAATTCAACAATCTGCTGACGCCGATCATGGGCTATTCGGCAATGATCCTGGAGAGCATGGATGATTCCGATGAGAACAGGGAAGACATGATGGAGATCTACGATTCCGCGGAAAAGGCCAAGGAGATCATCGACCAGATCTCCCAGTTCTCCGGCAAAAACGCGGAGAAGATGTTCTCGCCCGTGCATGCAGCGGAAGCAGTAAAGAAAGCGCTGACGATCACAGAGGCGGCAGCCCCGCGCAATGTGAGCATCACCAGTTCCTTCGACACTGAAAATGATATGATCATGGGCAACTCGCTGAAGATCCGGCAGATGATCGTCAATCTCTGCAATAATGCCATCCATGCGATCGGCAGCAATGATGGGCAGATCAATGTGACTGGCGATGTCATAAACGGTTCCGCAATGGACGAGCCTTTCTTCTCTGATAAGGAGGAGAAACGTTTCTACCGGATCACCGTTTCCGATACCGGCTGCGGGATGAGCAAAGAAGTGCTGGACAACATTTTCGTGCCTTTTTATACGACAAAAAAACCCGGCGAAGGCACCGGGCTTGGTCTTGCGATCGTGCAGCGGCTTGTCGAAGCGCACCGCGGCTTTATCAAGGCGGACAGCGAGGAAGGGAAGGGGACGACATTTACGCTTTATCTTCCCCTGCTGAAGAGTGATTCTCAAAACGAAATAATGTCATCCTGAGCAAGCGCAGCGCGCCGAAGGACCCACCGCCTTCACTCTTCGGTTTTACAGTGCAGTGATAATGCCTGCTTGAAAAGGCATTATCACAAACGTCGATGAATGAACCATGTTCATCCATACCAAAACCGCAGGTGTTATGGCGTGGATCCTTCAGCCGTTCCGGTTTTCAGGATGACAGTTTTTTATTTTTCCTCTTTTACCGGAGCCTCTTCTTCAGGCTCCTTCTCTTCCTTCTCTTCCGGCGCCGGCTTCTCACACCTTCCGAACATGAGCGTCATCGCAAAGAGTTTCTCCGCCAGCTTCTCATCTGCTGCGCCCGGCAGCATCCGCCAGCGCCAGTTGCCTCCCGCGATCCCCGGCGAATTGATCCTGGCCTCACTGCCAAGTTCCAGGTAATCCTGCATCTGCGTCACAAAGAGATCTGCCACGCTGCTCATGCCGCCGCGGATCACGCCCCAGCTGAAGCCTTCTTCCTCATTCAGGCCAAGATAGCATTTTGCCTTATTGACGTCCGCTTCCAGCGCCTGCTCTTTCCAGCCGAGAAGCGTATCATTATCATGTGTGCCGATATAGCAGACACAATTGTGCTCATACATATGAGGAAGATAAGAGCTTTCCTCTTTCGAATCAAATGCGAACTCGAGCACCTTCATGCCAGGGAAGCCTGAATCCTCCAGGAGCTCCACGACATCCGGCGTCTGCACGCCGAGATCCTCCGCGATGAACTGGATCTGCGGGAACCATCCTTTCAGGACACCCACGAGCTTCATCCCCGGGCCTTTTTCCCACTTTCCTGTTTTCGCCGTCTTCTCTCCGTACGGTACAGTCCAATACGAAGCCAGCCCTCTGAAATGATCGAACCGGATGGCGTCATACAGTTTGCTGGCGCCGTCGACCCTTCTGATCCACCAGCCGAAACCGTCTTTCTCCATCACTTCGTAATTATACAGAGGATTCCCCCAGAGCTGCCCGTCCTCCGAAAAATAGTCCGGCGGAACACCTGCCACTTTGACAGGATAATTCTCCTCGTCCAGCAGGAAGAACTGCGGCGCGGCCCATACATCTGCGGAATCCAGCGCCATGTAAAGCGGCATGTCTCCGAAGATTTTTATGCCTGCTTCATGCGCATACGCTCTCAGCGCAGCCCACTGTTTAAAGAACAGGAACTGCATGAACACCTGCAGATCGATTTCTTCTTTCAGCGCACTGCGATACTTTTCCAGTGCTGCCGGATCTCTCATTCTGAGTTTTTTATCCGGCCAGTCTAGCCAGCAGAGCATATCGAAATGCTTTTTACACGCCATGTAGAGTGCATAGTCCTCAAGCCATCCGGCCTGCTCTTTCCGGAACGCGGCAATCTCTTCTTCATATTTCTTCATGCCGCGTGCCGCTGCCCTCTCCAGCATTTTGTACCTGTTCTGATACAGAAGACCGTAATCCACCTGTTCCGGATCATCTCCGAAATCATACTTTTCGATCTCTGCCTCTGTCAGCAGCCCGTCTTCCGCAAGCAGATCCGGATCAATAAAATACGGATTGCCTGCAAATGTGGAAGGGCTCTGGTACGGGGAATCTCCGAGGCTCGTGGGCCCGAGCGGCAGGATCTGCCACCATGTCTGGCCGGCCGCCTTCAGAAAATCAATAAATTCATACGCCGCTTTTCCCAGCGTTCCGATGCCATGCGGCGACGGAAGCGAAAAGATCGGCATCAGTATACCGCTGCTTCTTTTCATACCTTTCTCCTCTGAAGTCGCCTGTATTATCCCTTTACAGCTCCTGCCGCGACACCCTTGATAATGTATTTCTGGCATGCCAGATAGAAAATGATGACAGGGATGATGGACAGCAGGATCAGGGCCATCGTGGCACCCAGATCAACTGTTCCGTAACTTCCCTTCAGATACTGGATATGGATCGGGATCGTACGATATTTATTGATGTCCAGCACCAGCACGGGCAGCAGATAGTCGTTCCATACCCACATGATCTCCAGGATTCCCACGGAGATCATCGTCGGCCGCAGCATCGGGAATACCACGGAGAAATACGTTCTGATCGGGCCGCAGCCATCGATGGCAGCCGCCTCTTCGATCTCCAGCGGTATCGATTTTACAAAGCCGACGAACATGAAGATGGCCAGACCCGCACCGAAGCCCAGGTACACGATCGGGATCGTCCAGGGCGTATTCAGATGGAGTTTGTCGGCCGTCTTGGACAGCGTGTACATGACCATCTGGAACGGCACCACCATCGAGAAAACGCAGAGGTAGTATATAATACGGCAGAATGTCGAGTCAACCCTGGCGATATACCAGGCGGCCATCGATGTGAACAGGATGATCAGCGCGGTGGAGACCACCGTGATGAACACGCTGTACAGTAGTCTGTTGATGAACGGATAGTTTCCGAAGGTCATACCCTTCACGAAGTTCGACCATCCGGCGAAGCTCTCCTCTGTCGGCAGCGCGAAGGTTTCCGTCTTGACGAAGGTATTCAGCTTGAACGAATTGAGCACGACGCTGAAAACGGGGAGCACATAAATGATGCAGATGATCGTCAGGACGACGGACATGATGGTCTTGCGTCTTTTTTCGGCGGAAAGCGTATTCTGTTTCATTACTGCTGCACCTCCTTCTGTCTGGTGAATCCGAGCTGCAGAAGTCCGAGACCGGCAACAAGGATAAAGAACAATACAGCCTTTGCCTGGGCCACACCCTGTGATGCGCCGGACTGGCCGTAGAAGGTATTATAGATATTCAGCGCCAGCATCTCCGTCTGCTTTACGGTAGAGCCGTCCGGCATGATGGTAAACGGCTGACCGGCTGTCAGCGCCAGGTTCTGGTCGAAGAGCTTGAAGCCGTTCGTCAGCGACAGGAAAGTGCAGATCGTGATCGAAGGCATGACATTCGGGATCGTGACCTTAAAGAGCGTCTGCATTTTCGTCGCGCCGTCGATCCTGGCTGCTTCGAGCATATCCTCCGGCACAGCCTGCAGGCCGGCGATATAGATGATCATCATATAACCGATCTGCTGCCAGGCGATCAGAATGATCAGGCCCCAGAATCCGTATTTCGCATCCAGAAGGATCGATGTCCCGAAATGGGAAAGGATACCGTCGAAGATCATCGACCAGATATAGCCGAGGACGATACCGCCGATCAGGTTCGGCATGAAGAAGACCGTACGGAAGATATTGCTTCCCTTTAATCCCTGGGTAAGCAGATAAGCGACGGTGAACGCCAGGATGTTGATGATCACGAGACTGACGATCGCGAACAGCGCGGAGAACCAGAACGAATGGCGGAAGCTCTGGTCGCCGAGCGCTTTTATGTAGTTTCCGAAGCCGATGAACTTTGCATCGGAAATCAGCTTGAATTTACAGAATGACAGGTAGATCCCCTGAATGAACGGCCAGACAAATCCGATGGCGAAGGCCGCTGTGACAGGCCCCATGAAGAGCCATGACCAGCGTCTCTTCGATGCACGCAGCGATTTGTTGCCGGCATACTCCTTTTTCTTCATTCCTCTCTCCTTCTATGAAAAAGAATACGGGCAGGGCAATGTCCTGCCCTGCCCGTGTGACTTTCTTATCTGAATGTCAGATCTTTTCGATTATTCGTTCGCAGCCTGATACTGGGTTGCCCAGCCGTCTACGAATGCGGTCTTTACGATCGCCCAGTTCTCATCGGACTGATCCGCGTTGTACTGGTTCAGTGCAGCGACCAGTGTTGCACGGTATTCGTCAACGTTCGGCTGATAGTTCGTTGCCCAATCCATGACATAGCAGCCGTCTTCGATGTACTTTGCAGCATCCTGCAGGAATCCGTTGGTGGACTCGGCAGCGCTCTTGTAAGGCATGATGCCGAAGGAATCAACGAGCATCTTGGAAGCTTCGGGATCGGTTACGCACCATACCAGGAAGTCCATGGAAGCCTTCTGATTTTCCTCGGAAGCCTTTGCATTGATCGCCCAGCAGTTCTCGGTACCGCAGTTCAGACCGGCTTTTTCTTCGCCTTCAACACCGCAGTAGTAAGGGATCATGGTCGCGTTCGGAACAGTTTCGGAAACCGCCGGATACTCCCAGGAACCGTTTACGAAGAATGCAGCCTTGCCGTCCTTGAACTCAGCCTCGGCGTCATGTCCGCCGGTAGCAAGCTCGGTGGGAGCAACGGTGCTGTTGTTGATGCACAGATCATACAGGTTCTTGAAGTTGTCCATGTAGGTACCTTTCAGCTCTGCAGGGCACTCGGTCCAGCCGCCGTCATCGCGCTCTTCATAGAAGTACTCAAGGTTTGCCATATGGCCGGTGAATCTCCAGCTGGAGCTGGAATCCATGTCGCAGGCAGAGAAAGCATCGAATCCGAGCTCTCCGGCACGTGCGTGGATATCTTCGGCAACAGCCTTCAGTCCGTCAAAGTTCTTGATCTCATCCATGGTATGTCCGGCTGCTTCTACCAGATCGGGGTTTACGATGATGCCGTAGCACTCATAGCAGTAACCGATGGAAACAAGCTTGCCGCTCTCATCATAGATGTTGTAAGCGTCGGTGTTCAGCTCCTGCTCAATCGGGGTTCCCGCAAGATCCAGGCAGTAATCTGTCCACTCCTTGGCGCCGGCGGAATTACCTACGACAAAGATCGTGGGGGGCTCGGACTTATCCATCTCGGAGTTCAGGGTCTGGCTGTAGGTTCCGGATGCAGCGGTAACGACCTTGACATCCACGCCGGTCTTCTCTTTGTACATGGCAGCGACCTGCTGCAGTACTTCATCAGACTCGGGCTTGAAGTTCAGCCAGTAAACAGATCCGCTTCCTGCAGGTGCTTCTGCAGCAGCCTCAGCCGCTTCAGTCTCAGCGGGCGCTGCTTCTTCGCCGCCTTCGGCCGCAGCTTCTGTTTCTGCGGGCGCTTCGGTCTCAGCGGGTGCGCTGGAACCGCACGCTGCCATAGAAGCTGCCATGGCGAGCGCCAGGATCAGAGCCAGAACTTTGTTCATCTTCTTCATTGTGATATCCTCCTTGTATTTTTGCCTGTCGGCTTCGTGTATTTTCATGCCATTCGGCGTGAAATCATTGTTTTGCGCAGCTGGCATTTTTCCTGCTGTGCGGTCTGCAAGCTGCAGTCCGTTCAGCTGTCTTTTCTACCGCTTTCATCTCCCGGGCAGAACATTTCCGCTGTGCTTATTTTCCTGCTTTCGGCGGCGCGACCGTCCCGCCTTCCCGCAGCATGGTATCATACCGCAGATGACTGTGCTTTCCGTTCTCTTCGATCACCGATACCAGTGTCCGGACCGCATCCCTGCCCATATCCTCCGTCGGCTGGATCAGCGTGGTCAGCGTCGGGATCGAATACAGCGACATGTCGATTCCGTCGATCGAGATCACCGAGCAGTCTTCCGGCACCTTCCGGCCTCTGTCGGAAAGCGCCTTCATCGCGGCCAGTGCCAGCGAGTCGGCGATCACGAACAGCGCCGTAAAATCCGCTCCGCGGTCGATCAGCCGCAGCGTGCCTTCGTAGGCCGATTTCATATCGAAGAAATCGATCTCTTCGACCAGATCATAGTCCGGTTCGATACCGTTTGATTTCAGCGCTTCCAGGTAGCCTTTGTAGCGGAGTTCACTGATCGACCGGTCGCAGATCGAATCCAGAATGATCGCGATCTTTTTATGCCCGTTTGCGATCAGATGATCCACTGCGCATTTTGCCACATCTCTGTCATTCACCGATACTGACGAGAAAGAATCCTTTCCCAGGTTCCCGAATGTATTCGTGAATGTACAGCAGACGAACGGGACGTCCAGCGAAGCGACCTGTTCCGGAGAATAGTCATAGCAGCCGCCCATCAGGATCAGGCCTTTCAGCCTTTTTGATCTCGCCATTTCGGCGCCTGCTGTAAGTTCATCTTCCCCCGATTTGATATGATTCAGAATGATACTGTATCCGTGTTTTTCCGCTTCCGATTCCACAGCAGTGATAATGGATGCAAAGAACGGATTTCCCACACCTCTTACTACAACTCCGATCGTAGACGTCTGGGCTTTTACCAGATCTCTTGCGCTGTTGTTGGGAATGTAATGCAGTTCCTCGACAGCAGCCATTACCTTTTCCCTTACCGCCTTGCTGACGTCGGGATGATTGTTCAATACTCTTGATACCGTGCTTACGGAAACTCCGCATTTCGCGGCAACGTCCTTGATGGTCATTGCGCCCTCCCGGCAGCTCCCCCCTCTGCACTTATACTTCGTTCTCTGAAAACGCATTTGTTTTCTGTTTATTCCGGAAACGTTACTGGTATCGTTACCGGGAACGTTTCCAGTAATCACAATTGCATTAAACCACGAATTTTATCGTTTGTCAATTGCAAATTTGATTTTTTTCAAAACAAAAGCAGGCACCTCTTCAGATTAGGTCTCCCGAATCTGAAAAGATGCCTGTCTTCTTTCCATGTCCTGTCCGAACGATACTATTTCTGTCCGTAATATGCGTTCGCGCCGTGCTTTCTCAGATAATGCTTGTCAAGCAGCGCCTGCTGCATATCCCGGTGCACCGGATTGAGCGTCAGCGCATGATAATCCATGAATGCAACTTCTTCCATGATCACCGCCATCTCTACGGCATTTTCCGGATCCGTTCCCCAGGAAAACGGTCCGTGTGAATACACCAGCACGCCCGGAATTGCATCCGGATCTTTGTCTTTGAATGTCTCAATGATCACATTGCCGGTCTCTTTCTCATACTCGCCTTTGATCTCTTCTTCCGTCATCGGGCGCGTGCAGGGGATATCGCCATAGAAATAATCCGCGTGTGTCGTGCCCATCGCCGGAATACCGATGCCGGCCTGGGCAAAGGAAGTGGCCCAGCGGGAATGAGTATGCACGATCCCACCAATGTTCGGGAAAGCGCGGTACAGCGCCAGATGGGTCGGCGTGTCGCTGCTGGGTTTCCATTTTCCTTCCACAACATTGCCGGCCATGTTTACGATGACCATATCCTCCGGCGTCATGTTATCATACGGAACGCCGGACGGCTTAATGACCACCAGATGGGTGTCCCGGTCGATCCCGCTGACATTCCCCCAGGTAAACGTCACCAGGCCGTATTTCGGCAGCAGCAGATTCGCTTCACATACTTTTTTCTTCAGTTCTTCCAGCATTTCCTGTCACCTCACATGCAATCTATTCCACTTCAAGTATCTTCGTGTTCCAGTCAAGCGGATCTTCAGGCTGTCTTCATACCGGCTTCCTGCATCCGCATTCCGGTCCGGAACAGCACCTTCCGGATCCGCAGCCGGTCTCCGCCTGTTTCTTTTAGTCTTCTTCCTTCGGCATCAGGTCCACGCATTTTTCATAGCATGCATCCGACGCCCTGATCACAGCGTTCCTGAGTCCGTATTCTTCCAGCATCGCGACCGCGTAGATCGTGGTGCCGCCAGGCGAACAAACATCGTCCTTCAGCTCTCCGGGGTGCTTGCCGGTCTCCAGGACCATCTTCGCGCTCCCGACTACAGCCTGAGCAGCCATTCTGTATGCCACTTTTCTGGGCATGCCGTACTTTACGCCGGCGTCCGCAAGCGCTTCAATGAACATATAGATATAAGCCGGCGCGCTGCCGCTGACACAGGTGACAGCGTTCAGCAGTTCCTCCGGCAGGATCTCCATTTTCCCGAATGATTCAAAGAATTTCCTGATCGTCGTCTGTTCTTTTTCCGTAAACAGTGTTTTGTCATAGCAGACCCCAGTCATTCCCTCGCCAAGCAGCGCCGGGGTATTGGGCATGCATC
>CAMOZZ010000062.1 GCA_946631165.1 uncultured Lachnospiraceae bacterium | reverse complement strand
TTCAAGAGAACCTGGTAAGGACAATGAACGGCAAACAAAAAGACCGGCTGCTGCCGGTCTTTTTGTTTGCTTCGGAGCCGGAGAACCGTCTCCGGGCTCCCTTTGAAATTCGTAAGATCATGCTACCAGGAAGAACTTGATCAGGAACAGCAGTGAGATGATATAAGTCACGGCAGATACTTCCTTTGCCTTGCCTGTGAATACAGCGATAACAGTATAGGAGATCAGGCCGATACCGATGGCATGTCCGATGGAACCGGAGATCGGCATGGCGATCATCATGAGGCCTACGGGAACCAGCTGTTCCATGTCGCCGAAGTCCACGTTCCTGAGACCGGCTGCCATGATGATTCCGACATAGATCAGGGCGGAAGAAGTGGCAGCGGGAGGAATCAGCGCAGCGATCGGGGAGATGAACATGCAGGCCAGGAACAGAACGCCTGTTGTCAGAGCCGTAAGACCGGTGCGTCCGCCGGCTTCCACGCCGGAAGCGGATTCGATGAAAGTGGTAACGGTGGAAGTTCCGGTAAGGGAACCGGCAACGGTACCGATAGCGTCAGCAAGGAGCGCTTCCTTCATCTGCGGCATATTTCCGTCCTTATCAAGCATGCCCGCACGGGATGCGGTACCGACAAGGGTTCCGATGGTATCGAACATGTCGATCATGCAGAATGTGATGATCAGGGTGATAACAGTAAACCAGCCTACCTGTGCAAAACCCGCGAAATTAAGCTTGAACAGCGTGGTGTTTGCCATATCTGCAAAAGGCGGCATCCAGTTGGCTGCTGCGAGCGCTGCGAAAGGATTGGTATGCAGGAATGCCGCTTCACAGATCCAGTATAAAATGGAAGCGATCAGCATGCCGACCAGAACGGCGCCCTTGAAACCCTTTCTTGCGAGGATGATGATCGCGAACAGTCCGACGAACATGGTGATGACGGTAATGACCATGGCGGTATATCCCTCTCCCATGGTCGTCGCGGCAAGCTTCGGGGTCAGTGCGCCGAAGAAGTCACGCATGGCGTAGAACGGTCCGCCTGTAGAAGAATAAATACCGGCGTTTGATCCGAGACCGATGTTCATCAGCATCAGTCCGATGGAAGGAGCGATGCCCATCCGTACGCCGAGCGGGATCGCTTCGACGATCTTCTCACGGATGTTGAACAGCGACAGCAGCACGAATACGATACCTTCCACGAAGATGATCACGAGCGCTGCCTGGAAGCTGGCCAGATAAGTCATGCCGGTGATGGCTACGATATTGGTGACGACAACGGCCATGAAGCTGTTGAGGCCCATGCCGGGCGCAAGCGCGAAAGGCTTGTTCGCTGCGAATGCCATGATGAACATACCGATGGCGGAAGCAATGCATGTCGCCATGAATACGCCGTTCCACAGATCAGCGCCTTCTGCACCGAAGCCTGTCAGCAGGTTGGGGTTCAGGGCGATGATATAAGCCATTGTCATAAATGTGGTAAGACCCGCGATGATCTCCGTGCGGACGTCTGTACCGTTTTCCTTCAGTTTGAATAGTTTCTCCATTTTTCCCTCTTTTCCTATTGTTCCCGCGGGCTGCCCCGCATTATTCAGTTACTCTTCCGCCTGAATCTTCTGGATCATTTCCCACATCGCCTTCGCGCTGTTGAAGTTCTCCGGGACCAGATATCTCGGACCGATCTCGATGCCGAAATTATCAGATATCTCGGATACCAGGGAAATGATGCTGAAGGAATCAAGGACCTGGCCGTCGATCAGACGGTCTTCCGTCTCGAAATCCACATCCGGAGCGATCTCAGTGAGGATCTCCATTAATTCTTCCATGTCTGCTCTCCTATCTGTATCTGTATTAAAGCATGAAAAAGCCGGCTTTTTCACGGTACCGGGTAATCATACTCTGTTATCATAACGGAAACGGAAGAGATATGCAAGCCGTTTTGCCTTGACTTAAGGGATGCAAACTGATACATTATGTATGATTATGCGGTCATGAAGAAAGACGCCGCAGATCCGGATCCGAAGCTGTTTCCTATCCGATATGCAAGGGAAGTGCGCTATGGCAGAGATAAGACCGATAACCTGTCTTCGGCCCGATGTGGAGATGGCAGCCAGAATAGCAACAGGACCACACAGCGAGATCAGCAAGGGGGAGATCAGGGAGAAGATCCTGGAAAACCCTCTTTCCTATTCAAGAATCGTACATCCGAAATGCCTTTACGGGTCTGTGCCGGATGTCTACGACAGGTCCGCGGACATCCTGGATGAATGGATCGGCAGGGGCGTATTCAAAGAGGATACAGAGAAAGCGTTTTATATATACCGGCTGACAAGCTGGGGGCATATCCAGAACGGACTGGTCGGGCTTACGCCGCTTGACGGCATCGTTTCGGGAAGCATCCATGCGCATGAGAAGGTCAGGGAGAACAAACTCGCGGATCTGATGCTTCATATTGATAAATGCAGGGCGCAGGTGGGCGGCCCCGTGCTTATGGCTGTCCGTTCCAGCAGCGCGCTCCATGACTGGATCGAAGAACAGGAAAAACAGCTTCCGCTCTATCATTTTGTGTCGGAGAACGGCGTTCTGAATCAGATCTGGAGAGTGGATGATCCGGCAGCCATGGAAGCGGTTGAAAAGATCATGGCTGACGCGGGCGATCTGTATATCGCGGACGGACATCACAGAGTCATGGCGTCTGCCGCTATCTGTGAAAGGAACAGAAGGAAGAATCCGTCCTTCACGGGAAAGGAACCGTGGAACTTTCTGCCCTGCGTCTGTTTCTCCGAAGACGAACTGAAGATCCTGCCGTTTGCAAGGGTCGTGGAAGGCTATCGAGACAGGACGCTGGCAGAGCTGCTGGCCCTGCTCTCGGAGAACTTTGTGATCGAAGCCTGTGAATATGGCGCCGAACCGCGCAGAAAGGGAGAGTTCGTGCTGGCTTCCTGCGGAAAATGCTTCCGTATGATCTTAAAGGAAGAACTGCGTCCGGACGATGCGCAGGCGTCCCTCGATGTTTCCGTGCTGCAGAATCTCGTGCTGGAGCCGCTGTTCGGGATCAGGGACCCCAAGACCGACCCGCGGATGGAATTCATCGGCGGCATGAAATATAAGGAGCAGCTGCTGGCGCTCTGCAAAGCGGATGACATGGTGGGCTTTCTGCCGTATCATACCTCCATGAGCGAGCTCTTTGCGGTTGCTGACGCCGGGGAGACCATGCCTCCGAAATCGACGTGGTTTGAACCAAAGCTCTGCAACGGGCTGTTCATCTACCGGCTTGCTTAAGAAGAAAATGCCCGGAGATTCCGGGCTTTGGAGTATAGAATGGGAAAAAGAAAAGGAAGCGACAGCTTCATCGTACAGGCGGGGATACTTGCCGGCGCGGGAATCATAGTACGTATCATCGGGATACTCTACCGGAGCCCTCTGACGAGCATCATCGGAGATGAGGGAAACGGTTATTACGGAACAGCGTACAATATCTATACGATCATACTGCTGCTTGCGTCGTACAGTATACCCTCCGCTATTTCCAAAGTGATCGCGCAGCGTCTGGCGCTTAATGAATACAGAAATGCACACCGTATCTTTCAGTGTGCGTTTATTTATGTAATCGTTGTCGGCGGCGCCGCCAGCATACTCACCTATCTCTTTGCCGGTGTTCTGGTCGATGAAAATGCCGTCTCCGTATTGCGGATCTTTACGCCGACGATCTTTTTCTCGGGCATACTCGGGGTGTTCAGAGGCTATTATCAGGCGCACGGAAGCATGGTGCAGACCTCGATCTCCCAGATCCTGGAGCAGATCCTGAACGCCGTAGTCAGTATTTTTGCTGCCTGGCTGATGGTAAGCGGCGCGGCAGCCGGCAGTGAAAGGGCGATCAGAGGCGCCATGGGATCCGCCGTCGGTACCGGCGTCGGCGTTATTACGGCCCTGCTGTTCATGTTCATTATCTACCGCTCCAACAGGACGTTCTTTATCAGGCGCCAGGCCAAGGATCATACAAAGGAACTGCTCGGGAAGGCAGAGATCTTCAAAATGATCTTCCTTGTGGTGACGCCTTTCATCATGAGCACCTTTGTCTATAACTGCAGCACACCGATCAACCAGACCATATATATTAATGTAATGAAACTGGTAAAAGGCCTGAATTCTGCGGAAGCTGCCACGCTGTACGGCATTTATTCGGGCAAGACGCTGGTCATTCTCAATATCCCGATCGCTATTTCCGCTGCGGTATCGGCCGCTGTCATACCGACGGTCTCCGCAGCGTTCGCCAGAAAAAACATGGAAGATACGAAACAGAAAGTCGCCCTTGCGATCCAGACGACCATGCTGATCGCCATTCCGGCGGCAGTGGGACTCGGTGTGCTTGCAAGACCGGTGACGCAGCTTCTGTTCCCGCAGCCGGAATCGCTTGATCTGGCGGCTTCGCTGCTCAGGACGCTCAGTATTTCCGTTGTTTTCTATTCGCTCTCCACACTGACCAATGCGGTGCTCCAGGGCGTCGGGCTGGTGAACCGTCCGGTCATTCACGCGCTGATCGCGCTTGCCGCGCAGACGGCCGCGCTGGTGCCGATGCTGCTGCTTACGGAACTCAATCTGTACAGTATGGTCCTCGCGACAGTCATTTATACATTTATCATGTGCCTTCTGAACCAGATCTCCATCATCAGGGCGATCGGATACAGCCAGGAGATCATGAGAACATTCATCCTGCCGGGCGTTTCCGCAATGATCATGGGCATCGTCAGCTGGGCGGTGTACAGCATGCTGTACGGACTGTTCGAGAGCAATGTTGTATCGCTGGCGGCAGCGATCGTCATGGCTGTTATCGTATATTTTGCCCTGCTCCTCTTTACAGGCGCTGTGGACAGTGAAACGCTCAGGCAGATGCCGGGCGGCAGGAAGATCGCGGGCATCGCGGACAAGATGCGTTTGCTCAGAAATTAAAGGGGATGCTGCATAATGAAAAGAATGCTTGTCATAGTCAATCCAAATGCAGGCCGGGGCCAGATCAAGCCAAAACTCTGCGAAGTGCTCGATACATTCACCAAGGCCGGCTACTGGACGGAGATCTATATCACCCAGAAACCCGGAGAAGCGAAAACGGTTGCGAAGACCAGGGGCGGCGCCGTGGACAGGGTTGTCTGCTGCGGCGGCGACGGTACGCTCGATGAGGTCGTGAACGGCCTGATGCTGCTGCCGCAGAGCAGGAGACCGGAGCTGGGGTACATTCCCGTCGGTACCACCAATGATTTTGCGCACAGTCTCGGCATTCCGTTTGATCCGCTGGCGGCTGCGGACATTGCGGTAAACGGAAAGCTCTTCGCGGTGGATATCGGGCAGATCAATGATGTCTATTTTTCCTATACGGTCGGTTTCGGCGTATTTACCAATGTTTCCTATTCCACTGACCAGGATCTGAAGAAACTGCTCGGACCGCAGGCGTATATCATGGAGGGCGCCAGGGAGCTGCCCAATATGAAGGCGCATCATGTAAAAGTATATATGAACGGACAGGTATATGAAGGGGATTACCTGCTCGGGATGGTCTCGAATTCCTTCCGCGTCGCAGGCATGACCGGTCTGTGGGGCCAGGATATCGAGATGGACGACGGCCTGTTCGAGGTGAATCTCTTAAGCCAGCCGAAGGATATTCCCGGATGGGGAGATCTGGCCGCGGCCTTTCTGCTGACCCATGAAAATTCGGAATATATTACCAGAGTGAAGACGTCGGATGTGAGATTCGAAGCGGAGCATGCGCTGGAATGGGTGCAGGACGGCGAGTATGGCGGAAAAATGTCTGACGTCACAATAAAAGTTCTGCCGCATGCGCTGAGAGTTGTAAAATCCTATTGACAACAGGTGTATAATAATGTTATAATACTTGACCAAGTTCGATCAGAATGCTTTGACCAGAAGCGTTTGAAGAAAGGATGGGACCGTGGATAAAGAACATTTTATGCATCAGATGGACAGCCTTGTGGAGCTCGGAAAAGCCAGGAACAATACCCTGGATATCAATGACATCAACGATTTCTTCAAGGATGAAAAACTGGACACGGAACAGCTGGAAACAGTATATTCCTATCTCGAAGGCAAGAACATCGACGTTCTCCGCGTAATGACCGATGAACCCTCCGCTGTAGAGGAAATAGTGCTGGGAGAAGATGACGATGAGTTCCGCCCCGATGAAGAGGAAGAAGAAGAGATCGATCTGGATGCCATAGATCTGCTGGACGGCATCGGGACAGAGGATCCTGTCCGTATGTACTTGAAGGAGATCGGAACCGTTCCGCTGCTTACGGCGGAAGAGGAAGTGGAGCTCGCAAGACGCAAGGCAGAGGGCGATGCGAGAGCGAAGGAGCGGCTGATCGAAGCCAACCTTCGTCTTGTGGTAAGCATCGCGAAAAGATACACCGGCCGCGGCATGAGCTTCCTGGATCTTGTCCAGGAGGGTAACCTCGGACTGATCAAGGGCGTGGAGAAATTCGATTATACGAAGGGCTACAAGCTCTCGACCTATGCGACCTGGTGGATCAGACAGTCTGTCACCAGAGCGCTTGCCGATCAGGCGCGTACGATCCGCGTTCCGGTACATATGGTGGAGACCATCAACAAGATGAGCAAGATGCAGAGAAAGCTTACGCTGGAGCTCGGCTACGAACCTTCCACGGCGGAGCTTGCAGATGCGCTCGAGATGACGGAAGAGAAGGTCATGGAGATCATGCAGATCGCCAGAGAGCCTGCCTCGCTTGAGACACCGATCGGCGAAGAAGATGATTCCAATCTGGGCGATTTCGTTGCGGACAACAATGCCGTGACGCCGGAAGGAAATGTGGAATCCGTCATGCTGCGCGAGCATATCGACATTCTGCTGAATGACCTTAAGGACAGGGAGAAGCAGGTCGTGATCCTCCGTTTCGGACTGGAGGACGGACATCCCAGGACGCTCGAAGAGGTCGGCAAGGAATTCAATGTTACGCGTGAGCGTATCCGCCAGATCGAAGCGAAGGCGCTGCGGAAATTAAGAAATCCCGTACGCAGCAAACGCATCCGGGACTTCCTGTAACAGGGAGCGTACTGGCTTACAGGATGATGAACTCCTTGTCCAGTACTGCAAAATCATATTCACCAAGATCATCACAGACCGCCCTTCCGGCGGTCTTTTCCGTTATTTCGGCCAGAAAGGCATCCGCATCTTCCGCCGGTATCAGATAGGTGATCTTTGCGTTTTCCGCATACTGGCTGGATACCGGATCGTATCCGCGGGTCCCCGCGATATACTGCAGCCTGCCGACATCGTTGTAATCGCATGTTACGGCCAGCTTCTTTCCGTGGATCCGGTCGAGCAGCAGGCTTGCGTCAAGACCTTCCTTCGCGGCTTTTCCGTACGCCCGCACGAGCCCGCCGGTGCCCAGAAGCACGCCGCCGAAATATCTCGTGACGACGATGCAGGCGTTGCGTACCCCGGAACTGGTCAGCACGTCAAGGATCGGCCGGCCGGCTGTGCCGGATGGTTCCCCGTCGTCGTTTGCCCGGCTGATCTCATTGCGTTCACCCAGGACGAACGCCATGCAGTGGTGCCCCGCATCCCAGTATTTTTTCCGGATCTGCTCATGAAAAGCAGAAGCGTCCGTTTCGTTTCCGATGGCGGATACGCTGGCTATAAAGCGGGACTTTTTTTCGACGATCTCTCCCTCGCCGCCTTCATAGACGAATTTTGTATATTCTCCCAAAATGACCTCCACGATGACAAACAGATGAATGTATTATAGTATTTCCGGACTGAAAAGGCAATCCGCCGGGCTGCCGGTTCCGGATACAAAAAAAGAACTGTGGAGCCACAGTTCTTTTTGATACCGGCGGACCGCTGGCTGCCGGATCACAGCTTGGTGACGTTGGTTGCCTGAGGTCCCTTGGTACCTTCTATGACATCAAACTCTACCTCTGCACCTTCATCAAGGGATTTGAAGCCCTCCATGTTGAGTCCGGTGTAATGAACGAATACGTCTTTACCTTCTTCGTCAGAGATAAAGCCATAGCCTTTCTGGTTGTTGAACCACTTCACTGTGCCTCTCATCTGTTACCTCCCGATAAACATTAAATACACCGTCCCTGCCGGTGATTAACGATACAATATCATAAAGAAATGGTAAAGTCAAATAAAATCCTGAAGATTCATGCAACTATTTTCCTGTAAGAAAGTATTGCAAAAATAGTCGTTTTACTGTCAATCGGGACGCTACCTTGACCAGATAATTGCAATTGTTTTGGCTAATGCGCACTGGTGAAATACCGGACCGGACAGTAGAAACCGTTAATACTTAACAGAAAAATAAATTCATGATACAATAAATGGCCGGAACGGGAAGCGCCGGATGAGAATGTCCGGATTCGGAGAACGATCATGACTGAAAATGATAAGATACTGTATGATAAGGATATAAGGGAGCCGCTGTTCGAATACCTGGAAGATGTCTTCGGGGATATACGGATCCTGGAGGAGCTGCCGCTTGGAAACGCAAGGGCCGATATCCTGATGGTGACGGAAAATGCACTGACAGGGATAGAGATCAAATCCGACGCGGACAGTTACGCGCGGCTTGCCGGACAGGTGAAAGACTATGACAGATTCTGTGACCGGTGCATCATCGCAGTCGGCAGCAGCCATGCGGAACATGTATCGGACCACGTTCCGCCGCACTGGGGGATCATTACCGTGGAGAATGTGGACGGGGAACCGGATTTCTATATGCTGAGAAGACCTTCTGAAAATCCCCGCGATGTACTTGCGCGGCAGACGGATCTCCTCTGGCGGATCGAAATGAAGCATATCCAGGACAGGAACAATCTGCCGAAATATAAGGAAAAGAGCCGGCGGTTCGTGGCCGGAAAACTTCTGGAGAAGGTGCCGCATGACATCCTGAAAAAACAGGTGCTTGCAGAGCTTTTCGACAGAGACTATACCGCCGTCGGCGCGGAAACGGCGGAATTCCGGAGAAGCGAGATCGACAAGAAGCTGGACGGCGTTACGGATCTGCAGCAGAAAGCGCTTCTTCTGATCGAAAAGAACATGAAGCGGAGACAGCTGAAGGGCAGGAAAAAGAGACGGAGACGCAGGCTTTTATGAGCATGGATCTGCCGGCAAGACCGCACTGCAGCGGGAAAAACCTGCTTGCAATCAGATTTCACCGTGATATACTAATGTAGAAAAGCTTTAAAGCGGTAAAGCCTGCCGGTTAAAAGGGCTTACGCTAATTTATTGGAAAGGATGAATGTCATGGAAAAGAAGAATATCGATTGGGGAAGCCTTGGATTTGCTTATACGGAAACGGATTACCGTTATTCCTCTCTGTATAAAGACGGAAAGTGGGATGAGGGCGGTCTCATCACCGAGCCGAGCGTCACCATGAGCGAATGCGCCGGCGTTCTTCAGTATTCCCAGAGCTGCTTTGAAGGACTGAAAGCTTACACGACAGAAGACGGACATATCGTAACGTTCCGTCCCGACCTCAACGATGCGCGTATGCACGAGACCTGCGAAAGACTGGAGATCCCCACGCTTCCCGAAGGCCGTTTCATTGAAGCAGTGGAAGAAGTCGTAAAGGCAAATGAAGCATGGGTACCGCCTTTCGGTTCCGGTGCTACCCTTTATATCCGTCCGTTCATTTATGCAAACGGCCCGGTCATCGGCGTTGCACCTGCGACGGAGTATGAATTCCGCGTGATCGTCATGCCGGTCGGCCCGTATTTCAAGGGCGGCGTAAAGCCCCTGACACTCCGCGTCAGCGATTTCGACCGTGCGGCACCCAGAGGAACAGGCCATGTAAAAGCCGGTCTGAACTATGCGATGAGCCTGCATGCGATCATGGACGCCCACAGAAAGGGCTTTGATGAGAACGTTTATCTGGATCCCGCTTCCAGAACAAAGATCGAGGAGACCGGCGGCGCCAACATTATCTTTGTCACGAAGGACGGCACGCTGGTAACGCCCAGGTCTGACAGTATCCTGAAGTCGGTCACCCGCCGTTCGATCTGCTATGTCGCAGAGCATATCCTGGGCATGAAGGTCGAGCACAGGGAAGTCTATCTTGACGAAGTTGCTGATTTTGCCGAAATGGGACTCTGCGGAACTGCCGCAGTCATCTCCCCTGTAGGCAAGGTCGTTGACCACGGAAAGGAGATCTGCCTGCCGAGCGGCATGACTGATATGGGCCCGGTAACAAAGAAGCTGTATGAGACGCTGACAGGTATCCAGATGGGCAGGCTTCCGGCGCCTGAAGGCTGGATCCATGTGATCAAATAAGGGACAGATACAGATTCTGCAATGTGTTGAAAAAATAACGATACAGAGGAGTAATGCTTGCATTACTCCTCTGTTTTTTGTACAATACTATTAATTATGGGTTTTTATAACATAAGATTTTTTACAGAATAGACGGAGGAAGATCATGGGCACAAAAGTATGTATCATCGGCGGCGGCCCGGCCGGCATTTCAGCCGCCATGTATCTGGAAAAGAAAGGATACGATGATTATGTGATCTACGAGCGCCAGGGAAGAGTCGGCGGGAAATGCTTCTCCCCGAAGATCAACATTTTCGGTGAGAACAGGACCTACGAGACCGGTGCCATCATGGGAGCCATCACTTATCATGCCGTGCATGAGGTGGAGGAATTCGCAGGCGTCAGCCACGCGGACGGCCCGAATATGAGAAGAATGTACAGGAACAAAAACGGCGAGGAGATCTTCCCGTTCGATATCAAAAAGAATACCTCGCCGAAAAAGATCCGCGATCTCTTAAAGCTGAAGAGCCAGATGAAGAAGCTCGTGAAGATCATGGAGACGAAGTACGAGGGATATGACTGCTACGGCCATGTCGGCGTCGCGAAGGGCGAGTACAACGGCCTTTCCAAGGAAGTCAGCCGCCCGCTGCAGCGCATCAAGGGAAAGAACCCGAATCTGAAGGATCTTGCGCTTCCTTTCGACCAGTTCTGCAGGCTGAACGGGGTCGAGGAAGTCATGAAGATCTGGCTCGGACCGTACACTTCCTTCGGCTACGGTTTCTTTGATGAGATCCCGGCTGCCTATGTCATGAAATATCTGGATACCACAACTGCCATCGAGTTCATCAACATGAGACTCTGGACCTGGAAAGACGGCACGCAGTCCATTTATGAAGCGGCCAATCAGAAGCTGAAGCACCCGGCCATCCTGAATACGGAAGTCGTGCGGATCGAACGTCCCGAAGAAGGCGGCGTGATCGTTACGACCAGGGATGCAGGAGGAGATTCCAGACAGCGTTTTGACAAGCTCATCGTGACATCACCGCTCGATGCGTTCATGAATTACGCTGATGCGGATGAAAAGGAAAAAGAGCTTTTCTCAAAGATCATCCATGAGAAATACGTTGATTTCATCGCGAAGTTCCCGGAGGATGAAGGCCCTACGATCTCCGGATACATTTTCGACAACATGGATCCTTCCCGGCTTGGTCACGCGATGGTCTATTATCACCGCTGGGAAGATCTGGAGGAGAACTGCCCCTGCACGGTCTATGCGCTCAGGAACCATATGGGAAGCCCGGACGTATCCTATGAATACACCATTAAATCGATGGAAAAGGATATGAAGAAGTGCGGATTCCCTGTTGAGAAGAGACTCTATGAGCAGGAATCCTATTACTGCCCGCATGTCAGCCCGGCAGACTACGCAGACGGATGGTATGACAGGCTCGATGAGCTGCAGGGGAACAAAGATACTTATTATGCAGGTGAGATCCTTTCCTTCGGCGATATGGAGGATACCTGCGCATCATCCCGCGACATCGTGGGCAGATTTTTCTGATACGATCTGAAACAGGAGAGAAAAAGCCATGATCAAAAAACCTGATTTTATGAAAGACTGGAAGCCCGGCGATCCCATGATCAATGAATGGGACTACTGGCAGGATCCCAATTACGTGCCGGATGATCCGGAGAAGGAAGCGCTTGTCC
>CAMOZZ010000061.1 GCA_946631165.1 uncultured Lachnospiraceae bacterium | reverse complement strand
CATCCTTACATATTCGACCAGATCATCCACCGTTTTGATCCTGGGCAGATCGCCCCCGGGGATCCGGATACAGAACGCGTTCTCGATCCTGCCGGCGATATCGGCCATGTCAAATGAGTCCGCTCCCAGATCGCCTCTCAGGCTGCTTTTTCCGGTGATCAGAGAAATACTCATATCAAGAGAA
The DNA here is from genome assembly GCA_946631165.1 of uncultured Lachnospiraceae bacterium. Lineage (GTDB taxonomy): Bacteria > Bacillota > Clostridia > Lachnospirales > Lachnospiraceae > UBA3305. The sequence continues at coordinate 11,854 of CAMOZZ010000061.1, read as the reverse complement.
GCCGCAAGGATCCGGTAAATCTTTTTCCTCTCCCCTCCGGTAATGGATGTGCCGCCTGATACGTCTTCAAGCTGCCCAGGGTTCAGTTCTATGTCTGCCATTTCTTCGTTCATAATTATCTCCTTTGCGGATTGCTGTTCAGGAATTACATAAGACAGCATACCATATCTTGCCAAATATGGCAAAGATGGAACTCTCCCCATTTATAGCAAAATAAAATCGAACATATGTTTGCTTTTTGCTTTGCTTTGTGCTATACTATCACCATGAACACAAGTTGCCACAGGATCTGCCCGTTCATGGGCAACCCTGTTTCTTTTTTCCTTTATTAATCGAACATATGTTCCCTTTAAGCGCCGAATAATTGTCTTTTCCAAAGGAGGTAGTTGGATGAAAGGATATGTTACAGCCACGGGATACATGGGATTTGTAGAGGGCAGATATATTCTTTTCTGCTCCGAGTCTGACTATGTGGATTATATAAGAGAAATGAAAGAAATTTCCATTGCTGCGGGGTAACAGCCCATGGATAAAGACAACTCGAGAACTGCGATCGGATACATGCCGATGCCGGACGGTTTCCCGTACCGTTCCGCCTTCCTGCAGGGCAGGCCGCAGCATGAAAAATACGATGACTTCTGGCGCCGGCATCCGCCGATGGACATTGTACACCGGGCCAAGATCTTCGCGCCGTTTGATGCGCTCGCCGGCTTTGGCGAGTGCATTGCCAGCAAGGAAGTGGCATACACTGTCCGGCAGGATCTCAGTGAAGGCGAAAAAGAAGAATTGGACCGGAAGGTTTCCATCCTGCGCAGCCTGACTGTCAACGGAAACGCCGTGCGGAAGAACCGCCCGGAGATCACAGTCCGGTACTTCGTTCCATGCGCGGATCCGAACAGCAGCGCCTATGGCACCGGCGGAATTTATGAATCCGTAACAGGGATCTGTCAGAAAGTGAATGATGTCTCCCGGACTATCACGGTTGGCGGCAGGGTTCTGGCAATTGATGACATTGCCGGAATCACCGGAGAGCTGTTTGCATATATGGATGATGAGATATCGTAAGGAAACAGTCCGCCGGTACAGACAGAATTCCGCCGGCACAGGCCTAATGGAATATGGAAAAGCCCCGAAGTATTTGGCTTCAGGGCTTCTCCATCTGTGTTTTCGTGTTTTCTGCCGCGCTGTCACGGCATTTCCTGCCACTCTGACAGTAAATTGTAAACGCCATCCTGCGACAGAACACCGCGTTTCAGATCCGCAGGGAACGCGCCTGCTTCATCTGCTTCATAATCCTCCCGCCATTCCCCGGAAGTATAGTAGTCTTCCAGCAGCTTCCTTTTCATCTGCAGTGTCTCTCCGGAGGATATGTTTTCCTGCAGCGCCTTACACAGTTCATCATAAATATCCTCGTAGAAGGCAACCCGCTCTGCAGCGCTCAGCCGATGAAACCGGCAGAATGTTTTTCCGTCCCGTTCCACCGTTTCGTTCCACATGTCAGCCGGCCGCACCCACACGCCGCCGTCTCCGTACAGCGCCTGATAGACCACCATCGCCTCCACGGTCTCACTGTGGCGGGCAATGGAAAGCACCCGATAGTAATTTCCTTTAAAATGCTGATAAAGCCCCGGCTGTATCGCTGCCGCCGCGTCTTCATACGTCATCATTCGTCCTCCGTTTCCAGTCCGAAATACAGCATTTCATTGCAGGCTGCATTCGCTTCCTGACTGGCTTTCCTGTCACGCCATGCATCGATCTCACTGCGGATCGCCAGCATTTCATCCACGATCATTACATCGCTCGTCGGTTTCACATAATCCAGATAAGCGATCATACGCTCCATGGCCTTCGGGCTGCCAAGATGCTGCGCAACAGCTTCTCCCAGTGCAGCCGGGAAACCGAGCCGTGTCACGGATTGCACCAGTTCGTTTTTCGTTCTGACCCAGATCATTCGGTTCGTTGTCATACTGTCTTACTCTTATCCCTCATCATGCATTTATATTGCATTCTGCATTACCCATGCAAATGCTTTCGCTGTCCGCAGATCCGGTTCCCTGAAATGATTTCCTTTGTTCCATTCCAGCACACAGTTCACACCTGCTTCATCCAGCATCTCATAGGCTTCTCTGATGCAGTTCCCCACCGTAGACATGACCGGGTTCCGGGTCTTTTCTTCCCTGTCCCCAAGGCTGAGACAGACAGATCCGGCCTGAAGTGCATGCTCTTTCATATAATCCAGGAATCCCGGGAACCAGATGGAAGGGGACGCAGCAGCCACCCCTGTAAAAATGTCTGTCTGGTAAGCACTCCATAAAGCAAACAGTCCTGCCAGGGAATATCCGCCAATAAAATAGTTCTTATTTCTGTCAATCGGACCCAGCTCCGACAGAACCGCTTTCAGCGTTTCTTCTGCACCGCTGCCAAAGTCTTCGTTCCCGAAAACAGCCGGTGCCTTCCAGGGAGACAGATCGTCATTCCAGCTGCTGACCCTCATCGCGATCAGAAAAAAATCCGTTCCGGCAAGCTCACAGATCAACGCAGTTTCATTTTCTATCACGGCCAGATCATGATCATCGACCATCTGTACCAGAATATTGGAAGCAGACGGATCTCCGAATGTATACTTCGTCATTAACCTACCTCATCCATCAACATCCGTATTTTCTGCAGGCACTGCTTTCCTGCTGTACCTGCCCGATTTCTCTATTTTAATACTTTCCGGAGCGCGGCATCCGTGCCCCACGGGAACAGCTCTTTTGATCTCCTGAAAATGCGCTCTGCGGACAGCGCCGGCTCTTCCTTATAAGCGCTCGTCACATGCTCATAACCCCAGAGTTCCTCCGGCTTCTGGTAGTAGGAAACGGCCATGCCGTAGCTCTGCCCGCGCTTGTTCCGCCGCCGCTCGAACTTGCGGATGAGCAGGTAAGTCTGCATCTGCAGCTGCGCCATGCAGCCATCGAAATTCTTGTAGCCTTCTTTGCCGAATCCCGCTGCCGGCTTCAGTTCAAAGCCCGGATGCATGCCGCCGTCCTCGCAGAGATCCATGATCGCTTTGTGCCGGCGCTGAACCAGTCCGTCTTCCCACGCCGCGTCAAAATCATAGCCGTCCCGGCGCGCATTTGCGAAATAAGGAAACCATTCCCTGGAAATGAATCCTGTCTTGTTATTGAAGAACTTCCCGTATGCCACTTCGCCGGTCGCGGGAATGATCTCGCGCCATTCCCACGGATCCTGCTCAGGATCTCCCGTCCACCAGAAGAGTGGTGAAACATGTTCCTCCGCAGAAAAGCCCGGCACTTCACCCGCAAACAGCGGCAGAAAACCCACTTCATTGATCCAGTTGATCAGTTCGCGCCAGGAACGGATCCTGTAGGGATCATCCCAGTCCAGGCCTTTCATGATCCATTCGCCGCCTTCATTGGCCATACCATCACCGCCTTACTGCTTGTTTTCCGTTCAGGTCAGCCCCTCCCCAGAGTGCCCAGGCCAGGCCAATCCACCCCTGAAATTTCCCGGTCAGATCAGCCCGTCCCTGAGCGCCCGGTTGATCTCATCCAGAAGCGGGGAATTGACGACCTTTGAAACGGTCAGCTGCCCAAGCGCTTTATCATACGCATCATAGGTACTCTGACCAAAGAGTACCCACTCGACCAGATCAAGTGCGCCGGGATGTTCTGTAATAAACTCATCTACCGCGGCAACTGCAATTTCTGCTGCTTCTTCCAGCGGATAACTGTATACACCGGTCGAAATCGAAGGAAATGCCACGCTCCGGATTCCGTGATTCACCGCCACCTGCAGGGAATTCCGATAGCAGTCTGCAAGGAGCTGCGCTTCCTTCTTCCTGCCGCCGCTCCATCTCGGACCAACGGTGTGAATCACGTACTTGCACGGAAGTTTATAGGCCTTTGTCAGCTTGGCTTCCCCGGTTTTGCAGCCGTGAAGTGTCCGGCATTCTTCCAGCAGTTCCGGGCCGGCTGCCCGGTGGATCGCACCGTCTACGCCGCCGCCACCCAACAGGCTCGTGTTCGCAGCATTTACAATTGCTTCCACATCGGAAATTTTAGTGATATCACCCTTCACCAACCGGATATCGGTTTCCTTTATTTCTTCCTTCAGCTGCTGTCCGGCTGATCGATGCATATAAATATACTTCCTCTCCCAGTCCTCATCCCGGTAATGACTGTACTCGGACATCTGACAGCCATGGCACAGATCGTCTGCAATTTCCAGGATCACATCCGACAGTTCCAGATCCTTCTTCCATTTCTCTTCAATCGCTTCATAGCCCAGTAATGCGCCAAGAATATTTCCGGTCACCGCGCCGGTCGAATCGCTGTCGCCTTTGTGATTGACTGATGCAATGACGCCGGCAGAAAAGTCGTCCTGATATTTCAGGGCGCAGTAAAGCGAGATTCCCAGCGTTTCTTCCGCGACCCAGCCTTCCCCGAGCTTATGGATATTGTCCAGATCATTCTCACTGCCTGTCTCCGCAAGCATCACAGCCCGATCAATGATCGCAGTCAGTGCCGGAAGATGCGGATCTCCTGCAAAGATCTTTGCAGCCGTGTCTCTCGCCTCCAGAATGATCTCTTTCAGGGACATTTTCCCGTTTTCCGGCGGAAATACGATCCGGTTGATGACGTGGACCAGCACCGCTGCAGGCATATAGCCGAGCGAATGACCATGGGTGATGGCAGCCAGCTGGGCTCCTTCCATATCCAGCTGCTCCATATAAGTCCGGTAATTGACCGCGATCGGCGCGACCCGCATGACGCCGCCGCAGCCTTTGCTGTTGTTCCGCTTTGCTTTTATATAGTCGTATAATGAGTTGCTGTTCCTTTCTTCCCGCAATGCAAACAGGCATGTATTTCCCGGCGCCCGCCTGGCATACAGTTCCGGAACATCCAGCAGCCACGAAAAACCGCCTTTTGTTGTCCCCCGGTCATGCCGGTTCACTTCCTGCATGGAAGATTCCTGCGTCATCAGCCAGTCCAGATAAGCCTTCGCCACATAGCTCCTCGGCCGTCCCTGGATTCCCCGCATCCTGCCGCGCGTATCCCCGACCAGCAGACCATTTGCTGTAAACAGCGTCATCTGTGTATCATCGGAAATGATCGCTTTTCCGGTATGCGGATCTTTTTCATACGCAGTGATTCCATGAGATCCATACTCCGAAAAAATTGCTTTCTCGGACATGAACTCCACAGGATATCCCAGCGCATCTCCGACAGCGCCGCCGAAAATACATCCGCGGATCGCATCCAGATGAACCTCTTTTCTCTTCTTTTCTGCAAGCGCACGGTCGATCTCCTCCTGATCTTCATCCCGATAAAAATGAGAAAAATTCCTGGAGAACTCCCTGAAATTGTATTGATCGGCCGAATGATCCAGGACTGCAAAATCGATCCGGCGGAACATATCCTTTTCCTTCATGCCGTCAAAATCAAATTCTTTCAGCGCTTTATAGAACAGATCAGAAACGACCCGGGCATCGTTCCGGAATGCACCGCAGCCGAACGCCCCCAGGACGAGATGCTGATAACCCAGATAAGCTGCCGTCTTTAACATGCCGGTGATCCGCCGGTACATCATCGCTTCATACTCCTCCTGCGACATGCCTTCCATACCATAGCAAAGCATTGGCGCCGCGCAGGTCATGACTGCCACGATGACAGTATCCGGCAGCAGATTCCCGTTTTCATCCTTAATGATCTCCACCTGCGGATTAATAATGATCGCATCCGATCCCATATAGGTGTTAATGGCACGGTTATACTCATAATACGATCTGGCATTCAGGCTCTCCAGAGACAGCAGCAGCGAGCTCTTCCGGCACAGATCCTCTTCCTGCGCCCTGGCGCCTTTGCGGACACCGCCGCCCGGATGCACCGGATTGGCCAGATTCAGCACAAGGATCGGCTTCACCCCCTCCTTATTCAGATCATAGGAAAACTGTTCTTTCCTCTTCCTGGCCAGGCTGAAGGAATCCATCCTTTCACAGCCATACCCGCATCGTCCCAGGACATGGATATGTTTAAAATCCTTTTTACGGGAAATCTCCCGTATTTCCTCCGGCAGATAGACATCCGCTGCTTCCATCTGCTTCCGGGAGAGCTTTAACTTCACCTTCTTACTGCCAATTGTATAATAGCCCTGCTCAAGAATACGCATTGTATCCTGAAACATCTCAATGTTGTCCTGCCGCATAATAATCCCCCGTTAATAAACCGTGAAATCTTATACCCTTTTACGACAAAATATTGTATCACTTAACATCAGGCTTTTCCACATTGGAAAACACCGGGGACGGTTCTTGTGTATCCGTCCCCGGTGTACCTAACCGGCTGTCAATCCAATAATACTCAGAATTCCCTGAATACACGGAAGAACTTTGCCATCAGCGGAATATATGTCGCAAAAAACACCGATAATGCTGCCGCCAGCACAGGTTTCTTATGCTCCTCCCTGACCCCCATCCCGAGCATCACGCCCAGCGAAATAAGGCAGAACTTTAATACGGCAATGATCTTCCAGTCGCTCGTCTCGATATATCTGTTGGCCACTTCAAACAATTTGTTCATGATAATCTCCTTTCAGAGGTCATTCCTGCATCTATTGTATGCGAATTCGCATCCCAGCTGACTGTCTGCGCTTCCATCCTCTCTTCTCCGTTTTGCTCTGTGCTGCCCGAAGAATCAGGGGGATGCGGGCAGCGGCCCAATTCCGACAGAGAATATGTTCAGATTCTCATTCGTGAGATACCAGAATTCGGAGCTGCAGCCGATCTCTCCCATAATGAAACTGATCCTGCCCTCATCAACAAGCGAACGGAATGCCTCCTGATAAACTTCCTGATTGTCGAATCGGACCGTAAGATAATTGTACCCGTCTTCATACTGCTGCCGGAACAATTGCGTAAACCAGGATTCATCATACGAATCCATCATCAGCGCCTCATGGCGATAGTAATTGAACGGTTTCGGATCATAATAAGTCGCTGTAAAAAGCTCATTAAATGCATGGTTTTCGATCTGCTCGATCTCTTCCTTTGTCAGACCGAAATAATCATACCCAATGATTTCATTGCCGTTATAGTCTGCATAACCAAGATCGTCCCATGTGACATCGATGTAACTCTCATAAGTATTCTCGTTGATCTGATTCCATGCATGCGTTGTGGAATCCGGTTGCTCATCCCAACTGCTGACGACCACTTTGCAGTCCTCACCCATCCGGTTCAGGATATATTTGAAAGCCAGCGCGTAACCCTCACAAACTGTTTTATGATTGACAAGGGCACCGTAAAGATCATGACAATGATCTTCAAAGTTATGGTCATATTCCGTCCTGCGGATCAGCTCATCGTGAACGTATCTGCATTTCTGCCAGAGATCCGCATCAACGGGAACACAGGCAATGATCTCATCTGCAGCCTGATCGATCCGGCCCTCGATATCCCGGATTTCATCATCGTTTAAAGGATAGTACTCAAAGGTATAGACATAATAGCGGTTATCATACGTATCATCATCCGAATCCCCTTTCAGCATCCATCCGGTTACGCACTCAAAAGATTTCATCCAAAAGGTGCTGTATGGCATGGTGCGAAACACACCATTGTCATACGCGAGCGGGTTACTGCTGTTGACATAACCGCCCAACGAGTTAATCCAGCCGATCACACAGACCTTCTCCTCACGGTTCCGAAGCGCCTCCTGGAACTCGGACTGCACATGCTGCTGCATCAGGCCTCTTTTCGCGTACTTCTCGTCATCTTCCGTCAATTCTTCCGTGCATGTTTCCTTATAGGCCGCCAGATCATCATCGAGCCCGTCGTATTCGGCGTAAATGATCCGCGTATCCTGATCGATATACTCGCCAAGGACCTCCTGAAGCTCCTTTTGGGAATTACTTTCAGTCTTCCCCCCGCCGCAGGCAGAAAGAAGGACAACTGCAGAAAATACCACGACTGCATACAAGAAGAGATTGCGGCGTCTGTTTATGATCACCATATGATTTCCTCCGTCAGGATGTTGAAAAAAGCACTTTGGCAACAATGTTGAAAAAAGTGCTCCGACAGTATCCGTCGTTCTGATTTTAACACAGCTGCTGAAAAAGGAGCAAGACTATCTTGCTCCTTACGGGGACCACAGGCATTTTCCTCTGACAATCACAAGCCGTCAAACAATGAGTTCGATCTGATTTCCTTCGATGTCCTACAGATATTCTGTATCTTCCGGCGGCAGATATTCTCCTTCCGGGATCCAATACGGCTGCGTTCCTTTCTGCTCGTCTTCCAGACAGTCCCGGACATAATTGACGAATTCCTGCTGAATCTCCGTCAAACGCTCATTCCTTTTCCATACCAGTGCATACTCCACCTGCCGCGCGCTGTCGGTGATGATCTTCTTGACGATCAGATCATTATCGCAGTAAGTGGTCATGGGATAAATGCAGATGCCGGCGTTCAGCTCGGACAGCGCCATTGCGTCTATATAATTCGCCAGGTTTCCTGCGATAAGAGGTTCCTCGCCGATTTCCGCGAACCACGCTTTGATGGATTCCACCCTGGAACGGCGGTTCGGGACGAACAATGTCTGGCCCGCCAGTTTTTCCAGCCGGATAAAACGTCCTTCCTCCTTCGCAAGCGGATGATCCTTTGACATCATAGCGACCCACGGCTCGCGGCCGACGCTGATGCCTTCCAGATGTTCCGCGTTGTACGGCGCAGCTACGAGCGCCAAGTCTGCAAGCCCCCGGTGAATACGTTCCATCACTTCATCCCCGCTGCCGTTCCACAGATGAAACGCTACCCGTGGATATTCCGAATAAAAACCCGCGATCCATCTGGCGAGCAGGTATGGCGCCCGGCCTTCTACGAGACTGATATTCAAATCGCCTGACAGTCCCTCCAGCGAACGGAGTTCCTGCTCCGTCTGCTCGGAAAGCTCCAGGATCTGCCGCGCCCTGCGATAAAGAAGCATGCCGGCATCCGTTATGGTAAGATGGCGTTTTCCCCGGATGAACAGCTGCACGCCCAGCTCCCCTTCCAGGCTTTTGATCTGACCGGAAAGCGGCGGCTGGCTCATGTTCAGCCGCTCTGCTGCCCTTGTGATATTCAGTTCTTCCGCAACAACGACAAAATAATGCAGCGCTCGCAGATCCATATTATTTCCCCCTGTTCTCGTTTATGCGAAAAATCGGGGATCCCCCCTCACAGGACGGGATCCCCGATTCCGGTATCAGTCTGTTTATCTGCCGGCTGTCAGCAGCCCTCAAGATGGGAAAAGCTCTTATAATAGTCACTGAACAATGCAAATAATTTCTTCATAACAGATTCTCCTTCCTGCATTTCGATGATGCTGAGGCTTATATTCCGTAATTTCCTGAATTCATTTGTTTGTTCCCGGGTACGATTATAAGATAGCACAAGTTATTCATTTTTCAAAATACTAAATATGTTTCCGTTATGATACGAAACTCGTATGATAACGCGAGCGACAAATAATGTCACTCTTCCTCTTCCATCGCATCTGTCATGATATCAATCGCATCGTCCAGCGCATCCAGCGCTTCATCCAGGTCATCCACTTCCAGATCATCCAGATCCATCGCCATGGTCACCTCCGCCAGGCGGTTCTTCGCAGCTTCTATCTGATCGATAATCCCCTGCAGTTCCTTTTTATAATCCATCTTTTTCTCTTCTTTCCTCCGCATCATCGCCGAATTAATCCCGATCACAGTCTGTACCATACTGTTTTCCTCCTTCTCTCCCGATCATTTACAAAGATCCTGTTCCCACCGTACCGCCAGCAGATTGATCCATCGCTCGTCCTCCCTCCCGGGACGGACATCGTGCGTGATCCATGTCTCCAGCAGCTCGAGCGCAGGCACCTCCTTCCAGAAATCCCGCAGAGACTCCTCTGTAAAATCCGTAAAATATCTCCCGCTGCGAAGCCCCTCAAATGTTCCATATTTGAAGGAAGTATAGAGTATCCCGCCCGCCTTTAATGCTCTGGCAATCCGGCCAAGCACATCTTTCAGTTCCTCTTTCGGCAAATGAAGGATCGATGAACACGCCCAGACGCCGTCATAGACGTCTTCCGCCGTAAGCTCCTGAAAAAGCATCTGCTTTACATTAATTCCGGTATACTCCGAGGCGATCCGGCACAGTTCCGGAGATCCGTCAACCGCATCTGCCGCAAATCCGCTGTCCAGAAAAAACTTTGTATCCCTGCCGGAACCGCAGCCAAAATCAAGGATGCGGGCCTGCTGCGGCAGGCCTTTCAGGAACCGCTGCCTGGCATCGCTCATATCTGCCGCAACTGTGTTTGATGCAAAGTTCTCTGCGTTTTCATCATAATACTTCAAGGTCTGATCTGATTGATTCATTGTTTCTTCCATCCAAATGTGCAAAAGAAGAGGGGATTCTACGTCCGCTTCAGGATCTGCTCAATAGAGCGGGAGATATCCTCCGTTTCTTATGAACTTTCTCCACCTTCGGAGCACATCCCTTAACGGTTCATCCAGGTAAGAGATCGCTTTGTCTTTGATCCATTCCGGAATGCCGTAGGCAGGCTCCGCTATGCTGCCTGCAATGGCAGCGATGGTGTCGCTGTCCCCGCCAAGCGAAACCGCATTCCGTATGGCATCCTCGAAATCAGTGCTTTCCAGGAATGCAATAATAGCCTGCGGTACAGAGCCCTGGCAGGTGGCCTCAAAGCCATAGGAAGGGCGGATCTCATCCAGCGTTTTGGAAAGGTCGTATCCGTACTCCTGCTCAATATGCTCCTTGATCCGCCGCTTACATTCTTCCGGGTCGTTATTGATCGGGTCTTCATAATCACCGCAATAGCCGCCAAAATAATAACGGCTCAGGAATATCGCATCGGCCGTTGCCATCGCGCCAAGGACGCCCTCCGGATGGTTATGTGTTACCTCTGCAGACAGCTGTGCCAAAGCTCTGCCATTAGACGGCCACATTCCTGTTCTCGCACAAAAACCGCAATCCATCAGCCACGCGCAAGGCGAGACGCGCATTGCAGAACCGTTGCCAAAACTATTATACGGTTCACGATCCTCGGAGAACAGCCATGTGCGGAATCTTCCGCCATATCCTGCATTCGGATACATCCGCCCATATTTCTTCATGGCATCAATGAAATCATCTTTCTTTCCGCCATTCATGAGCGCCTCTGCAACGGCACAGGTCATGACTGTATCATCCGTAAAACGGCAGCCCTCCCGGAATAACGGGAACTCTTTCGTTTTGATATTATGCCACTCGTAAACAGACCCAACGATATCACCGACGATTGCTCCAAGCATTTATAATCATCTCCTTCCCCTCCGGAATCATGTCATCTCTTTTCCCCGCGTTTTTCCCTTCTCTTTTTTTCCCTGCGCAAGTCCTCCATGTCGCGTTCCCCTTTAATATCATACACAAACACTTCGTGTATTTCTTCACTGTACCCTTCATAAAAACCCATCGGCATCCCGGCAACGATTTTCGCGCCTCTGTTATACAGCAGGAGGAACTGTCCGCGATCCTTATCAAATGTCAGGCCTTCGATCTCTCCCTGCTTTGTAACATCATCAAACGTTTTTTCCGGACTGACCGTTCCGGTCTCTCTGTTTTCCGAAAGATCTATCCTGTACATATGGTCCGGCGCATCATCATCGGCATCCCCGTCATCGCTCGTCACATACAGGCTCCCCTCATAACAGGCTATGCCCTGCAGCCATTTCGGACCGGGCTCCATCTTCACCTTTCCCGTGTAATCTCCGGTATCAAGATCATACATATAGAGATACTCACTGGATTCGTCATCGATCCATGAGGTCATGTAAA
>CAMOZZ010000060.1 GCA_946631165.1 uncultured Lachnospiraceae bacterium | reverse complement strand
GCTTACGCTTCTCAGGATGACAGCAGTGAGCGCTTCCCTGTCAATAGTGCAGAAGCAGTACTCCTTTTTACAGTTCCCTGCACACCTTAACCAGATCCGCCGTGCTGCCGGTCATTTCCCGGATCGCATAAGCTCTCTTCCGGGGCTTTACCCCTTCTTCCGGATCCGTGAAGATGCCGAAATACACTTCCGTCAGGCCGCCGATCTGGTTCTCTTCGATCCCGCCGCGTTTTAGCATGGCATTTTCATTGAGCAGACGGAAATTATGGAGCGTGCGGACATAAGGGAGTTCCGATGCGATCTGCAGGAGTTTTTTGTTGTACTCTGCGTAGCGTTCTTCCAGCACCGGATCGCCGAGATCCGTAAAGCCTGCTTCTGTGAGGATTGCCTGCTTGTGTCCGTCGCCGTATTTCTTCATCACTTTATAGGCGGCGTCGTTGAAGCTCTTCCAGAGCTGATCCGGTTCATCCACATTCAGAAAGAGGTCAGCGTCCGGGACGTCTTCATTGGTGAACACGTATGGATGCCAGGCAAGGATATCAAAGTAATCATCCGGATCATCGGACCAGAAATTCCCGCTCACGATGCGCTGATAGATTTTGTCGAGCGTCCACGCGACGCCGTACATCACGGGCAGGAAGTCCGGCATATCGCCTCCCAGACCCGGTGTTGAGAGTGCCGGTGAGAACGAAGCGACCTTCGCGCCCGGGTTCGCGCGCCGGATGCCGCGGGCGGCGAAGTACATCATGTCCACTGCGATGTCCATCTTTTCATCGGCTGAAAAAGGCTTGCTCATGTCGGAAGCAAGAAAGCCGTCCGGGTGCAGGAACGCGTTCAGGTTCCATTCGTTTCCGACTTCCCAGATCTTTACTTCGGGGAAAGTCTTTGCCATGGTATACCAGGATGTTTCGAGCATTTCAAGCGCCTGCATATAGAGGCTCCCAGGTGTAAGATCACGGGCCGGCATGGCGTGTCCGCTCCGCTGAAGGCAGCCCTCCGGCAGGAACCATTCGTGGCTCATGGCGGTCACTTCGATATCCAGTTCCGCCGCTTTCTGAAGAAGCGCTTTATGAAGCTTTACTTCTTCTTCCTTTGGCGTCACAGGATCAAGAAGAAGATCAGTGATATGCATCCAGGAACGGTACGCATTGCAGCCCAGCGCCTTTACCAGTGAGAGGTAAGAGGGGGCGTCAATGCCCTGATCGTGCTGTCTTTGGATCAGCGGTTCGCCGATGCCGAAAAATCGTTTGTCCATAGGGATCTCCTTGTGAATTCTATAGCCACAGTATAATGGTTTTGTCGGGAAAGATATATTGAAATTATGCACTATTTGTCCATATTACGACATACTGAGGATCAGTGAAGCAAGAGATCTTTCCTGGCTCCCGGGATGTTCACTGAAATGCGCGATACATGGACCATCGTTCAGGAACCGCTGCAGACAGCGCAGGACGCGGATCTCTGCAAAAACATATATTCAAAGGACAGAATATATGTTACTTTTAGAAAATATTCAATCAATGCGGGGAGGGAATGAAACTATGCTGATCCTGAATGAAAATGAAATGTGGCAGGCGGTCACACTTCCCGAAGTGATCGAAGCCGTGGAAGATGCATTTGCGATCCATAAGAGCGGCCGTTTTCATATGCCGGACCGGATGGTGGCGCAGCGGGACTGGCGCAGCTGATGGGACGGAGCGCGGAAGAGGCGCTTTCAGCCGCGTCCATGGCGCTGCAGAATATCATGGGATCGGTCTGTGATCCTGTGGCCGGGAGAGTGGAAGTTCCCTGTCTCGGGAAAAATGTCCAGGCGGGCATGAACGCACTGGCTTCCGCCAATATGGCTGCTGCCGGCTTTGACGCTGTCATTCCCTTTGATGAAGCGGTGACAGCTTTTGATGAAGCCGGGAGAAAGATCGCACCGGAACTCAGAAATACCTGCCGCGGCGGGCTGTCCATTGCGCCGGCGTCGCTGGCGATCGAAAAACAGCTGAAGGAATTCGGACACAGATAAAAAAGGAAAAGAGATGGAATGAGCCGGACTGTTGATAGTCCGGCTTCATTCTTTTCGGGCATGACCCACCCGTAGATCCTGACACGGGAGTCCGGTCAGCTTCCCCTGATATGTTCTAAATGATCTTTGCCAGGACAGCCGGATCTGCGGAGATGACGGGCTTTACATCACCGTCTTTATTCTCCCACGAAACGCTGACATCGCCGGCCGGGGTGTGTACTGTCCCGGCAGCATGTGTCATGTATCCTGGATTTGGTTTCACAGAGATCTTTTCATACCCGGGCGCCGCAGGCCGTACGCCCAGCACAGCAGAGGGAAGCTCATACAGGATGAGTGCGCCCCAGGCATGGCACTCGCTGCGGGCGTAATTCTCTCCTTCGATGGATGTCGTGCAACCGTCAGCGGCCATCTTCCGCCAGAGGTTCCAATATTTGTCGGTCTGTTCGTAAAGCCCGGTCTTTTCCAGCGCACGGAACAGATAGAACATCATGGCGACACTGCACTTCGCGGCACCAGGATCAGCAGCTGCGGCAAGGAGATTCCGCCGTCCTTCTTCCGGGTCCAGAACTTCTGCCAGTACGCCGAATACCTGACAGTGCTGGGATAGCTCTGTCCTGCCGGGACCGTCGGTGATCATGCCTTCTGCATTCATGCATTCCCTGCGGACGGCTTTTCTGACATTGTCCGCATCCTGTTTGTATTCGAAATATTTGTCCGTATCTCCAAGATAATGCCACAGCTCTGCAGCTGCCTCCAGCCCCAGGATATACAGCAGGCTTTCCATGGTCAGCGGGCTGTGCATGCCGGCGGGAGGCATGCCGGCGGTCTCCATCCACGGCGCGGACCAGTCGATGAAGGACCAGTTGGGCGACTGTCCGTTTATGCCGCCGACTTTCCCGACCAGGCCGTTTGTAAGTGTATTTGCCTGAAAGAAAGCAAGAATGTCTTCGATCGCAGGCATCACTCCCCGGATCAGCTCTTTGTCCCCGAAATACATCATGTGGTCGTGTACCATCAGGATATAATACAGCGAAAAGCCCGGGATGATGTTGTCGTTCACATTCGGATAGCTGCAGTTCAGGAGCCCGGAGGGCCGCCCGGCGCGGGCAAAATCCAGGATCGCGCGCCTTGCAAGGCGGTCGTCGCCGGAAACCGAATAGGTGTACAGGATCTCCGAACGGGTATCCATGATATAAGGAAGCTGTTCGTAAAACGGGCAGTCCATGTAAGTGTCGTGCATGCAGCGGCAGAGCGTCCGCAGGCTGATGTCCCAGACGGCAGCCAGGCTGCGGTCGGAAGTCTCCGGCAGCTGTGTCCGCACTTCCAGCGGATATCCTGTTTCTTCATATATAAATGAGTCGATGCGCAGCGGCTCTCCGGCAGTACGGATCTTGACGCGGATGAAGCGGAAGGTGCGGAACCAGAATGGTTCGAAGCGTTCGTTTTCTGTGCCGTTCACTTCATAGCGGTCCGTATAGCCTTCCAGATGCCCGCGCACGGCATCCGTTCTGTGTGTCCGGAAGCCGTCTCCGGTATAGCATTCCGAATAAAGCAGCGCAACATGCGATCCTCTGCCGCCGGAAAATGACAGCGAGAGATAAGCGCACATTTCTTCTCCGGCATCCAGCACAAAGGTTTTTTCTGAATCCGCCGGGATCTCTGTCCCATGCACTTCACGGAATTCATGCGGAATCTTTACTGCATAAGGAATATCCCGCGGCAGAAGATTATCGGAAAGAAGATGTGCCGGGAGGTCTTCCGCCGGGACACTGACAGCAGGACGGAGACTCCCATTATCAGCCGGAACCGGGAGAACGGAACAGTTGTCACTTTTCTCTGCGGCAGCATTTTCGGAATCAGCACGCAGTGAATGTGTTTCATGGATGCACAGCGGCGCGAAGCCTTCTTCCTCGGGGATGAACGAAACGGAACGGTCAGTATACGCCTGCCAGACGATCTCCGGTGCTTTTTCCGGCAGCCGGAAATACATCCGGGGTTTTCCGGAGCGGAAGATGCTGTGATTGCCGTACTGTCTGTCCGCCGGATAGTTCAGCAGGATGATAGTAACGGTATTGGCGCCATTGTGCAGATACCCGGAAAGATCCGCTTCATCGTAATAATGAACATGGTCGTCGCCCTTCAGCGGGCCGGCCTGCACAAAAGTGCCGTTGATATAAAGCTTATATCTGCCGTCGGCGCTGATGCGGACGGGAAACGCGCTGCAGAGGTCATCTCCGTTAAGCACGCCCGTAAAATAAACCAGCCGGGGGGCTTTCTCATCCGCGGCGGTGAAGTCAGGAGTTGTATACCAGAAAGTTGATGCCATGAGTGTCCTCCGATGTGCGGCAGGTGATCCGCAGAGCAGTTAATCCGGGCTGTCATCCTGAGGAACTGCTGTTCCGAAGGATCCACGCTGTGAATCCTGCCGCTTTAATAAAACCGAGAGTTGGAAGCGGTGGATTCTTCAGGCTGCAGGGCAGCCGTCAGAATGACAGCAGACAGTATTCGGGATGCATTTATGATGCGGATCTGCCTGCAGCATTGCATTACAGCCTACAGTATAACACGGCGAAAACAAAATTATAGCCGGAAGATGCTTAAAATATCCTTTTCATGCCATAGAAACAGGACTATAATCGATCTTGACAGAGCAGCAGCATACATTCTGTCGGAAACCGGCGGCAGGTGATCATTTGCGCGCAGCAGCGATCCAACAGTCGGCGGCAATGCAATTCGATGTCGAAAGACAGGGAAATAAGATCGGGGAGAAAAATGGAAAGAGCCAACAACATCCGCATTCTTGCAAGCGTAATCAAAGTGGATATCGTTTATGAATCAGCAGACGGTGCGCTCACCGCCTTTTTTGACAGCGCCGGCGACAGCCCCCTCATGTACAGCGAAAAACTCCGGAATGATCTGAAGAAGGGCCTGGATGGCAGGAACGCACCGTATCTGATGAGCGGGGAATCCGGCACTTTTTTTGCCGCGCTCCGGGCAGAGGATGGTTTCCTCTTCATGGGCCCGATGTGCCATGAAAAGCTCTCGAAACTCGGCTTAAAGCAGGTGCTGCGTTCGTACGGCGCGAAAGCGGAAGATGTCAGGACACTGCCTGTCTTTACACTGCCGGAGATCAGGAATATGATCCTGCTTACGAATTCCATGCTGAATAATTCACCGCTTGAAAATGAAGAGCTGCTGCAGCTGAACCGTATCGTCAACGCCGGAGAAGAGGCGCTCAGGCGGGATCAGGAAAAATTCATCCTGCATGAAGAAGAGGAGAACGAGGATTCTGCCTACCGCCACAGCTATTATGAAGAACAGCTGCTCATGCAGGCCATCAGGGAAGGAAAACCTGCCGATGCGGTCCGGTATGCCGAGAACATGGATAAGGATGCCGGACGGCTTTCCGGCAATTACATCCGCCACAGGCGCAATCTTGCGATGATCGGAATCGCGCTCTGCGCACGGGCGGCGATCGACGGCGGCATTTCTCCGGAATCCGCCTATCGGATCAGCGGTTATTATATCGATAAGTGCGATGCCTCTCAGGATCCGGCGTATATGCTTCATTACCGGAACAGGGCTATTGAAGAACTGGCCGGCAGAGTCGAAGAGAAGCGGAACCGTCCGGGGTCCTCCAGCTATGTGGAAAGCGCGATGGATTATATAAGGAAGCATTACCGGGAGAAGATCTATCTGGAGGAAGTCGCGGAGAGCCTCGGAATCAGCGAAGGATATCTTTCCAGGCTTTTCCGGAAGGAGACCGGCGAATGCTTCCAGGATCAGGTGAACAGGGAGCGGGTGAAGCGGGCTGCCAATCTGCTGCTCTATTCCGATCTTTCGCTGACGCAGATCGCAGAATATGTGAATTTCCCGAACCAGAGCTATTTCGGCCGGATGTTCAAAAAGTATAAGAACATGACACCCAAAACATTCCGGGACAGCTATAAAAATAAGGAAGCATTCTGATCTCCGGGGACAGAAAAAGGCGAATGACGGCAGGAAAAAGAAAATCATAAAGTCAGGGAGAAAACGTGTTTTTCCCCTTGACGGAGGACTTTCGTTGTGGTATCATATTCCGGCATGGGACGAAAGTCCTTTTTTAGTGTTGTAAAGAGTTTGTGGACTGAACGACCACAAAGAGACGGAGGAAAGATCATGCGTGTAAGAATCACTTTGGCCTGCACCGAGTGCAAACAGCGTAATTACAACGTGACCAAAGAAAAGAAGAACCATCCCGAGAGAATGGAAACCAAGAAGTATTGCCGCTTCTGCAGAAAGCACACAATGCACAAGGAGACCAAATAATTCGGATCGGGAGAGGTAACAGCAATGGGAGAGAGATTTGAGGTATTAAAGGCAGAATTCAAGAAAGTCATCTGGCCCGACCAGAGGACAGCCGCAAAGGAGACCGCAGCCGTAGTGTTTACCGGCGTTGCGCTCGGTGTCCTTCTGTCGATTCTTGATACCATCATCAAGTTCGGTTTGAGCTTCATAATGTAAACAGGAGATAAGTATGGCAGAAGCTAACTGGTATGTTGTGCATACCTACTCCGGATATGAAAACAAGGTTAAGGCCGATCTCGAGAAGACCATTGAGAACCGCAGGCTCCAGGATGTGATCCTGGAGGTGTCGGTGCCCATGGAGGACGTGGTGGAGATCAGAGACGGTTTCCGCAAGACCACACAGAAAAAGATGTTTCCCGGCTATGTGCTGATCAACATGGTCATGAATGACGATACCTGGTATGTCGTAAGAAATACCAGAGGCGTCACGGGATTTGTGGGCCCCGGGAGCAAGCCGGTACCGCTTTCGGAGGAAGAAATGGCCCGCATGGGCATCGGAAAAGAGACTCTTAAGATCGATCTGGCTGTCGGAGATACCGTCGTCGTCGTTTCGGGCGTCTGGGAAGGTACCATCGGACAGATCAGGGAAGTCAACGAGAGCAAACAGAGCGTTACCATCGCTGTGGAGATGTTCGGCAGGGAGACCCCTGTGGAACTTGCCTTCTCAGAGGTGCGCAAAACAAACTAAGCAACTATAGACCAGTGGAAGGGGTGCCTGCCCCGCACACCACAACAGGCTTATTGGCCTGACAGACAGGAGATTTGAAATGGCAAAGAAAGTAACAGGATTTATCAAACTGCAGATCCCTGCCGGAAAAGCAACTCCGGCACCGCCCGTCGGACCCGCGCTTGGACAGCACGGTGTGAACATCGTTCAGTTCACAAAGGAATTTAATGCCCGTACAGCTGACCAGGGTGATCTTATCATCCCCGTCGTCATCACTGTTTATGCGGACAGAAGTTTCTCCTTCATCACCAAGACACCGCCCGCAGCAGTCCTTCTTAAGAAAGCTGCGAACATCCAGTCAGGATCAGGTGCTCCCAACAAGACCAAAGTCGCCACACTGAAGAGATCCGAAGTACAGAAGATCGCCGAGCTTAAGATGCCTGATCTTAACGCCGCAAGTGTTGAGGCTGCCACCAGCATGATCGCCGGTACTGCAAGAAGTATGGGCATCGTTGTTGTCGATGACTAATGGGAGGATGTTCAGATGAAGAGAGGTAAAAAGTATCAGGAGATCGTAAAAGGCTATGACAAGCTGCAGCTTTTCGATACTGCGGAAGCCATCGCCCAGGTAAAGAAGAACGCGCAGGCAAAGTTCGATGAGACCATCGAGCTTCATGTACGCACCGGCTGCGACGGCCGTCATGCAGATCAGCAGATCCGCGGCGCTGTCGTTCTCCCCAACGGAACCGGTAAGAGTGTACGTGTTCTGGTATTCGCAAAGAACGCAAAGGCTGATGAAGCACAGGCAGCAGGCGCTGACTTCGTAGGCGCTGAGGAGCTCGTTCCGAAGATCCAGAAGGAAGGCTGGCTTGATTTCGACGTCGTCGTAGCTACCCCCGACATGATGGGCGTTGTAGGACGTCTGGGCCGTGTCCTCGGACCGAAAGGCCTGATGCCCAACCCCAAGGCCGGAACCGTTACCATGGATGTCGAGAAGGCAGTCAAGGAGATCAAAGCCGGTAAGATCGAGTATCGTCTCGACAAGACCAATATCATCCATGTGCCGATCGGAAAAGCTTCTTTCACGGAAGAGCAGCTTGCCCAGAACCTTGACGCGATCATGAGCGTTCTTACAAAGGCCCGTCCGTCCACCCTTAAGGGAACCTATATGAAGAGTATCGTTCTCTCCTCTACCATGGGACCCGCTGTAAGGCTGAACCCGGTGAAATATCTGTAATCAGATAAGTATCGTTTGACAACCGCATAATACTGTGTTACTATGACACGGCATTAAATATTACCACTGCCGAAGACAGCAGGTGCCGAAAGGCATAAGCATTGCGCCTGCCGAGGAAGGGACAGAGACAAACTTATTCTCTCCTTTCGCTCCGGCGAAAGGAGTTTTTCTTTTTCATCTTTGCAGTGGTGCAAATTACTACAAGGAGGTAAATGGATTCATGGCGAATGTAGAAGCAAAACAGCCTGTTGTTCAGGAGATTTCCAATCTGCTTTCCGATGCACAGGCCGCCGTTCTTGTTGACTACATGGGAATCACCGTGGAAGACGACACACAGCTCAGAAAGCTGCTTCGTGAAGCCGGCGTGACATACCGTGTATACAAGAATACGCTTATGAAGATCGCGATGAAGGGAACAGCATTTGAAGCACTGGCGGACGATCTCAAAGGACCCAGCGCGATCGCTGTTTCAAGCGGAGATGCAACAGCTCCCGCCCGTATCATTGCGGAATTCGCAAAGAAGCACGACGCTATTTCCTTAAAGGCAGGCGTTGTGGAAGGCAACTATTACAACGAAGCGGACATCAAGGTCGTGGCAACAATTCCCGGAAGAGAAGTGCTGCTCTCCAGACTGCTTGGAAGTCTGCAGTCTCCTATGGCAAACTTTGCGCGTGTTATTGACCAGATCGCAAAGAAAGACAGCCCTGAAGCAGCGGCTGAAGCCTGATTTACTACCAGTATAAAGACGAAGAAAAATCTTACGGAGGATAAGAAAATGGCAAAACTTAGCATTGATGAGATCATCGCAGCTGTAGAAGAGCTGAGTGTTATGGAACTGAATGACCTTGTAAAGGCATGTGAAGAGAAATTTGGTGTATCCGCAGCAGCAGGCGTTGTTGTAGCAGCAGCCGGCCCCGCTGAGGAAGTAGAAGAGAAGACTGAGTTTGACGTAGAACTGACTGAGATCGGTGCTCAGAAGGTTAAGGTCATCAAGGTTGTCCGTGAGCTGACCGGACTTGGCCTGAAGGAAGCAAAGGAAGTTGTCGATTCCGCACCCAAGGCTGTAAAGCAGGGCGTTTCCAAGGAAGAAGCCGAGGCTGCAAAGGCTGCTCTGGAAGAAGTTGGCGCAAAGGTCACGCTGAAATAATTTCTTATGATTTTATGACCGCCGCATTAAGCGGCGGTTTTTTTGGTTTACAATCGGCTTAAATATGCTATGATATCAAAGTTAAGGCAATGCGGGAATGCGGTCTGCGGACAGGATGGTTCATTGAAAAATAGCGTATTTCTGCGGAAGGAGATCACTATGGAAGAAAAGAGAGATCCGGCTCTTGAAGAAGCAATAAGAAAAGCGGAGGAAGCAAAGAAGGCAGCCGACGCGAAAAAGGCTGCAGAGGAAGCAGCGAATCCTTTTTATGTGGCACCTAACCAGGATTCCGAGATTAAGAATGTCATCGGTATTGTCAGCGGCAAAGGCGGTGTCGGAAAATCGACGGTTACGGCAGCCCTGGCCGTCGCACTGAAGCGCAAAGGCTATAAAGTCGGTATCCTTGATGCGGATATCACCGGCCCCTCCATCCCGAAGATGTTCGGCGTAAAACAGATCGGCGGAATCGTTGGCGAGCAGATGCTCCCGGCACAGAGTGCCAGCGGCATCCAGATCATGTCCGTAAACCTTCTGATGGAAGAGGAAGAAGCACCGGTCATCTGGAGAGGTCCCGCCATTGCCGGGATCGTAAAACAGTTCTGGTCCGATGTCATCTGGGGCGAACTGGATTATCTGCTTGTGGATATGCCGCCCGGAACAGGTGATGTGCCGCTTACCGTTTTCCAGTCCCTGCCCGTGACAGGCATCCTTCTTGTCACTTCCCCGCAGAGCCTTGTGGAAATGGTCGTTAAGAAAGCCTACAACATGGCGGAGCAGATGAATATTCCCGTGCTGGGCGTGATCGAGAACTTCAGCTATGTGGTATGCCCTGACTGCGGTAAGAAGATCTATGTATTTGGCGAGAATACGCTGAAGGGATGGTCTGAGAAGAGCGGCGTCAAGGTGGTCGAACGTCTGCCCATGGACAGCGCGGTCGCAGAACTGGCGGACGAAGGACGGATGGAAGCGCTCGATCCCGGCTATCTTTATGATGCGGCGGATACCATTACGGAGCTGACGCAGAAATGATCGGAAGAATCAGATACAACTCGCCGGTCGTGCTCACCTTTTTCTTTGTCAGCCTGGCAGTCCTGCTGCTGTCCATGGCGACCAAGGGGGCGAGCAACGACCTGCTCTTTTCCGTATACAGATGTTCCTTCCGGGACGTGCTTGCCTATTTCAGGATCTTTACGCACGTTCTGGGACATGCGAACTTTGCCCACTGGGCAGGCAACATGACATTGTTCCTGCTGCTCGGGCCTATCCTGGAGGAAAAATACGGGAGCCGCGACCTGCTGATCATGATGGCGGTGGTAGCGGTGCTTACAGGCGTTATCAACCTGATCCTTTTCCCGGATACAGCGCTCATGGGCGCTTCGGGAATCGTTTTCATGATGATGCTGCTGTCCTCCGTGGTGAGCGTGAAGAGGGGAGAGATCCCGCTTACGCTGATCGTCGTTGCGATCGTCTACCTGGGACAGGAAGTCTACAGCGGCCTGTTCACGGCAGACAACATTTCCCATATATCTCATCTGCTCGGCGGCGCCTGCGGCGGATTTTTCGGATTTTTTATAAAGAACTGGAGGAGAAGCTGATGCTGATACTTGCTTCCAGATCTCCCAGGAGGAATGAACTTCTGCATATGGTCGGCGTGAACTTTGTCTGCATACCGGCTGTCGGAGAGGAAAAAGTGCCGGAGGATCTGCCTGTATCCGGACGGGCCGAGTTCCTTGCACGGCATAAAGCGCTTGAAGTGGCGGAAACGCATCCGGAGGATATCGTGATCGGCTCCGACACGCTGGTACTTCTGGACGGAGAAGCGCTCGGCAAGCCCGGCAATGTGCAGGAAGCGGAAGAAATGATCCGCGCGCTGTCCGGCAGGACGCATGTGGTGAGCACCGGCGTGGCGATCTGCTCCCCGGAAGGCGTGCAGTCCTTTACCTCCGAGACCGAGGTCGAATTTTACGAGCTGACGGAGGAGGAGATCAAAGCCTATGCGGCAACAGGGGAACCGATGGATAAAGCCGGCGGTTACGGGATCCAGGGACTCGGTTCCATGCTGGTGAAAAGTATAAATGGTGATTATTATACGGTCGTGGGTTTTCCGCTTGCGGAAGTGATCAGACATCTGCCGGAGGAATACAGACCGTTTGGAAAGGTGTAAAACCTATGATTTTTCCCAAATTCAGAAAACTGAAACTTCTGACTGCGGCGCTTCTGCTCGCTGTCTGTATGCTGCCGGCAGGAATCTGCAGGGCGGAAGAGGCGCAGGAATCCGCACAGACCGAAACAGCTGCGGAAGCCGCAGACATGGAAGAGACCGAAACGGCTGCGGAGGAAGACAGTGCGGCGCCATTATCGGCAGGAGCCGGCGCGGGCGTGTCCTTTTCCGGGCTGAACGACGTTACTTCCGTGCCGGACTGGCCTGACGGCCCCGAAGTATCCGCTGAATCAGTTTTCCTGTTCGAAAAGCGTTCCGGAGAAGTTCTTTTTTCGAAGGAACCTGATCTGATCAGCTACCCTGCCAGTACGACCAAGATCATGACTGCGCTGCTTACACTGGAGAACTGCAAGCTGGATGAGGAAGTAACATTTTCGCACGATGCCATCTACGATATCGAGGAGGGCGGACACCATTACGAATTTGAAGAGGGCGAAGTGCTGACTGTCGACGA
>CAMOZZ010000059.1 GCA_946631165.1 uncultured Lachnospiraceae bacterium | reverse complement strand
GCCGGAGAGATGAAAGTGACCGTGACGCAGGATGATTTCGGCGGCGTGTTTACGGAGACCTTTACCGTAGAGTGATCAAGTCATTCATGAAAAAAGCTGTCATCCTGAGCAGCTTCAGCTGCGAATGGATCCACCGCGTGGAACAGGCGGCTTTAGTAAAACCGCGATCAGAAGGGCGAGGATTCTTCGGACAGCAGGCTGTCCTCAGAATGACAGAAAAGTCATCTTCGGTGAAATAACAAAACCGGGTGATTCTGTTTGAGACTGTCATCCTGAGCAGCTTCAGCTGCGAATGGATCCACCGCGTAAAACGGGCTGCTTTAGTAAAAAATGTGTTTTAAGGAGAAAAAATGGAGAAGCTTTTCAACAACCCCGCGCTGAAGACCAGGATCAAATCCAGCAGTGTTAAACTGCAGGAAATGTTCATCGGCTACCTGATCGCGCCGCTGTGCGCCATGATGGCCAACTCGATCTTCAGTGCATATCTTACAAGGTATTACGCAGACGTGATCGGCCTTACCGACAGCCAGTTTGGTGTCTTTTCCATGATGCTGCCGATCGTTTCCGCGATCGTCGTAGTTATCGGAAATATTTTTGTCGGCCAGTTGATCGATAATACCCGTACCCCGGCCGGAAAGGCCAGACCTTACCTCCTGCTCGGTGCACCGGTCATGGCAGTTGCGATCATTCTGCTGTTCATGACACCCGGCGGTGATAATCCCCAGGCTGAAAACTATCTGATGAAGATGGTATGGATCGCTGTATCCTTCAACCTGTTCTACTCGATCGGATATCCCTGCTATTATACAGCACACAGCTCAATGGTCGCGCTTTCCACAAGAAACGGAAACCAGAGAGGTGTTCTGGCGACCTTGTCAAATGCTTCCATGGTTGCCGCAGCCGGCGTCGGCGCCAGCATCCTGGTTCCTGTCCTTCTGCAGCCGTTCATGTTCGTGACCGGTGCCGACGGAACGATCGACCGTGTAGCCAGCTATGCAAACTGGCGGGTCCTCGGTATCGCGCTTGCTGTACTGACATTCCTTGGTATTGTACTGGAGTACTATTTCACCAGAGAGCGTATCACGGAGGAATCCATGGCGCTTGGTGTAAAGGAAGAGAAGCTTCCCATGCGCACCCATGTGAAGGCCTGTACAGCTGACAAATACTGGTGGATGGTCATCCTGTTCATCCTGTTCTTCCAGATGGGCCAGCTCGTAAAGAATACTTCCATGAGCTTTTACGTCAGATGGATGTTCGATTCCGTCATTGCATCCGCAGCGCCGGAATCCACGTCCGGCGCACTGATGTCCACGCTCGGTCTGGTCGGCGGTCTGCCCTCTGCAGTCGGTATGGTCATTGCCTGGCCGCTTGCCAGCAAACTCGGAAAGAAAAGAGCGATCGTTCTCGGCCTGATCCTTTCACTGGTCGGCGGTATTGTAGCTTTCCTGAATGTGCATAATTTCATTACCGTTACGTTGGGTGTTGTCCTGAAAGCAGTCGGCATCATTCCCGCGCAGTATGTCATGGTCGCGCTTCTGTCTGACGTTCTGGATCATCTGGAAGCGAAG
This sequence comes from uncultured Lachnospiraceae bacterium, assembly GCA_946631165.1. Taxonomy (GTDB): domain Bacteria; phylum Bacillota; class Clostridia; order Lachnospirales; family Lachnospiraceae; genus UBA3305. The sequence continues at coordinate 10,915 of CAMOZZ010000059.1, read as the reverse complement.
AACGGCTTCCGTTCCGACGGCTTTACGATGTCGATCTACGGCGCCACAATGGTAGGACTTGCCGTACTTTCCATGGGTATCGTGAATATTTTCCTCGGGGCACTTGGTTATGATGCAACGCTGACAAAGCAGACTGCATCTACCGAGACAGGTATGGTCATCGCCTATCTGTGTATGGATATGATCGGTTTCGCGCTTTCCATCATCCTGCTTTGGAGAATGGATGTCGAGAAGTATATCGACGAAGACAAGGCTGCGATCCTGGAGCGGCAGAAAGCGGCGGTGCTGGCGGAAGGCGGCACCTGGATCGATCCGGAAGAGCGCGCAAGGCTGGAACAGGAAGAAGCGGACCGTGCTGCGGAAGCAGAGCGCATCAGTGAGCTGAAAAAGCAATGCGAACAGAAGGGACTGAATTTCGAAGAAGAGAATCAGAAATATCTGGAAGCGCAGGAAAAGAAAAAGAACAGCCTGCTCGGCAAGCTGCTCGGATAACGGCGTCAGAGAACCGGGGGACGGTTCTCCGGCTCAACGGATAATAACCTACAGGAGGCTGACAAACAGCCTCCTTTTCATTTTACGCAAAAAAAGATACATTTCACGCTCGTGCGGGGAAAGAATATCGCAATCATGGTATTATTAGCATGAATTAATGAGGATTTTTGTGAGTCCGGAGACGATCCTCCGGATCAGAGAACCTGACTCCAGGGAGGAGAAAATGAGCAAGTTTACAAATCATCTGCCGCCTACGCGGATCAAATCATCCAGCGTAAAAATTCAGGAAATGCTGTTCGGCTATCTGGCCGCACCATTCTGTGCGATGATATCGAATGCTGTATTCGGCTCCTATCTGAACCGGTATTATGTCGACGTACTCGGCTGGACGAAATTCGGCGTGTTCGCGACACTGCTGCCGATGCTTTCTTCCTTTGTCGTCATCCTCGGCAATCTGCTGGTCGGTCAGTGGATCGATAATACCAGAACGGCAGCCGGCAAAGCCAGGCCGTATCTGCTGTTATCCATTCCCATGGTCGCTGTCGCGATCATTCTCATGTTCATGACGCCGACGGAGAGCAGTGCTCCGGTACAGATGATCTGGATCGCAATTACATACAATCTGTATTATGCGCTGGCATATCCATGTTATTACACCGCACACAGTTCACTGGTCTCTCTTTCTACCAGAAATCCAGGCCAAAGAGGACTTCTTGCGACACTGTCAAATGCTTCTACTGTTGCTGCCGCAGGCGTCGGCGCCAGTATTATTGCGCCCATACTGCTGCAGCCGCTGATGTTCGTTTCCGGTCCGAACGGGATCGATATTACAGCAAGCTATGCTAACTGGAGGATCATCTCCATCGTTTTTGCAGTTCTGTCAGCAGCCGGAATTATTCTGGAGTATTTCTTCACACGGGAAAGGATCACAGAGGAATCGCTGCATCTGAACCTGAAAGAAGAGAAAATTCCGATGTCAAAGCATATCAAAGCCTGTACATCGGATAAATACTGGCGCCTGGTCATTTTCTTCATTCTGGTCTTCCAGTTCGGCCAGCTCTGCAAGAATTCCTCCATGAGTTTCTATTCCAGATGGATGTTCGATTCTGTTGTGAACAGTGCCAATCCGGAATCTGCTTCCGCTGCGATCATGTCTACTCTGGGACTGGTAGGCGGACTTCCCGCCGCGCTCGGCATGTTTGTCGCCTGGCCGCTTGCCAGTAAGATCGGAAAGAAAAGATCCATTGTGATCGGCCTTGCCATAGCCGCCGCCGGCGGTCTGATCGCATTTCTTAATGTGAACAGCTTCCCGATCGTCTGCACTGCTGTTGTCCTTAAGGGCATCGGTATCATTCCGGCCCAGTATGTCATGCTTGCACTGATCTCCGACATTCTGGATCATCTGGAGGCAAAGAACGGTTTTCGAAGCGACGGATTTACGATGTCTCTGTACAGTTCCATCATGGCCGGCCTGGGCGGCCTGGGTATGGGACTCATCAATGCCATGCTGACATTCTCCGGCTATGTCAATACCGGTTATGCAGTCGATCCTGTGGAAGTAAAAATGATCGATGATCTGGCAACGTGGACCGGAGACATTATCTATCGTCAGATGGGCGGTACGGAGCAGGTGCTCGCGTTCGTTTACCTGGGCGTCGACATTATAGCAGGCATTCTTTCCATCCTGATACTCTGGAAGATGGATGTGGAAAAATATGTGCCGGATGATCAGCGGACGATCATCGAGCACCAGAAAGCAGCCGTTCTGGCGGAAGGCGGGACGTGGATCGATCCGGCGGAACGTCAGAGAATGGAACAGGAAGAGGCGGACCGACAGGCCGAAGAAGAACGGATCAGGGAACTGAAGGAACGCTGCGATAAGAACGGCCTTGATTTCGAAGAGGAGAACCGTAAATACTTCGAAAAGATGGAAAAACGGAAGAACAGTTTTCTCGGCAAATTGCTCGGATGAATGAAATCTGATATTCTGAAGGTGAAGCCTGAAAAATCATTTCGTCCACATAACAGTTTCAGCAAGGGGGGTAAACGAATGAAGATCAGAAATCAGATATGCAATCCTTATCTGCCGGAATATGAATACATCCCGGATGGCGAGCCGCATGTATTCGGAGACCGTGTTTATGTCTACGGCAGCCATGATCGTTTTAACGGTAAAAAATTCTGCCTGAATGATTACATCTGCTATTCGGCACCTGTCGATGATCTCACAGAATGGCGCTATGAAGGCGTGATCTATAAAAAGACACAGGATATCCGCATGACAGACGGAACGCACGAACTGTGGGCACCGGATGTTGTACGCGGGAAGGACGGTCGGTATTATCTGTATTACTGCCCGGACGATTCCATTCTTTCCATCGGTGTTGCAGTATGTGATGAACCCGCAGGAAACTATGAATTCTGCGGCATAGTACATGATAAAAACGGCGACAATATCGGCGAACGTCCCGGCGATACCTATCAGTTCGATCCCGGCGTATTCATTGACGATGACGGAGAGATCTATCTGTATTCCGGAAACGGTCCGCGGACCCGCAGGGATATCGGAAAAGAACCGAAAGCCTCTGTTGTCATGACGCTGGAAGACGATATGCTGACCGTAAAAACCGGACCGGAAAAACTCCTGCCGACCCTCGGAGAGGCGAAAGGAACAGGCTTTGAAGGACATGAGTTCTTTGAGGCGAGTTCTATCCGGAAAATCAACGGGAAATACTATCTTGTTTATTCTTCTGTAACCATGCATGAGCTCTGTTATGCCATCAGCGACCGGCCGGACAGTGGATTCCGTTTCGGCGGCGTGATTGTCAGCAACACAGAAGGTGTGAACTGCATCGGCAATGATCATGGAGGCATCGAGAAGATCGGCGGCAGCTGGTATATATTCTATCACCGTCAGACGAACAGCACGATGTTCTCCAGACAGGGATGTGCGGAAAAAATCGTGATCAGAGAGGATGGCACGATCCCGCAGGCAGAGATCACTTCCCAGGGATTGACAGGCAGACCGCTTGAAGGAAACGGTGTTTATCCGGCTTCGATGGCATGTTTCCTGTACAGCAAACACAGACCGGTCATAACGAATCCGCTTCTTATGAGAGGCAGATTCCCTTATCTGACCCAGAGCGGCCCGGATACGGATCCCGACGAAGAAGGTGCTAAACCAAGGCAGTTCGTGACCAACATGAAAGACGGCATGACAGTCGGATTCAGGTATTTTAAGATATTTGGATTAAAACGCATCGGCGTGAAAGTACGCGGCAGAGCGAGCGGCAAACTACTCATTCATTCCACGGATAACGGGCCGGTATACGGTGAGATCGAGATTACGCCTTCCCGCCGCTGGCATGTCTGCCAGGCAGATGTAAAGATTCCTTCCGGCATCCGGGAACTCCGCTTTACGTTTAAGGGCAGCGGGAAGTTTGATTTCCTGGATTTTGCGCTGGATGCAAGATAACAGGCTTTTTAATGAGTGCGTATTGGATGCGGGATGAGCGGATCTGAACCCATTTTCGAATCTGACATCCTGAGCAGCTTCAGCTGCGAAGGATCCACCGCGTAAAATCTTCGGTTTTATAAAAACTGATTAAGCAAAGGGCTATAGAATGCTTAAGATTACTTCCTTTAAAATCGACAATCAGTCCGGCACCATCGTCACAGACGAAAAACAGCCTGTCTTCGCCTTTACCACTGAAAGCGATCGGTCTGACAACAGACTGAACACAGCTATTATCCGTGTGTTTGATGCGGAACAGAAAGAAAAGGAACCGTTCTGGGAGAAAAGCACCAAAAAACAGTCCGGAATCCGCTATCAGGGACGTGTGTTGGAACCGCTCCATCGTTACTCCGCTGAACTGAAAGTGACGGACCGTTTCGGAGAGTCGGCTTCCCATTGCATCTTCTTTGAGACCGGCAAGATGGGATCCCCCTGGGCCGGTTCCTGGATCACAGCCGGGGATTACGTTTTCAAAGAGAAGAAGATCTCGCCGATCCCGATGACTTTCAGACGCAGGCTTGTTTTTGAAAAAAAGATAAAGCGCGCCAGGGTTTTTTCCTCCGCACTCGGCATTTACGAGCTGGAGATCAACGGTGAAAAAGTCGGCCGGGATTATTTTACACCGGGCTTCACCTCTTATCATCATCAGATCCAGTATCAGGTCTATGATGTGACGGAAATGCTCACGGCTGTGAATGAGATCAGGGCTGTCGTCGCGGGAGGCTGGGCTGTCGGTTCCTATACCTATTTCCGCAGGAACAGAGTTTACGCAGAAAAGCAGGCTTTCCTTATGGATCTGGAGATCGAATGGGAAGACGGCACTCACACGGTTATTGGCTCGGACGGCAGCTGGAAAGTTACGCTGGAAGGCAAAGTCCTGGAGGCGGATCTTTATGACGGAGAAGTGTTTGACGCAACCGTTGATGAGAACAAGGTGTCGTGGCAGAAGGCTTCCCTTTTCGAGCCGGGATTTGTCCCGAATCTCATTGCTCAGTACGGTGCACCGGTACGCGCTCATGAAGAGCTGCATCCGGTTTCTGTTTCAAAAGCGCCTTCCGGTGAGATCATCTATGATATGGGACAGAACTTCGCCGGCGTCGTAAAAGCAGGGATCAGCGGCACAGATGGACAGACTGTCATCTTCAGACATGCCGAGATCCTGATGAACGGAGAGCTTTACACGGAGCCATTGCGTTCCGCTAAAGCAAGGGCAGTATACACCTGTACCGGGGGGAAACAGGTGTATACGCCCGGATTTACTTATATGGGGTTCCGCTATATCGGTGTGAGCGGGATCGCGCAGGAAGATATTGAAATCTCTGCGCTTGCATTATATTCGGATGCGGAAGAGACCGGGGATTTTACCTGTTCCAATGAAATGCTGAACCGTCTCCAATCTGCCATAAAATGGGGCGCAAAATCCAATTTTACGGATATTCCGACAGACTGTCCGCAGCGGGATGAACGGCTCGGGTGGACGGGAGATATTGCGCTGTTCTCGCCGACAGCCTGCTATAACTTCGATATGAGTCGTTTTCTCGGTAAATGGCTGCGCGATGTGAAAGCAGAGCAGGGAAGAGGCGGCGGTATTCCGACTATTGTCCCTCAGGTGAAGATATATAATCAATTTGAAATGTCGCTGATCATGGCCATTGATCACTGGGGCGACTGCTGTATCTGGGTACCGTGGGCGGAGTATATTGCGCGGGGAGACAGGACGCTGCTTGCGAAAATGTATCCGACAATGAAACGGTATATCCGTGCCTGCTGCAAATGGGCGGGCACCACACCGGAAAAGGGTACCGGGAAAGTATGGAAGCTGGGCCATCATTACGGCGACTGGTGCGCGCTCGATACCGGCTTTCACGGATGGATGCGGAGAGGCAAATGGACTGCCACTGCTGCGCTTGGCTATAGCGCTGCCCTGATGGCGGATATCGCGGAGATCCTGAACAGGAATGAAGACGCTGTCATGTACAGAAAACTCAGCCGGAATATGGCGAAAGTTTACAGGGATAAACTGCTGGATGCAGACTGCAAAGTGAAGGGCTTCCGGGAGAAAAACAAAGAGACCGGAAAGGTGCTCACGGAATTTCCGACTGCCTATGTCCTTCCTTTGTATTACGGGCTTCTGGAAGGAGAGGATAAGGAGAAAGCGGCGGCAAATCTTGTTCGCCTGGTCCGCGCAAACGGACATCATGTGACAACCGGATTTCCGGGAACACCATACATCCTTTTCGCTCTCATGGACAACGGCTATGAAGAAGATGCTTATAAGATGCTTCTTACTGATACCTGCCCTTCCTGGCTTTATGAGATCAAAGTCGGCGGAACGACCACCTGGGAGCGTTGGGATGCGCTGCGGGAAGACGGCACCTGCAATACCGGAGACGGTGCAGGCATGGTTTCCTTTAATCATTATGCTGCCGGTTCTGTCGGAAGTTTTCTGTACAGAAGGGTGCTTGGTATAGAACCGCTCGAAGGCGGGTATAAACGATTCAGGATCGCGCCAAAGCCTGGCGGTGGGCTGACCTTTGCTTCCGGTCATACAGACTGCGCTTACGGCCGGATCAACGTTTCCTGGGAGATATCCACTGACGGAGTATTAACACTGAGAACTGATATTCCGATGAGCACACAGGCTGTAATCGAGCTCCCTGACGGTACGATGAGAAAAGCCGGCAGCGGAAAACAGGAATACAGCTGCCGCCTGTCAGGGAAGCAGAGGAGTTGATGCTATGAAAAATAACAAAATTGGTCGCATAATCGGAATACTGCTTGCTGTGATCATTCTTGCAGTGCTGGCAGTCTGTGCCATCTGGCACAAAGCAGCTTACGCTGTGTTTAAAAATCTGACGGTACAGAAGTACAACATGGACGAATCGACAGACTGGGACGGCGGGAAGTCTTACCTGAAAGTTCACTATGCCGAAGAATCGGACAATCAGTATCTGGATCTGTATGTTCCGGATACGGAAGACGGGCATCTGCCGCAGCTGTATGTGATCATTCACGGCGGCGGTTTCATCGCGAACGATTCGCAGTCCAGACAGGCGCAGCTTATGTACCGGTATTTCCGGGATCATGGCTATGCCTGTGCTACGATCAACTACAGACTGGCCCAGGAAGAACCATTTCCGGGCGCACTTTGTGACTGTAAGACTGCCATCAGGTTTCTGCGGGCCCATGCTGAGGAATACGGATATGATGCCGAAAAGATCCCTGTATTCGGTGAATCAGCCGGCGGCTATCTCGCGATCATGTGTTCGGTGACGAAGGAAGATGAGTTCAATGATATTCCGTTTATCGACCAAGATGTGCTCGGCGATTTCTCTTCAAAAGTGGATGTACTGGTGGATTATTACGGCGTCTGCGATCAGCTCTCGACAGCGCAGCAGTGGAAAGAACTCGGGATTCCGGATGTGGTGTTTGATATTGCAAACGGATGGATCGAAGGAGAAAATTTGCAGGGATTTGAAGATATCCATTCCTTCTGGTTCAGAAAGAATGTCACGGAGATGACAGAAGAAGAGTATGACCGGACAAACCCGGTATACTATGTTGAAAAGAATGATCTGGAAGGTCTCTCTTCCTGGATCATTCACGGGGACTGTGACATCACAGTGCCTTATCTGCAGTCTGAAGTATTGGCAGACAAGCTCTCCGCAAAGAACGGCGCGGACAGTGTCAGCTATCATCTGATCCCGGGCATGGGACATGCGAGCGATCCTTTGTATTCTGATGAGCTGCTGGGAGAACTGGATGCTTTCATGCAGGAAAAGCTGAAGTAGAACGATCAGATTGATTGCCAGATCGTATAAAAGAAATATGTCATCCTGAAGGCTGTTTTCAGCCTGAAGGATCCACCACTTCCGGTATGCAGTTTTATTAAGACCGCATGTTTCAGGGCGTGGATCCTTCGGAACAAAAGTTCCTCAGGATGACATATTAAGGTTCTTTACGGAATCATTATCAGAACTGTATTATCTTAAACCCGGTCAACAGGTTACTCCTCCTCGATTTCATAGGCTGAAACATCAAACAGAGATTCGTCGATTGTTCCGTCAATGCTCTGAATCGTATAGCGCTGTGCGGGAAGTTCAGTACCCGCCGAAGTAGTAAAGGATGCGGTTTCAACAAAGGCAAGCTGACCCTCTGCGTCAAAACTGAAAGCGATCTCGGGAGTATATTCCGTCTCCGCAAAAACTTCAGCGTCATAGGAAGTACCGTCATATTCCCGTTTTTCTTCCGTGTAATTGGCATTTTGGGAGTAGCTCATAAGCTGCTGATAAAGCGTATCCATCTGGAGCGCATTTTCCTTTATCAGGTCAGACTCGGTAACATACCTGCCTTCCATCTTTTCCGGATCCAGATTATATACTTTTCCGTCCTTTGCATAGGTAACAGTAGATCCTTCAAGATCGGATACCTTTGTTGTCCTCATGGAATAGTAGGTGCCGCCTTTTGCATGGACATCATAGTTCGTGTCGGAATTAAGAGAATCCACATGCAGTACATAGGAAAGATGTGCTCCTGCGTCCGTATCGATTGCCTTGAACGCAGCGTTTGTTCTGGAATCAGGTCCGGCCTGGATCTCTTCAACACTCTTCAGATCATAACCGGAAGTGTCCACGCCTTCCTTGGCATAGTGAAGCTTCATGGAGCCGTCATCGGAAAGGCCAAGCACCAATATGCCGTTGCTGTAATCTGCAAAGCCGTCTTCTCCGTCGATGGTGATCGTTACCTTGCCGTCTTCGAATTTCCATGCTGTGATCTCGGATTCTTCTTCGTTGAAGATGAAGGTTCCCGTTCCATCTGCATTAAGCGTCATTGAACTGGAACCGCCCATTTCTTCCAGGGAAGCCATCACACCATTGTTTTCAGCAGCAAATGCAGTGTATTCACCGGCCGGGTCTTCATCGACGGCAGCTTCCGTTTCGGGTGCCTCTGTCTCTGCAGGTGCTTCTGTCTCTGCAGGTGCTTCCGTCTCTGCAGGGGCTTCTGTTTCCGGCGCAGCAGCTTCCGTCTCCGGTGCCTGTGTTTCAGGTGCCTTTGTTTCCGGCGCAGCAGTTTCAGCTGCAGCGGTAGTTTCAGGTGCGGAAGATCCGCCTCCGCATGCACACAATCCTGCGGTCATACACAGGACCAGGAACAACGTAAATAATACTTTCATTTTTTTCATAGCAGCATGTCCTCCTGATTTGCTGTTTTAAGTGACACCTCAAGTACATCATAGAAGACATGTTTTGTCAACTTAAATACAGGTGAATTTCAGCTTGCAGCCTTTTTCTGTGTGAAAAAAGAAGCCAACAGATTATGTTGACTGTCAGCAGTTGAGATTTCTTCTGCGTTTTGTTATTATTTCTGAATGAAGGGATATGTGCGCTGACGCCGGCGCATCCGTCACCTATGATACACGGAGTATATGTCGGTTTCGAACAGAAAGCGGAGAAACAAACAATGAAAAGCAATCTGACGCCGCGCTGGATCTGGTATCCGGACGACCTGGAATTATATCACGCCTTAAAGCAGAACTTTTCCCGTGTGGAACGCGGAATGGGATGGCCAGCATATTGGAAAAGCAGCAGCTTTCACCAGCGGATCGCACTTTGGCGGGCATATTTGCTGGAGAAACCGGCCGAATTCACGGTCTATGCCAGAGGAACAGGCTTTGTAAGAGTCATTGAAGAAGAACAGCATTCTGCATCCGAAAAGGATCCGTGGAATATCCGTGAGATCGCCAGGACTCTGGAAAGAAAAGAGACAAAGCATGCGTTTGGTGAACGTATTACATGCGGTCCCGGAAAAGTGACTGTCGTTATCCACGTCGGAAGGATCGAAGCACTGCCGGCAGCTTATGTCGCAGGTGATGTGATCTGCTCGGATGACGGATGGCTCGCCGATGATTACGGGGAAGCTGCGGTTCCGGCAGGCAGCAGTCCGTACTTTACGGATCCGGAGCAGGACCCGGCTGCCTGGAATTACTTCGAAAAGCAGATCGCTCCCGTCAGAATCGAAGCGGTTCCCGGAGGAACTTTATATGAATGGGAAACGGAACTGACAGCGGAACTGCAGATAAACGCATCCGAAGAGCGTCTGGCACAGATGACAGTCTATCCCGGAGAATCCCGGGATGAAGCGCTGGATCCGGCGCATTGTTATCTTCATTACAGACCGGAAAACGGCAGGACGCCCTGCTGTGCAGTCCGTTTTGCATTTATTCCCGGACCGCCTGTAAATATTGCTGCCATTTATAAGTATGTCGATCATCCCGGAAACGCTCATTTTTCCTGCGATGATCCGGTGCTGAACAGAATTTGGGACGTCGCGGCACATACTTTCCGGTTGTGTTCGGGAATCTTCTTTACAGACGGCATCAAACGGGATAAATGGATCTGGAGCGGAGATGCCTACCAGAGCTTTTTTGTGAACCGCTATCTTCTGGCAGATGCTGATATCGAACGCCGTACGCTGCTTGCTCTGCGCGGCAGCGATCCGGTAACAACACATATCAATACGATCATGGATTATTCGCTGCTGTGGATCCTGGCTGTCTCCGAACATGTGAAGAGCGCCGGTGATATGGTGTTCCTTCGAAGGATATGGCCGAAGATGCGTTCCCTGATCGGATTCTGTGAATCCAGGCTCGATGAAAACGGATTCATAGTCGGCAAAGAGCGCGACTGGGTCTATATCGACTGGGCGGAGATCGACAAGGAAGGGCCGGCTGCCGGCGAACAGATGCTGCTGGCTGCGGCCTGGCGGACAATGGCTGTGCTTACGGAAAAACTGGCGGACGAAAGAACGGAAGCACAGCAGGAGGATGCAGTAAGTATTTATCCTGTCCGGAAAGATCCGGCGGAAAATGAGTACAGAAAAGCAGCATCAGCGTGGAAGAAAAAAGCGGAT
>CAMOZZ010000058.1 GCA_946631165.1 uncultured Lachnospiraceae bacterium | reverse complement strand
GGGATCGTAGCTCAGCTGGGATGAGCGTTCGCCTCACACGCGAGAGGTCATGGGTTCGAGCCCCATCGGTCCCACTTTAAAAAGCACGCTTTTGCGTGCTTTTTCCGTAAATGATCATTTCCCCTGAAAAAGAAGGAGAGCTTATCATGGCAGTTATACTGATCGCTGACGATGAACCGAGGATGAGAAAGCTGGTCAAGGATTTTCTTGTCAAGGAAGGACATCAGGTACTGGAAGCCGGGGACGGCGAGGAAGCTGTGGATATGATCTTCGGAAGCAATTCGATTAATCTTCTGATCCTGGATGTCATGATGCCCAAGATGGACGGCTGGGAAGTGCTGTCCACGATCAGAGGATATTCAAAGCTGCCCGTCATCATGCTGACGGCCAGATCCGAAGAACGGGACGAGTTAAAGGGCTTCAATCTGGGCGTCGATGAGTATATTACCAAACCGTTCAGCCCGAAAGTGCTTGTCGCCCGTGTCAATGCGCTGCTGCGCCGGATCTCCGGAGATTCCCCGGATATTATATCAGCCGGCGGCATAGAGCTGAACAAGACCGCGCATATCGTTACCGTAGACGGGAAGAGTGTGGATCTGTCCGTCAAGGAATTCGAACTCCTCCAGTATTTCCTGGAGAATCAGGGCATTGCCCTTTCCAGGGAAGTGATCCTGAACAATGTATGGAATTACAATTATTACGGGGACGCGAGGACGATCGATACCCATGTAAAAAAGCTCCGCGCAAAGATCGGAGAGAAGGGCAGCTATATTCAGACGATCTGGGGAATGGGCTACAAATTCAGCGTATAAACAGTAAGAGGACGGCGTGCCGTCCTCTTTTGTTATTCCGGATTATCGCTTTTCAAGATAGGTCTCAAACACGTAGGCGGTACCGCCGTTATATTTGATCTCCACCCACCGGCCTTCCTGGCCGACTTTTTCAACCGTATCGCCGCCGGAGAGCGTTCCGAGAACGGCGGAGTTCTTATCAGGACCCTGACGGACATTGACGCCGGATTTCACGTACAGGATCTCTCCGGTGACTGCCTCGTCTGCATCCGGCAGCGTTTCAGTCTCATCATGGGTAACGCCCGCCCAGGTGGAATACTGTTCTGTCTGTTTCTCCGTTGTCTGTTTTTCCGTTTCGGTCTCCGGAACAGCCGTTGTCGGTACAGTCATCGGCGCTGCCTGGGAACGGGTAGTGCTGGGCCCCGGTGTGACCGCGCTGCACGCGCAGAGAAAACTGAACGTAAATGCAAAGAGTATCCATAACGCAAGCTGTTTTTTCATTTCAAACTCCTTCGATCCTTTCCGGATCTGTTCTGATGATCTTTCCGCCGCACAGAATCATGCCATCCTTATAAAATACCGCCGCCTGCCCCGGCGTCACAGCACGGACAGGCTCCTTAAAACTGCACTGGATCCGGCCGTCTTCCCGCATCCGGATAACAGCCGGAGCACCGGCATGATTGTAACGGATCTTGGCAGTCACTTCAGTATCGCCATTAAGCGATGCGGCTGCCATGAAGTTAATGTCTTCGCAGATCAGGGAATCACGCATAGTCTCCGAAGATTCCCCCAAAACAACTTCATTCGTTTCCGGCCTGATCTCAAGAACGAACATCGGCTTTCCGAAAGTGTTTCCCAGCCCTTTTCTCTGGCCGACCGTATAATGAATAATCCCTTTGTGTCTGCCGAGGATCTGCCCGCTTCTGTCAATAAAATTCCCGGGAACATCTTCATGCTTCCTGTGCGAACAGATGAAAGAAGCATAATCATGATCGGGAATGAAACAGATCTCCTGGCTGTCCGGCTTATGCGCGACCGGCAGCCCGGCTTCTTCGGCGATCTTCCGGATTTCCTCTTTTTCATATTCCCCGACCGGCATCAGTGTGTGTGCCAGCTGATCCTGGGTGAGATTATAGAGTGCATAAGTCTGGTCTTTTTTTGCCGTAACGGAAGAAGCGACAGCAAATCTGCCTTCCGGTGTTTTCCTGATCCTTGCGTAGTGTCCGGTAGCAATATAATCGGCGCCAAGAGCAAGCGATCTGTTCAGCAGCGCTTCCCATTTCACGTATCTGTTGCAGGCAATGCAGGGATTGGGCGTCTCGCCGGCCAGATAGGAATCCGCAAAATAGTCCATTACTTTCTCACGGAACACATCCCGGAAATTGAACACATAATGCGGGATGCCGATCGCCCGGGCGACCCTGCCGGCATCATAGGCGGCGGAAAGGCCGCAGCAGGATCCTTCCTCATCCGCAGGCGTATCATCCTGCCAGATCTGCATGGTCACCCCGGTGACATCGTGTCCGGCCCGTTTTAACAATAATGCCGCCACGGAGGAATCGACTCCCCCGGACATGCCAACGATTATTTTAGCCATAACACCTCCGATATGAGGCTATTTTATCCTTTTTGTCACCTGTTGACAAGTATGAATCTGCTGTTTGCTGAATCATAGCGTCCTGTCCACTTGCTGTCTGAATATTATCTGTGAATATTTTTACAAAAATACTTGCAAAATGAAAAACATATGCTAGCATGATATATGGCTGATATATTTGACAGCCTCATTTTCCTCACAGAAGGAGGTACTGCCATGAGGACCCAACAGGAGAAAGACGCTTTAAAAGAGAAGATCAATCAGACATTGGATGAAGAATACGCTGTGGAGTATCTGGCTTCTCTGATGCGGATGCCCAGCGAAACGCTCAAACCCGCTTATGCCCAGGAACTGGTCCTGGCAAAGATGAAGGAGCTTGGTTTCGCAACAGAGATGTTTCCCTGCTATGTCGACGAGATCAGGGAACTTCCGGATTTCTTCCATGCGGAAGGCAATGATGTTTACCGTCCTGACATCCTCAATCTTGTCGGTGTAAAAGAAGGCGTGAAAGAAGAGAAGGGAAATGCGCTGATGCTGCATGCGCATATCGATACTTCCCCTTCTTTCCCCGGAATCTGTTCCCCTGAAAATGTGCATCGGGAAGGCTCTCGGCTGTACGGCCTCGGCGCCTGCGATGACAAGGGCGGCATTGCCACGATGATGATGGCTGCTGAAGCAGTCATCAAGACGGTCGGTCCGCTTGACGGAAAACTCACCCTCATGAGTTCCATCGGCAAAAGAGGCGCCATCGGAACGCTGACATCCTGTCTGAAGGGATACGGGGGAGACGGAGCGATCTACCTCCATCCTGCCGAAACAGGACATGGATTCAGGGAGATCAAGAATTACTCCATGGGGACAACGGATCTGATCCTGACGATTACCGGAAAGAACGGTAAAGACAGGGATGAAACGGACGACAGTGAGATCAATGCTGTTGTGAAAGGTGCTGAAACAGTTCTTGCCGTGAAGGCATGGGATCAGGAGCGCAGGAAAAAACATCTTTTTACGGACTCCACCTTTGCCGGAAATCCGTGCACAAAAACAGACATCACGAATGCGCGTGCCACTGCTATGACACCGGATGACGTGACGGAATATGAACTGTCTGTCAGAGTGATCTTCGGACTTGATGAAACACCGGAGAGCGTAAGGGCAGAGCTTGCAGATTATCTGAAAGAGACCTTTAAGGACGATGAGTGGATGAGCGCAAATCCGGTAAGGATCACACTGGGCGAAAGACAGGGTTCTCCGATCACAGTCGGAAGGGATGCCCCGATCATTCAGACACTGGAGAAAAATATCACCTGCATTAAAAAGTTTGACGATTTCATTTACCAGTACCATGGGACAAGCGACATAAGAATGCCGATCATCTATGGAAATACGCCTACGGCAGGAGTCGGCGCGCTTTGCGGCGGACTTCATCCCGGCATCGATGAAGAATGGATCGATCTCGAGGACTATATTGACGGTATTAAGATCATGGCGGGTGTCATTGTCGACTGGTGCCTGTAAATAGATTTAAACAGCCCGGGCCCTCCCGGGCTGTTATCATGTCTGCATTCTCCGGGTCCGAAGCTGCGCCGTACCAGGCGTATTGTCAGTTTCCGATAAATGTGCTAGCATGTTTCTGTTCCATAAAGTTCCCGGCGGAACCAGCCGGCTGAAGAAGACGCAGGTTGATCATAATGAATGACGATAACAGAAACAGATTCATTTCCTTAAGACTCAGTTTCCCGCTCATTATTGTAAGTATTCTTGCTGCTGTAATTGCGATCGTGTTTGCACTGAATGCGACGCAGCTGGAAAAATTTGCGGTAAGCAACAAACGGAACAGACTCAGGGAGACGGCTGAGCTCGTGAAAGCGGCAGCGGACAGCAATTTTTCAGAGGATACTTTTTCCGCACTGGAGAACAAGCTGCGGACAAGCAATATTGATATTATCATTCTCGATAATGTTTATGAGACACCGGTCGTACTCTATGCAACGGACCTTAACCAGGGCCGGATCATTTCCAAACTGCTTGATATTTATGAAAATGAAAACTATGAACTGAGCGAACATACAGAGATCTATGAGCAGACGGATGAATATGTGATCCTGAGCCTGTTTCAGAATGACGAGGCCGGGTATCAGCTTGACTGTGTCGGCGCCTGCGGTGACGCCATGCGTTTTATCATGACGACGCCCATGGAGAGCATACGGGACAGCGTATCGATATCCAGCCGATTTCTGCTGCTCATCGGCATGGCGGCTATCATTATCGGCGGAATCATTATGTACATTGCCACCGCCAGGCTGACCGATCCTATTCTCAGGCTCTCTGAGATATCCGATCATATGGCTGATCTTTCCTTTGATGTCCGGTACGATGGCCAGGACAGCAATGAGATCGGCATCCTCGGCCGCAACATGAACCATCTGTCCGACAGCCTGCAGGAAACGATCACGAATCTGCGTGCAGCAAACGAGAAACTCGGCGCTGATCTGAGGGAAAAGGAACAGCTGGATGAGATGAGGCGGCTGTTCCTGTCCAATGTTTCCCATGAGCTGAAAACGCCGATCGCGCTCATCCAGGGCTATGCCGAAGGCCTTACAGAAGGGATCGCAGATGATCCGGAAAGCACCAGATATTACTGTGAAGTGATTGCGGATGAAGCCCGGAAGATGAATGAAATCGTCAAGAGACTTCTGAGCCTGGATGCGATTGAATCCGGAAAAATGCAGATCACTTATTCGGATTTTGATCTCTGCGAACTGATCAGAGGCATCGGAGAGAGCAGCAGGAAGCTGGCCTCGGGCAAGGATGTCCGACTCGTTTTCGACCTGCCGGACGAGCTTCCGGTCCATGCCGATGAATTCATGATCGAAGGCGTTCTGCAGAATTATTTCAGCAACGCCTGGCATTATGTCAGCGATCCGGGCACCGTCACGGCTTATTACAGAGATGTATACGGAAGAGCCCGGATCTATATCCGCAATACAGGAACGCCTATTCCGGAAGAACATATTCATCATATCTGGGATAAATTCTATAAAATCGACAAGGCGAGAACAAGGGCTTACGGCGGGAGCGGCATCGGCCTTTCGATCGTGAAAGCCATCATGAAGACCCACAACAGCAGATGCGGCGTCCGCAACACGGAAGACGGCGTGGAATTCTGGTTCGAAGTGGAAAAATGCAGGACATCCGGTGACGACGGATACGATTCGGAATACGGGACACTGGAATAAAAAAGAAGGAGCGGTCATCCGCAGAGGGCGGTGATCACTCCTTTTTTTTACGATCTCAGATATGGTATTTCATGTTTCATCAGAAATTTCAGCATCAGTTCATCCCATTCCCGTTCTGCGGTCCTGTCAGGGGTGAAGGTACTGTAAGCGCAGCCTGTGATGAGCATCAGCGTTTCATGTTCATAGCGGATGTTGAAGAGAAGGCTGGTGATGTTTGTTGTTTCTGAAGACTTGCCGATCGACGCGAGGGTCTTCTGCATGTTTTCCTCCGTGAGGCGCATTGTAAGACGGAAGGCGCGCGGCAGCTGCTTCCCGCGGATGATCTGAAACGCTATATTTCTCGCCTCCGCCCATCTGATGTAACGGTTATCATTTTCATCATCCGTGAGCGTGCCGTCAAGATCCGTGGAAAAGCGCGTGACAAATTCACCTTCGACGAGCTCAAAATTGTCAAAGGTCTCTGTCAGGAACAGAAGCTTCGTAAATAATTTCATGTCTTCAATAGTTAGTGCGATCATGGATAAAGTATAGCATGAAATCCGGAAGTGTAAATCCTGTCTTTCATTCCGCTTATTTTTCTGCTGTTTTTTTGCTTATGTATTTCATTATCTTCACGATTATGTTATTATCTTACTGTAAAGGTGAATGTCACCCGGTTTCAAAAAACCAGTTCATCAATAAACAAAGAGGATACTGTTTATGGAGATCACATTTATAGGCGCTACACATGAAGTGACCGGCTCCTGCACCCTCCTTTCGGTCGGCGGCAGGCATATCATGATCGACTGCGGCATGGAACAGGGAAAGGATGTCTTTGTCAACCAGGAACTTCCGGTAAAGCCGCAGGAAGTGGACTGCGTTATCCTGACGCATGCGCACATAGACCATTCCGGCAAACTCCCGCTGCTTTACAGACAGGGCTTCAGAGGCCAGATCTATGCAACGGAAGCAACGACGAGTCTCTGCGAAATCATGCTTCGCGATTCCGCACACATTCAGGAGATGGAAGCGGAATGGAAGAACCGCAAGGGACAGCGGTCCGGCAAAAAGCCGGTCGAACCGATGTATACGGTAGATGATGCCGATGCGGTCATGAAACAATTTGTTCCCTATCCGTATGAAAAACGGTTCCAGGCGGCAGAAGGCGTGGAAGTCATTTTCCGGGATGTCGGCCATCTGCTTGGATCTGCCTGCGTCAAGTTTTTCCTTTCCGAAAACGGAGAGGAGCGCACCATCGTCTTTTCCGGAGATGTCGGCAATAAGGATAAACCGATCCTGAAGGATCCTGCCGCCTTTGAAGAAGCCGATTATGTCGTTATTGAATCTACCTACGGTGACAGATATCACGAAAAACCGCAGGATCATGCGGATACTGTCGGGCAGCTCGCGGACGCCATTGAGAGAACGCTTGCAAGAGGCGGCAATGTCGTTATTCCGTCCTTCGCTGTCGGCCGCACCCAGGAACTTCTGTATTATATCCGGGAGATCAAACAGCGAGGGCTCGTCCGGTGCAATCCGAACTTCAAAGTCTATATCGATTCCCCGCTGGCACATGAAGCGACCGGTATATTTGTCCAGACGGATCCGGATTATTTTGATGAGGATCTGCAGGCTGTCCTGGCATCCGGACAGAATCCCATATTCTTCCCCGGTCTGGAAGTCGCTGTTTCCGCGGAAGAATCAAGGGCCATCAACTTTGATACCGAACCCAAAGTGATCCTGTCCGCCAGCGGCATGTGCGAAGCCGGCCGGATCAGGCATCATCTGAAACATAATCTCTGGCGCAGGGAATCCCTGATCCTGTTCGCCGGCTATCAGGCAAACGGCACCCTTGGCCGTGTGATCTTTGAAGGCGCGGAAAAAGTCATGCTGTTCGGAGAAGAGATCCAGGTCAATGCGGAAGTCTCTTATCTGGCCAATATCAGCGGCCATGCGGACAAGGACGGCCTGACGGACTGGATCTGTTCCTTTGAAAAGAAGCCGGATCTCGTATTCGTAAACCATGGAGAGGACGCTGTTGCCGCTTCCTTTGCCGAATATCTGATGGACGAAAAAGGCTTCAAGAGAGCCGTTGCTCCTTATTCCGGAACTGTCTATGATCTGATTACCGGCAGCGCAGTCATCCTTACGGAGGGCGTACCGGTCGAAGCGCCGAAGTCCGCTGCGAAGGTAGAAGGCCTTTACAGAACGCTTGTGGAAGCCGGCAAACGTCTCATGCTCTTGATCGAGACATTCCGCGGCCGTACGAACCGCGACGTGCGGAAGCTTACCAGGGATATTGACAGCATTATCGAAAAGTGGGAAGATTAGGCAAACCGATGTAAGGAGTCTTGCTTTGAACCGTATCAATTATGACAAAGCGATGCAGGAGATCATAACGAAGGAAAAAGAGTCGGGCCATGTTCCGGCTCTTCTTCTGCATTCATGCTGCGGCCCGTGCAGCAGTGCTGTTCTGGAACGCCTCACACCGGA
Source organism: uncultured Lachnospiraceae bacterium (assembly GCA_946631165.1). Taxonomy (GTDB): domain Bacteria; phylum Bacillota; class Clostridia; order Lachnospirales; family Lachnospiraceae; genus UBA3305. The sequence continues at coordinate 4,491 of CAMOZZ010000058.1, read as the reverse complement.
TTTTGAACTGACGGTTTTCTATTACAACCCGAACATTTATCCGGCGGAGGAATATTATAAAAGAGTCGAAGAGCAGAAACGTCTTATCAACGCGTTTCCGGCCGTTCATCCCATTCATTTCGTTGCCGGCGATTATTTCCCGGCCGATTTCCATGAAGCCGTGAAAGGGCTCGAGAAGGAGCCTGAGGGCGGGGCACGGTGCAGGGAATGCTTCCGGCTGAGGCTGCAGGAAGCAGCACGGACAGCGCACGAACTTCATATGGAGTATTTTACGACCACGCTGACCATAAGCCCGCTGAAAAATGCCGCGGTGCTGAATGCGCTGGGGGAGGAGATCGCAGAAGGGTACGAGGGACTGTCCTTCCTGCCGTCCGATTTCAAAAAAAGGAACGGGTATAAACGCTCCTGTGAACTTTCTGCCGAATACGGGATGTACAGGCAGGATTACTGCGGGTGCGTCTTCTCGCTGCGGGAGAGGCACCCTGAAGCTCTTTGACAGAATCGGCGGAATGCCGCGTATTCAGAGTATCTGTATATAAGAAAGCATATTATTTATATATTTACGAATAGCCTTAAACGGTTTACAGTTTCGAAAAAATCGTTTAAAATACTTAAAGATATCCGCCAGGCGCGGAAGATTTCAGGAGGAAACAGAATGAAGGTTTTAGTATTAAACTGCGGAAGCTCATCCTTAAAGTATCAGCTGATCGACATGGATAACGAGAGCGTTATCGCCAAGGGTCTCTGCGAGCGTATCGGCATCGAAGGTTCCAAGCTTACCCATAAGCCCACCGGCAAAGATACCTTTAAGAAAGAAGCTCCCATGCCTACCCATACCGAAGCGATCAAGCTGGTCATGGATGCCCTGATGGATCCCGAGCACGGCGTGATCAAGGATACTTCCGAGATCTCCGCGATCGGTCACCGCGTACTGCACGGCGGAAGCAAATTCACTGAATCCACAGTCGTTGACGAGAAGGTAAAACAGGCCATCCGCGACTGCTTCGATCTCGGACCGCTTCACAATCCTGCGAACCTCATGGGTATTGAAGCCTGTGAAGAAGCCATGCCCGGCACACCGAATGTAGCTGTATTCGACACCACCTTCGGTATGTCCATGCCCGAGAAGGCTTATATGTATGCCATTCCTCACGAGTACTATGACAAGTACAGCATCCGCCGCTACGGCTTCCACGGCACCAGCCATATGTTCGTTTCCGGCGAAGTATTAAAGTTCTGCCACCTTGATCCCGAAAAAGGCAAAGTGATCGTCTGCCATCTCGGAAACGGCGGCTCCATCTCCGCATCCATCGGTGGAAAGTGTGTGGATACTTCCATGGGACTTACACCGCTGGAAGGCCTGATCATGGGCACCAGATCCGGTGACATCGACCCTGCTGTCGTACAGTTCATCTGCAACAAGGAAGGCAGAGATGTCAACGATGTCCTCAATATGCTGAACAAGAAGTCCGGCGTTCTCGGCATGTCCGGCGGCGTATCCTCCGATTTCCGTGATATCGAAGCCGCCAGAGCCGAAGGAAACAGACTGGCCGGCGTAGCGCTTGATGCTTTCATCTATCGTGTTGTCAAATACATCGGCGCTTACACAGCAGCCATGAACGGCGTGGATGCGATCGCCTTTACCGCAGGCGTAGGCGAGAACGACATCAAGACCAGAAAGAGAATCTGCGAGAACCTTTCCTATCTCGGTGTTAAGATCGATGACGAGCGCAACAATGTCAGAGGCGAAGCGAGAGTGATCTCCGCGGACGATTCCAAGGTACAGGTCGTTCTGTATCCGACAAACGAAGAGCTTGCGATTGCAAGAGAGACGGTAAGACTCGTCGGATAATACAGGAAATCTTAAGAAAACAGGTGATCAGTTTTATGCTGGTCACCTGTTTTTCTTTATGATTTAATGCTATAATTTTTACATGAAAAACAACAGGCAGCATATGGGCAGAGAAGACAGAACTTACATCGCAATCGATCTGAAATCATTCTATGCTTCCGTGGAATGTGTGGAGCGCGGTCTTGATCCGCTTACCGCTAATCTCGTGGTAGCTGATCTTTCCCGTACGGAAAAAACGATCTGTCTGGCTGTAACGCCGTCTCTGAAATCCTATGGTATCTCAGGCCGCGCTCGTCTGTTTGAAGTGGTCCGGGACGTAAAGGCGCTTAACCGGAAACGGCTGCTTAAGGCGCCGGGAAGACAGTTTACAGGTTCATCTTCGGACAGGATCGAACTGGAAACCGATCCTTCGCTTGAAGCGGCTTATGTGGTCGCAAAACCGCGGATGGCGCTCTATATGGAGTATTCTTCCCGCATCTACCAGATCTATCTCAAGTATATTGCGCCGGAAGATATTCACGTTTATTCCGTAGATGAAGTGTTCATGGATGTGACCGATTACCTGGACACCTATGGCCTTTCTCCCCATGCGCTTACCATAAAGATGATCCGGGATGTGCTGAAGAATACCGGCATTACAGCAACTGCCGGGATCGGTACAAATCTGTATCTGGCGAAGATCGCCATGGACATTGTTGCGAAGAAAATGCCCGCAGACAAAGACGGCGTGCGGATCGCCGAGCTGGACGAAATGAGTTACCGCAGACAGCTCTGGGATCATACGCCGATTACTGATTTTTGGAGAATCGGCAGCGGATACCGCAGAAGACTGGAATCTGCCGGCCTGTATACCATGGGAGATATAGCCAGATGTTCTCTCGGGAAACCCGGAGAGTATCACAATCCGGAGCTGTTGTTCGATCTTTTCGGCATAAACGCTGAACTGCTGATCGATCACGCCTGGGGCGTCGAGCTCTGCACCATTAAGGATATCAAAAGCTATGTGCCGGAAAGCAGCAGCATCAGCAGCGGTCAGGTGCTGCAGGAGCCGTATCCCTTTGAGAAAGCGAAACTGGTCGTCAGGGAAATGACGGATAGTCTGGTGCTGGATCTTGTAAAGAAAGGGCTGCTGACCGACCAGATGGTCCTGACTGTCGGGTATGATACGGAAAATCTTTCCGGCGGGAAAGAGGACAGCTTTGAAGTGGATACCGACCGTTATGGCAGAAAAGTTCCGAAGAGTGCACACGGAAGCATTCATCTGAAAAGAAGAACATCCTCTGCCAGACTGATCGTTGATGCCGTCATGGAACTGTTTGACAGGATCGTCGATGAACGGCTGCTGGTGCGGCGGATGTATGTCGTTGCGAATCATACTGCTCCCGGTGAAGAGAAGATCGAACAGCCGCAGTATGAGCAGCTGGATCTTTTTACAGATTATGATGCAAGAGACGCAGCCGTACAAAAAGAAGAAGCCGCGCTTGCAAAGGAAAAGAAGATGCAGAAAGCGATTCTCGATCTGCAGGAGAAATTCGGGAAAAACGCGGTCCTCAAAGGGATGAATCTGCAGGAAGGCGCTACCGCGAAAGAGCGGAATGCGATGATAGGCGGTCACAAAGCATGAAGAACAAAGCGAATCATTATGAGGATATCATCGACCGGTACCCGGGGCCGATTCCCGGACATCCGCCGATGTCAACCTATGACAGGGCTGCCCAGTTCGCTCCGTTTGCCGCGCTAACGGGATTCGGTGCGGTGATCGCGGAATCCGGAAGGATTACGGAGGAATGGAAGGCACCGGATGAGGGCGTTCTGGAGAATCTTGATCTGGCGCTTGCCGGTATCCTGCATGATGAACCCGGCGCGCAGATTGAGATTATCTGGTTCAAAGAGGATATCCGCAAAGCGGGAGGATCCTATGTCACGATGATCGGCAGCATCAGAAAAGCAGACCGGTTCGGCAGGAAACTGATCGTACTGAACGAAGAAGGACAGGACGAAATAATACCGTTCGAACGGATCGTTTCCGTAAAAAGGACGGATACAGATACAATGTAAGGAGGCAGACGTTTATGAAAAGGATTTTGGCTGTTGTTGTAACTATGTCACTCATATTATCACTCGCGGCATGCGGATCGTCGGCAGCAGTGTCAAAGAGCAGCACTTCTGATGATGACGAAGTGGTCCAGCTGGAAACGGAAACTGCAGAAGAAACAGCAGTCCCGGAGGAGGAAGAGACTGCTGTGCCGGAGGAGGAGGAGACTGCTGTCCCTGAGGAGACAGAAGAAGCGGAAGAAGTGATCGGCACGGATTCTGTTGAGCCGGTGACAGTGGTGATCGATTCTGCATACAAACCGCTGGAGACCGGCGAAGAACGCTGGGATTGGGTAAATACCGAAACGCCTTCCCTGGATCCTGACTCTGCCGAAAAATATCCGGTTCTGGCTGAAGCGATTGATTCTTTTTCTGATGAACTGACTGCGCTTGGAGAAAGCGAAAGCGCCGATATTACCGCGGCACTCGAAGAGTTCCCTTCTGACGAGATGTTCTATTCCGATACGAAGCTTACCGTAAAACGGGCTGACAGCACCGCTGTAAGCATTCTGGAGCGGCGGGAGAGCTATATGGGCGGCGCGCAT
>CAMOZZ010000057.1 GCA_946631165.1 uncultured Lachnospiraceae bacterium | reverse complement strand
CCCCAGGGAAGGGCGATAAAAGCGTCTGTATTTCCCAATGCATCGATCACCTTACCTGCGTTTTCCGTCCCGGTCCACGGCGTCTCTCCGAAATAGCCGCCGACATAAAGCATCGCCATCAGAACAGCGATGACCAGCACAACGACCGGAAAGACCAGGTCTGCGGTCTTTCCCTTCCGTCCTGTTTCGTGCGCAGAGGGCTCACCGGCAGCCTTCTCTTCCTCTTTCGCCCCCAGGTCTCCGGTAAGACGCGCTTTTCGCTGTGCTGCCCTCATCGGGCCGTAGTCCACGCCCATGCAGACCAGCGCAAAGATAAAGACAAGGGTAAGCAAGGAATAAAAGTTGTACGGAATCGATCGGATAAAGAGCCGGATCCCTGTCATGCCGGTCCCCAGATCTTCTGCCACGCCGGAAACAGCCGCCGCCCAGGAAGAGACCGGCGCGATCATGCAGACCGGCGCTGCGGTCGCATCGATCAGATAGGCAAGTTTGGCTCTGGAGATCCGGTATCTGTCGGTGACGGGACGCATGACAGAGCCGACCATCAGGCAGTTAAAATAGTCGTCAATAAAAACAAGGATTCCCAGGAAGAAAGCCGCCAGCTGAGCCCCGGTCCCTGACTTCAGCCTGTTTCCGGCCCATCGGCCGAAGGCTTCACTGCCCCCTGACCTGCTGATGATGGCGATCAGACACCCCAGCAATACCAGGAAACAGTAATTCCCGGCCATACCGGAAACGGCATCTGAGAGGCCGTCCTTTACGATAAGGTTCATGGCATCCACCGGATGGAAGCCGCAGGCAAGGAATGCCCCGGCTGCGATACCGGCAAACAAAGACGAATAGACTTCTTTTGTGACCAGCGCAAGAACAATCGCGATCAGCGGCGGCAGCAGTCCCCATGCAGTACCGTACATTTTTTCCTCTCTTTCCGGCACAGATCAAAGCAGGATCACGCGGACCAGTTCCTCCATTTTTTCCCGCGCCATTTCCAGTTCTTCCGCATTATCAAACACGAAAGCAGCCTGCCCGATCGGCCATTTTGCCGTCAGATTGTCTTTCACATGATCTCCCCTTGAAGATCTGTAAAGCGAGTCAAATGATTTCAGATGCGTCAGCAGCAGGGGATCGATATAAACATAGTCCAGCTCTCCTTCCCTGCGGCTGAAAACGGAATAGGAGATCATATGCCTGGCGGTCCGCTGAAAGCTCTTCAGCGAATCATAGTATTCCGTGTCGCCCACAGCCAGCGATACAAGAAGTTTCGTCAGGTTTACCCCGCTGCAGATCTCAATATGCTGCGGATTGAAATACCCGGACTGCCTGGGATTGATCTCAACGATAAAGAAACGGCCCTCCGCATTGAAAAAGCCTTCGATATTGAACTCGCCGAACCGGACACCTGCCGCCTTCAGGGCACCGGCAGTTTCCCGCCGGAATTCTTCCTCTTCCGCAGCCGTCATGTGAGCCGGATAAACGTCATACAGCGGACGAAGCGGTGCACGCTCGAGGTGCCAGCTGTCTCTCAGCCCCTCCCAGAGGATATCCTCCCCGTAAACGAACACGTCTGCCTCCACAGAACGCATGGAGGCGGGCCGGATATATTCCTCTATACATACCGCCCCGTTCCGTGACATTTCCGCCGCTCTGTCAAAAGCCTCTGCCAGCCCATCCCTGTTTTCAAGAATGGTCTGGCCGAAAGAGGACGAGCATAAAAGCGGTTTGACGATCAGCGGCCAGGAAAAGGAATCCAGTGCGTCACCGATCTCACTGAATGTGTCAAACACCTCATGGCGCGGGCAGAACAGCCCCGCCCGTTCCTGCAGGGCGCGGAATCCGTTCTTTGACAGCAGGACTTCCATGCTTTCCGGCGTATTGCCGGGAAGTCCCAGCGCCGCCGCCACCTTTGCCGCCGGCAGCACCGCGGGGTCGGCCAGACCGATCACCCCGTCGATCTTCTCCGCTGCGGCAATGCGGATCAGCTCTTCGGTATCGTTCCAGTCTGTCAGATAACAGGCGTCCGCAAGAGCACGGATCCTGTCATCCGTTTCTGTCCCGCAGAAAACAGTCCGGTAAGAAAGCGCTGCTGCTTCTTTCAGGCACATTTCCGGCCGCCCGTCCGGAACGGTGCTTAAGATCATCAGTGTCTTCAAAACTGCTTCTCTCCTCTCGTCATTTTGTGAAATAGAATTCACTCCGGTTATACCCCGCCGAGGCAATATACTGTCTCTGCTTCGGGACAGTCATCATCTGCGCGACGATATACTGCCGCAGGGAAACGATATCTGCCTCTCTGTCTGTTATATCGAACACAACGCCCGTATCCCGCAGGATCAGTCTGGCGCCGTTATCCTCCGGAATAATCGTGCATTCCACAGACAGCTTTCCATCCGTCCTGCCGTTCTTATCACTGATCAGCATGCACATTTCCTCGACAAGCATCTCCGCCAGTATTCTGGTCTTAGCCGGATAATCAAACGATGCCAGCACTTTCCCGGCTGTTTCCGCCATCACAGCGCTGTTCTCTGCAGTGAGCGGAAAATCATAGATATGGATCCTGCTTTCATCCCCCGGCGGCAGCAGAAGCGGAAAACGTTCTTTGCCATAGATACGTCTGACAAACCAGGCGCATACTGCCATGGTGAGAACCGGCGCAGCTGCAATGCCTGTCCATATACCTTCCTGGCTGCCAAAAGCCGCAGCACCCAGGATAGCCAGCGCGACCGGGAAGACCAGTTCGTTCAGGAGCGCAATGAGATACATCGGCAGGCGTCTGTACGTCAGGAAATAATAGATAAAGAACAGCATAAGCGGGGCGCGTACGATCAGGGTAGCTCCGGCGATGCGTACGCCGCGGACAGCTGCCGGTCCGAGCATGCCTCCTCTGAGGCCGAATGTAGCCGCGATCAGCGGCGCCAGAACAATCACCAGCAGGGAAACAGCAGCGCCTGTGATCAGCAGATAGCGGACGGCCGTATGCATGAGATACCGCTCAGCTTTCGTGTTCTTTTCTTCGCGGAGCGTACCGATAAAAGGCTGCAGCGCCAGTGACAGGCCCATAAATAGCAGCGCAATGTCCAGGATTTTTTTCACCACGACAAATACTGTCATGGCATCCGTTCCGAAGCGGCGCAGGGTAAACATATTCATAAACGCCGTCGTCAGCGACATCATGGCAAAAACGACCGATCTGCCAAGACCGTCGCGCAGGATCGCGAGGAAGCTCTGCTTTGAAAATGGAAGCTGCGGACGCACAAGGATCCCTTTTTTCAGGAGCCAGACAGATGCAGCGGCGATTACGCCGAGCTGGCAGAGCAGCGTAGCGGCAGCAATCCCCCTTACGCCAAAGAACCGGGAAAACAGGACAGACAGCAGCACATTGCTGACAGTCTGTACAATGTTGGCAGCGGAAGACAGTTTTTCTCCCCCCGTATTCATGACAGTATTATCAAATACAGTGCAGACCGGCAGCGACAAATAGTACCAGATAATGATATTGTAATACGCATTGAGATACTCTTTTGCCTGTGCAGAAACATCTGCGGCGGCAATAAAGCTTCCCTTCACTGCCATCATGAAGACTGCGAACAGCACACCATATCCCAGCGCCATGATGCAGCCATGGCTGAATATCTCATTGGCGCGGCGGGCATCATAGCTGCCTATGCTCCTGGTATAATTGAGCATGGTCCCGGAATTGATCACAGCGGCAAGAAAGACTGCCGCGAACTGAAACGGGCTCATAAGGCCGATGGCGATCAGTGCCTCCTGACTGATCATATTTCCGGCGACCAGAGTATCTGTAAGAGAGACCAGATAGACTACCGTTTCAATTGCGAATGCTGCCCGCATCACCGATTTATATTTTTGAATAATAAAAAGCGGTTTCGTCTGTTCCATAAATCTTTTCTGCCCGTTTTCTGTTAAGATAATGAAAAAAGGCTGTGGAAACACAGCCCTTTTTTCAAAATATACCACAGCGGCTATGCGCTGCCCTATGATCCGCTTCCATCGGCAGGACTTTCCTGCTCAAATAGTACCAGACATATGCAGATTGTCAATATTTTCCGTATTTATTGACAAAAGCAAAAACTTTCTGTTGTTTACTGCAGTTCTTCGATCCATGACTGCAGGTCCGCCTCCGACACATTTCCGCCAAAGCGCTGTCCTTCCAGCCAGGTACCGCTGCCTGCAAGCGCTTCCATGTTGGGACCGCTATGTCCGATTCCGCTGCCTCCCGATGTGCAGAACGGGATCACCGTAATCCCTTCAAAACTGTACTTTTCGACAAAGATATCCAGAATACGCGGCTCTTCCCCCCACCAGATCGGAAAGCCAAGATAGACGGTCTTATAGCCTTCCAGGGATATATCCCCGCTTCCGATCTCCGGACGAACGCTTTTATCATTCTGCTCTGTTGTGGTACGGCTGCTGCTGTCGTTATAATTCAGGTCATCTGAAGTATAGGGTTCTGCCGCCAGGATCTCATAGAGATCTCCGCCGGTAACAGATGCAATCTTCTCAGCGACTCCCTTTGTAGTACCGGTCGCGGAGAAGTATGCGATCAGAACATCAGAATGTTCCGCTGATGCCTCACTTTCCTGCTCTGCTGCTGTCTCCGAAGAGGACGCCTCCCCGGCTGTTTCCGTTTCCGGCTGCGTCATTTCGTCCTGTACCGTTTCCGGTTCTGCTGCCTTTGTGCTTTCTGCTGTTTCCTTCTGCTCCTCTGCTGCAGTCTGTGTCTCCTTCGCTTCTTCCTGTGCATGATTACCACAGGCAGAAAGAGAAACAAGCAGAAACGCTGCCATAAAGACCAACAGGATTCTTTTCATTGATTAATCAAACCTCCGTTTATTTCAATTTGCTGTAATCTTCAGCATTCACAGCTTCCAGCCATTCCGTACCGGCCTCTTCTCCTGCCACCTCGATCGCAAGATGGGAGAACCAGGAATCCGGTGCCGCGCCGTGCCAGTGCTTTACGTTTGCCGGGATATTGATTACGGTGCCGGGCGTCATCTCCACGGGCGCTTTGCCCCATTCCTGATAATAGCCTCTGCCGCCGACGCAGATCAGCATCTGACCGCCCCCGCTTTTCGCGTGATGGATATGCCAGTTATTGCGGCATCCGGGCTCAAAGGTAACGTTGAAGACAGGAACCTGCTCCGCGGAGACGGGCGCGAGATAGCTCTGTCCCACAAAGAACGCTCCGTAGGGATTCGGCTCGCCCACAGGGAAGAAGATGGTATTCTGATATCTGTCCTTTTCCGTCAGTGCCGGCTCCTCTTCCTTCCAGACATCCTTTGCCAGTCTGAATACAGCCCAGCCCTTCGGCCATCCCACATACATCGTGGCATGGGTAATGATAGCGGCGATCTCTTCCTTCGTCACGCCGTGTGCTTTTGCGTTCTGCAGATGATAGGCAAGAGAGGAATCCGTGATCCCGGAAGCCATCAGGGATACCACGGTGATAATGCACTTTGTTTTCACGTCAATTGCTTCTTCATTCCATACCTCTCCGAAGAGCACATCATCGTTGAGATGCGCGAACATCGGGGCGAATTCTCCCAGCTGGTTCCTTCCTGCTGTCTGTACGATCTTCTCAGTCATTTTAAATATTCCTCCTTACCTTCCGATCTTCTGATCGCCTGTGGACCAGACGTGTTTTTCCTTCGCTGCCGCAGGTTTATTCTGTGCCATGACGCCTGCCAGCGGATGCGGGACATAGGGCTCCTCCAGACAGGCAAGTTCCTCCTCCGTGAGTTCCAGTTCCACTGCTTTGACTGCCCCTTCAATATGGGAAAGCTTAGTCGCGCCAACAACAGGGGATGTCACCCTGGTGAGCAGCCAGGCGAGAGAGACTTCTGTCATAGTCACACCGCGCTTTTCCGCCAGTTCCGCCACCCGTGCGATGATCACGTTATCCTGCGCTGCTGTGGTATCGTATTTGAATTTCGCATAAGCGTCTTCTTCGGCGCGTTTCGTCCCGCCTTGTCCGGGAAGTCTCGAAAGCCTGCCGGAAGCCAGAGCACTGTAAGGGGTAAGCGCGATATTCTCTTCCCTGCAGTAAGGAACCATTTCCCGTTCTTCCTCCCGGAAGATCAGGTTGTAATGCCCCTGGATCGAGACGAATTTCGCAAAGCCTTCCTTCTCCGCCAGGGCGTTGGCCTTCGCGATCTGCCAGGCAAAGCAGTTGGAGATACCAATATATCTGACTTTTCCTGCCTTCACGATACGGTTCAGACCGTCCATGATATCTTCGATCGGCGTCTGCCAGTCCCACATGTGATAGATATACAGGTCAACATAGTCCATCCCAAGGTTCTTAAGACTCGTGTTGATCATGTTCTCGATATGCTGTTGACCGCTGATGCCCTGTTCGATCTCTTCCGGCGTTCTCGGAAGAAATTTGGTGGCAACGACCATCTCGTCGCGCTTTGCAAAATCCCGGAGCGCACGGCCAACATACTGCTCACTGGTGCCGCTCTGGTATGCAATAGCCGTATCATAGAAATTGACGCCCAGCTCGAGCCCGCGCTTTATAATCTCTCTTGTATGCTCCTCGTCAACCGTCCAGCTGTGCTGGCCTCGTCCGGAATCGCCGAATCCCATGCAGCCCATGCAGATCCGGGATACATGCAGATCTGCATTCCCCAGTTTTGTATATTTCATTGCAGTCTCTCCTTTGATCGTTTACAGCACTTTATCCAGCCATTTGCGGATCTCATTCTCATTCGGACGGTTGATCTGTACACCTTTCGCCCACTTCACGTCAGCACTGACGTTCTTATGCAGGGCGCTGTCGCTTTTACCGACGCCGCTGCCGCCCGAAGTGCAGAAGGGAATGATCGTCTTGCCGCTGAAATCATAGCTTTCCAGGAAGGTCTCAATAATGCGCGGCGCAATGCCCCACCAGATCGGAAAGCCGATGATCACGGTGTCGTAGGAAGCCATGTCTTCCACGGTACCGCTGATCTCCGGTCTTGCAGACGGATCGTTCATCTCCACGCTGCTGCGGCTCTTCTTATTCATCCAGTTCAGGTCCGCCGAAGTATAGATCTCCTTCGGGACGATCTCATAAAAATCCGCCCCTGCTGCGCTGGCGATCGCTTCGCCGACTCTCTTTGTCACGCCGCTGGCAGAAAACACTGCCACCAATATATTCTCAGCCATTTTTCTTTCTCCTTTGCTGTATTTGATTTTATGATCATCCGTCTTTTTACTCACCCAGCAGCCGGATCAGGCAGCCGTAAGTGAGCTCATAGACAGTTTGATACACGTAGTTGATCCCTGCTTCCTTCATGGCGGTCTTCTGCTTTTCCGTGACCGCTGTATAAGGATATATCCCAAACATAAAAGGGAAAAAGGTGTAGATGAAGTTCTGAATGTCAGTGACGCTCATAGCCGGGCAGAACTTTTCCAGCAGCATGCACATCCGATGCATGGAACCTCCATAAGACTGTTTGAAGGTATTCAGCAGTTCCTGCCGGCTGTTCGCTTCCATGTCATAGTTGTTCATGGAAAGAAGCTTTAAGAGCTGCTCCCGTCCTGCCAGAGAGTTTGCGATGTGATCTGCCAGTTCCTTTTTCGTCAGCTGCTCATTCCCGTTCAGGATGGCGGTCAGGTCTTCATTCCAGCGGTCATACTCTCTCTGAAAGAGTCCCAGAAAGATCTCTTCCTTTGTTTCAAAGTAGTTATAGATGGTGGGACGTGAAAAGGAAGTGATATTTCCGATCTCCTTGAGCGTAATTTCCCGAAAACTCATTGTCTGATAGAGCTGCTCACAGGCATTGATAATTTCTTCTCTTTTCTGCGCGATCTGTTCCGGTGTTACTTTTCTCATACTATACACCCTCATCATTCCTGTATGTTGACATTGTGTCAGCAATCGTATTTTATATCACTTCTGACACAATGTCAATATGTTCGAAATCAAAAGATGCAGGCAGGAAAAACCCGGAAACGCTGCGTTTCTGAGTAAACAACGAGGCATCCCGATTCCGCTTCACTTCCTCCCGGTCGCGGCAGCTGTCGCGTATATGCAAAAAACGCCCTTGGAATGCAGGCATTCCAGGGCGTATTCTTTTGCATTTGTGTACCTCGTTGTTTCGCGAAGATTATCTCTTCGAGAACTGAGGAGCACGACGGGCTGCTTTCAGACCGTACTTCTTTCTTTCCTTCATTCTCGGGTCTCTCGTAAGGAAACCGGCTTTCTTTAAAACCTGCCGGTTCTCCGGATCTGCCTGCAGCAGAGCACGGGAGAGACCGTGACGGATCGCGCCGGCCTGGCCTGTGAAGCCGCCGCCGTGTACGTTTACAAGGACATCGAACTTGTCGGCTGCCTGGACAGCTTCCAGGGGCTGACGTACGACGACCTTCAGGGTCTCCATGCCGAAATACTCATCGATATCTCTCTTATTGATGGTGATCTTTCCTGTGCCGGGTGTGACATAAACACGGGCGATACTCTTTTTTCTTCTTCCTGTTCCGTAGAATCTGTTAGCCATTATCATTTCCTCCTTCCCTTACGTGATCAGAATGTGAGCTCTTCAGGCTTCTGTGCCTGCTGATTGTGCTCGGGTCCCGCATAAACATACAGCTTTTTGATCATCTGGCTGCCGATGGGTCCCTTCGGAAGCATTCCCTTTACAGCGTGCTCGATGACCATTTCAGGCTTCTTTGCGAGCATCTCGCGAAGGGTAGTCTCCTTCATTCCGCCTACGTACTCCGAGTGATGATAATAGATCTTCTGATCCAGCTTCTTGCCGGTCACATTCACCTTCGCAGCGTTTACAACGATTACATAATCTCCCGTATCGATATGGGGAGTAAATGTGGGCTTGTTCTTTCCTCTTAAGATCTTGGCTGCTTCAGAAGCCAGACGTCCGAGATTCTTTCCCTCTGCATCAACCACATACCACTTTCTCTCGATGGTATCAGGGCTGGCCATGTATGTTTTCATGGTAGGGCCTCCTTATAATATATACGATTAATCTGACTGAATTTTCCTGATGCTGTGCTTTTCACAGCTCCGTCAGCAGGCACACCGCTGCACCCTCTGACGAGGCGCCACATCATCCCGTGACGTCCTGCGCATGTCCACTCATGCGGAGGAGCTGCTGTCACAAAAGTCCGTGTCACCGACGGCAGGCATCCTGTCCTTTCCGCCGGGGCTTTGGCAAATAAAAAGACAGCGCACCTGAACCGTGCCCTGTCAGTATACCCCACGATTTCTGGTGTGTCAAGCGAGAAAACGACGAAAATCCACTGTTTTTGCGGCATTCTTCTCCCTGACAGACCACCATCCCGCGGCGCCGGGGCTGCCCTCGGAATGACTTTGTTTTATATTCCGCTTTATTTCTCCCACGGCGGATCGATCAGCCTGATCTTCATGAGCCGCAGCCCGCAGGCAGGCGCTGTCGGTCCGGCTTTCGTCCGGTCCTTCGCATCGCGGATCTTTTCGACCGCCTCCGGCGGAATGTGTCCTTTTCCCACTTCCATGAGCGTACCGGCAATGATCCTTACCATATTATAAAGGAAGCCATTCCCTGTCACGGAGAGCACGATCTCATCGCCGTGTTCTTCGACAGAAAGGAAAATGATCCGGCGGACATGATCTTCTTTTTCCGTATCGGCGGAACAGAAACTCGTAAAATCATATTCCCCGACCAGATATTCCGCCGCCTGCCGCATGCGCTGCGCATCCAGATCATAATAGCAGCAGAACGCGTATCTTTTTCTTAAGGGATCCGCATGCCTGCAGCGGACGATATGATACTCGTAGGTCTTCTCGCTGTCCCATTTCCGCGGGTGAAAATCCGCCGGAACTTCGCGGGATTCCTGAATCACGATATCATCCGGCAGGCTCTTATTCACCGCATAGGAGAATTTCTCCGGCGGAATCGGCGATTCCGTATCGAAAATGCACAGATTGCCTTCCGCATGGACGCCCGCATCCGTGCGGCTTACGCCTTTCACTCTGATGTCTTCTCCGGTAATACGGCTGAGCTCACGGTTCAGCACTTCCTCTATGGAGATCTCTCTCGGCTGCAGCTGCCAGCCATGATAATCGGTGCCGTCATACGCGACGGTGAGCATGATCCTTTTCATATTCAGATCCCGATGCTGATCTTCCTGCTGATGAAGACCAGCGCAAGATAGGCCAGAAAGGCAGTATAGACCAGCATATCATTCCGGCCGTATTTCAGCGGATGCATCTTCGTCCGGCCGTCTCCGCCGTGATAACATCTGGCTTCCATGGCCATGGCAAGATCCGTCGCACGCCGGAAAGCGGAGATGAAGAGCGGCACGAGCAGCGGGACAAGCGCTTTAGCCCGCTGGATCAGATTGCCTTCGTCAAACACTGCGCCGCGCGCCATCTGCGCCTTTTGGATCTTGTCGGCTTCTTCGGCGAGGATCGGAATGAACCGGAGCGCGATCGACATCATCATGGCGATCTCATGCACCGGCACCTTGAACACCTTCAGGAAGCCGAGGCCTTTTTCCATGCCGTCCGTAAGCGCGGTAGGCGTAGTGGTGTAGGTCATCAGCGCCGAACCGCTGATCAGGAACACCAGCCTGACAGCCATCAGGATTGCCTGGCGCAGGCCCGGCTGCGTGATCGTTATAAATTTCCAGGAGAACAGGACCGGCTCCCCCTTGATAAAGAACAGATTGAAGAACACACTGATGAACATCAGCACGAGCACCGGTTTCAGGCCCTTCAGGATATACTTCGGCGGAACATGCGACAGGCCGATGCAGAGGCACAGGAACAGGAATGCAATGGCATATCCGACCACATTATTTGTGATGAACAGCGAAATAATATACAGCAGCGTGCCGGCAAGCTTGGTGCGCGGATCAAGCCTGTGCACCATGGAATCGACAGGATAGTACTGTCCGAGCGTCATGTCTTTAAGCATCGGCTTCACCTGCCTTTCCGGCGGTCACGCCGCGTTTTGCAAGCGCGGCAAGAATGGATGCCTTTGCTTCCGCCACCGTGTTCGCATCTGTATCCACATCAAAGCCTTTCTCTTTCAGCGCATGCATGATCAGCGCTGCCTGCGGAACAGACAGGCCGTAACCGGCCAGTTCATCGGCATGCCGGAACACCTCTCTGGGCGTACCGGAAAGAACGATCCTGCCGGCGTTCAGCACAAGGATCCGCTGCGCGTAGTTCGCGATATCCTCCATGCTGTGCGACACCAGAATAATGCTGATGCCGGACTTTTCATGCAGTTCTTTCAGAAGATCCAGGATCTCATCACGGCCGCCCGGATCCAGGCCGGCGGTCGGCTCATCCAGGATAAGATATTCCGGCTTCATGGCAAGGACGCCGGCGATGGCGACTCTTCTTTTCTGCCCGCCCGACAGTTCAAACGGCGACCGTTCCCTGAAATCATCCGGCACGCCGGTAAGCTTCATCGCTTCTTCCGCGCGCGCTTTCACTTCCTCTTCCGAAAGCTTCAGGTTCCGGGGACCAAAACAGATATCTTCGAAAACAGTCTCTTCAAAGAGCTGATGTTCCGGATACTGGAACACCATGCCCACTTTGCTCCGGAGCATCCTTTTGTCAAACCCCTGGGCAAAGATATCCTGCCCGTCAAACAGCACCTGACCGGATGTAGGCGATACCAGCGCGTTCATATGCTGGATCAGCGTGGACTTTCCGGAGCCTGTATGTCCCATGATCGCCAGGAATTCTCCCTTTTCAATGGTCACGTTAATGTCCTTCAGGACATCCTGCTGCATGGGCGTGCCGGGATTATAGGTGAAATTTACATTTTTCAGTTCAAGTGACATAATGCTTCCGTCAGCTCCTCGATCTTTAAAATTCCGTCCGGGATATCCACGCCGCTCTTCTTCAGCTCATAAGCGAGTTCCGTGACCTGCGGCACACTCATATTCAGCGCCTTCAGCTCGTCCACGCGGGAAAAGACTTCCCTCGGCGTTCCCTGCAGCTTCACCTGTCCGTGTTCCATCACAAAGACATGGTCCGCGTCGACCGCCTCTTCCATATAGTGCGTGATCAGGATGACAGTGATATGTTCCGTCTTATTCAGTTCATGGACCGTCTTAATGACTTCCCTTCTGCCGATCGGATCCAGCATGGCGGTCGGCTCATCCATCACAATGCACTGCGGCCTCATGGCGAGAACGCCCGCGATGCCGATACGCTGTTTCTGTCCGCCGGAAAGGTGGTTCGGTGATTTTTTTGCATAGGCGGTCATTCCTACGGCTTCCAGGCTGTGCGCGACACGCTTCCAGATCTCCTCCGTCGGAACGCCCATGTTCTCCGGGCCGAACCCG
Source organism: uncultured Lachnospiraceae bacterium (assembly GCA_946631165.1). GTDB lineage: Bacteria > Bacillota > Clostridia > Lachnospirales > Lachnospiraceae > UBA3305. Next base: position 848 of record CAMOZZ010000057.1, on the reverse strand, counting down.
ACATCCTCTTCGATCACGGAAGCGACCATCTGGTTATCGGGATTCTGGAAGATCATTCCCGCCGTCTGCCGGATATCCCACAGTTTGGCATCATCCTTCGTATCCATGCCGCCGACCCAGATCGTACCGCCAGTCGGATACAGGAGCGCATTGATGTGCTTTGCAAGCGTGGATTTGCCCGAGCCGTTCCTGCCGAGAATAGCAATAAAATCGCCTTTTTCTATATCCAGATCCACCCCGTCTATAGCGCGGACGGTCTCCGTGACATTGTTCTCTTCATCTTTTCTTGTGTATTCAAATACCAGTTTGTCGGTACGGATAATGCTCATCTGTCTTCCTCCGCCGTTCTGCGTGCTTCACCATTTTACAGTATTGTTACCTCAAATGCAACTGAAAGAAGCGCTGCCGTCCCGCGGAACCAGACGGCGGCAGACAACAGATCCCGATCTGACATTAAGCGCCGATTGTCTGTTTTTTTCCTGCTTGCAATACGCATTACAAACGCTTATAATCTCTATCAGTTTATCAATGTCAAGAAATGATACAGAGGAAAATACCCATGAGCAAAGTCGCCATTCTTACTGACAGCAACAGCGGAATCTCCCAGGCTGAAGCCAGGGAGCTGGGCGTGCGCGTCATACCCATGCCGTTTTATATCAATGACAGGCTTTATTTTGAAGATATCAACCTGACGCAGGATGAGTTTTATGACATGCTGAAAGATGGCGCGAAGATCTCCACTTCCATGCCCTCCCCCGGCGATACAATGGATCTCTGGGACAAACTGCTGAAGGATCATGACGAGATCGTTTATATTCCCATGTCGCGCGGTCTTTCAAGTTCCTGCC